>CAMOPD010000222.1 GCA_946622085.1 uncultured Prevotellaceae bacterium | reverse complement strand
ACAGGTGCGTTGACTTAAGTCAACAGATGCGTTGACTCCAGTCAACAGACAGCAATCAGGCCGATTGCGGGTTGAAACAAGCCATTTTGGGCTTTGCAGGGAGCCTTCTTCCTGTCTGTCGGCAAGAAAAGAAGACCATATTGCTGAAGCCGGGCTGAAAGGAGAGGCGCAAAGGGACAAGCCGCGCGGAAAGGCAGACACGAGTCATGCCGACGGGTCCACTTGGCCCCGGACGCACGAAGCAGAACCCCGCTGGAGCGAACAGATGGGACTGGGAGCAAGAAAAGAGGTTGACGCAGGACGCTGTCAACCTCGAGAAAATGATTTCAAAACATTTGAAATCGCAAATAAGATGCGACAAATATAGGGTTTATTCACGATAAAAGCAAGGAATTTACTCATTTATAAACATAATTTAACCATTAATGCTTATTTCTCATAATTTGTGCGATTTTTATGGTCATTTTTTATGGCCGTTACAAAAAAAATTCCTATCTTTGCAATCGGATTAATAATAGACTCAGATTGAGTAATAAAATTCCCTCATTGTTTAGTAGTAATGCTTACAGCCCTCGTCTGCGAAGATCATAGGGCTGTTTTTTTTGAATTATCCCAAATAATCAATTAATACCGACAACAACAAACTTTAAAAACGTATGAGATATCTACAAACATTGGTTTTGTGCATGCTCTATGCACTGAATCTTTCAGCCGATGCGTGGGAGACCGACTACCAACAAATCGAAAACAACATCAAGGCGCCGCAATTTGCAGACCAGACTTTCTACGTGGACAAGTATGGGGCTTCGCCGAAGAAGTCGGCCAAGCAGAATCAAGCAGCCATCAACAAGACCATCGCCCTCTGTTCCAAGAAGGGCGGCGGACGCGTGGTGGTGCCCGCCGGCACGTGGAGCACGGGAGCCATCACGCTCATGAGCAACGTCAACCTGGTCATTGAGGAAGGAGCCACGCTGCTCTTCGCCTTCGACACCAATCTCTATCCGCTGGTGCGCACGCGATGGGAGGGACTCGACTGCTGGAACTACCAGCCCTGCATCTATGCCTACCAGGCCAAGAACATTGGCATCACCGGCAAGGGCACCATCGACGGCAACGCCACGCCCGAGACGTGGTGGGCCATGAGCGGCAAGAAAGGCTATCCCGACAATCCGGCCGTCACCGAGGGCCAGGGCAAGGGCAGCCGCGCCGCCCTGCTGAAGTATGCCGAGGACGGAGTGGACATGGACCAGCGCCGCTTCGGCAAGGGCTATGGCCTGCGCCCACAGCTGGTGAACCTGAATCAGTGTGAGAACATTCTGATTGAGGGCGTCACCATGCTGCGCTCGCCCTTCTGGGTGATGCACCCCCTGCTCTCGAAGAACATCACCGTGAGAAACGTCAAGGTGTGGAACGAAGGCCCCAACGGCGACGGATGCGACCCTGAGTCGTGCGAGAACGTGCTCATCGAGGGATGCACCTTCCACACGGGCGACGACTGCATAGCCATCAAGAGCGGGCGCAATGCCGACGGACGCGCCGGAGCCACCGGGCGCTTTGTGGGCCTGCCCTCGAAAAACCTCATCGTGCGCAACTGCATCATGGAAGACGGCCACGGCGGCGTGGTCATCGGCTCCGAGATATCGGGCGGATGCCAGAACGTGTTTGTGGAGAACTGCCAGATGGACTCGCCCAACCTGGAGCGCGTGCTGCGCATCAAGACCAACTCGTGCCGGG
This sequence comes from uncultured Prevotellaceae bacterium, assembly GCA_946622085.1. GTDB lineage: Bacteria > Bacteroidota > Bacteroidia > Bacteroidales > Bacteroidaceae > Prevotella. Next base: position 774 of record CAMOPD010000222.1, on the reverse strand, counting down.
GAGGCATCATCGAGAACATCCACTTCCGCAACGTCACCGTGGGCACCTGCCAGGAGGCCGTGCTGAAAATCAACACCGACTATGAGCCCAAGGAGGTGTGCTGCCGAGGCTTCTACCCCATCGTGCGCAACGTCTACATGGAGAACGTGACGTGCAAGAAGTCGAAATACGGTGTGATGATTGTGGGCTATGAAGCCGACTCGCTGGCCTACACCGTGAACAACATCTACGTGAAAAACTGCCGCTTCGACGGCGTCTACGACAAGCCCGTCTATCAGATAGGCCAGGCGGAGGATGTGCACTTCGACAATCTCTTCGTCAACGGCTCCCTCATTCTGAGCGAGATGCCCTACAAGCAATACAGCGAATGGATGACGGCTTCGGAGATGAAGCGCGTGCCAGAGCCCTACATGCTCGACTTTGCCAAGAAGCCCCGCTGGAACTATGCCCTCGGGCTGGAGCTGGAATCGATGCTCGACACCTATCTGGCCTACAAGAATGCTTCCATCCTGGAATATCTGAAGCAATATCCCGCCAAGATGATTGACGAGAAAGGCCGCGTGACGGGATACGAATACAACGATTTCAATCTGGACAACATCCGCCCGGGACGATTCATCCTGCGCATGTATGACCTCTATCCCGCGAAGAAAGACCGCATAGCACTGAACACCTTCTTCAAGCAACTCGAAAAGCAGCCGCGCACCAAGGAAGGCGTGTGGTGGCACAAGGCCATCTATGCCAACCAGGTGTGGCTCGACGGCATCTTCATGG
>CAMOPD010000221.1 GCA_946622085.1 uncultured Prevotellaceae bacterium | reverse complement strand
CATGCGCATCGTGCTCGGAATCTTCACGTAGTGGATGCCCTTGTAGTGGCGGGCATTGATGATTTCCTCGTTATATCCCTCCACGGGGCAGTTGCCGAATCCCTTCATGGGCATTTCCATGTTGCTCTGTCCGGCGCACACCCACACCTCGCCGGCCAGCACGTTCTTCACCGTCAGCGGCTCACCGTCGTCGAAAGTCAGCGAGAGCGGCTCGTAGGAGGCGGCGGGGGCCTTCACCCTGCCCAGCCAACGGCCGTCCTTATCGGCCTTCACGGTGGTTGTTTCCTGGGTCCATGAGGCCGAAATCCTCACCGTAGTCTTGGGCTTGGCCCATCCCCAGAGTCTCACTTCGGTGTTCTGCTGAATCACCATATTGTCGCAAATCATGTGCGGAAGCCGCACCTTGGCATGCATGCCCATAGCCAGGGTCAGACACCCAATGGCCAAAAGAAAACGTTTTGTCTTCATCGTTATTTAGGTAGATTTATTGTTTATTGTTGATTGTTCACGGTTAATGACCCTGCAATATTACAAAAAAATCATTACCTTTGCAACTGAATGTCGGGAAATTATTCTCTTCCCGTCAGCAAAAGGCCAAAATAAAGAACAAAAAGAATATGAAAATCCTCAAGACACTTTTCACTATGGCATTTCTTGCCATTGCCGCGGCAGCTGCTGCGCAGCAGACATTCGACCTTAAACTTTGGCAGGGCAAACAACCCCACAATACGGGCGATGCGAAAGACACCGCCCGGGTGCGCGTCTTCCTGCCCGACGCCAAGCGGGCCACCGGCCGTGCCGTGGTCATCTGCCCCGGCGGCGGCTACTCTCATCTGGCCATCGACCACGAGGGCTACGACTGGGGGCCCTTCTTCAACAACATGGGCATTGCTGCCATCGTGCTGAAATATCGCATGCCACGGGGCAAATACGAAGCCCCCATCTCCGATGCCGAGGAGGCCATCAAGCTCGTCCGCCGCAACGCCCAGAAGTGGCACATCAAGACCAACGACATCGGCATCATGGGCTTCTCGGCAGGAGGCCACCTGGCTTCCACCATTGCCACCCACTCGGTGAAGGATGCCAAGCCCAATTTCCAGATTCTCTTCTATCCCGTCATCACCATGGACCCCGCCTTCACGCATCGCGGCTCTCATGACAACCTGCTGGGCAGCAATGCGCGCAAGAAACTGGAAACCGAATACAGCAACGACGCCCAGGTGACGCGCACCACGCCCCGCGCCTTCATCGCCCTGAGCGACGACGACGACGTGGTGGTGCCTGCCAATGGCTTCAACTACTATCTGGAGTGCTATCGCCACGACGTGCCTGCCTCGCTCCACATCTATCCTTCGGGCGGCCACGGCTGGGGCATTCGCGACAGCTTTATGTATCATCTTGAAATGGAGCTCGAACTGCGCGCCTGGCTGCGTAGTTTCTGACATCGCCCAGACGCAAGAAGGCGGCGCTAACCCGTTGGAGGTTAGCGCCGCCTTCTTGCGTCTGCTGCTCTTACGTTTATTCCCCGCCAGTGGCCTGTCTGTATTCCAGCAGCTTCATCTGATAGTCAGCCATGGCGTCGGTGTGGCTGTCGAGCGCCTGCTGATAGAGCAGCTGTGCCTGCAAGAGGTCGGTCATCTTCGATGTGCCCGCCTTGTAGAAGTCGCGGTTGAGCCGCAGGTTTTCGGTGGCCTGCTCTATGCTGCGCTGGGCGATGGTGAGCTGTTGCCGGGCTTCTCCGACGTCGTTCCATGCCTTCCTGATGCGAATTTTCAGCAGTTCGGCATTGTCGGCCAGCTGGTCGAGAGCTTTCTGGTGCTCCAGTTTCTTGCGTTTCACGGCGTGGGAGCCTCCCCACCAGTCGCTGATGGGCACGCTGACGGTGGCAAACACCATGCCGAAGGTGCGGTCGTTCTCCAACAGGTTGTGGTAGTTGTAGCCCGCGCCCACAGCCACCGACGGCAGGTTTTGGCCCAGGGCCATGCGTTTTTGCAGTCCGGTGGCCTCTACTTGCTTTTGCAGAAGCTGATATTCAGGCAGCATGCTCACGGTGGAGCCGTCGCTGAGATTGTCGGGCAGAGCAGATGCTTGCAGGCTGTTGTCGGGCAGAGCCACGTCGAATTGCTGTGTGATGCCGCAATATTGTCCGAGCAGCATCTTCACCAGTTCGATGCCATTTTGCAACTTCAGTCTTTGGCTTTCGGTGTCGTTTTGTCGCAGCTGCACCTGCAGCAGGTCGTTGCGCATGGCTACTCCGGCCCGCACAGCCACGTCGACGTCCTTGTGGATATCGGCCAGCAGGGCCTCAACGGCAGCAATGGTATTCATTTTCTCTTTCATCGACACCAGTTGCCAATAGTATTGCTCCGTGGTTTTCTCCACCTCGTTCTCCGAGAGTTGCATCTGCAAGCGGCTCACCTCTTCGCCCACACGCGCCAGTTTGTTGCCGTTGACTATCTGCCCGCCGGCAAAGACGGGCTGCACGGCAGTGACGCCGGCAATGGTGCCGTTCTTCATCATCGACATGCTCATGGGGTTGGCCAGCGCGGCCAGTGCTTCGGGTGGGAAGCTCTGAGCCAGGGCGGCGCCCAGTTCGGGTGTGATGATGCCCGAGGGGTCGATGTCCATCTTGGCCATTCCCCTGTTGGCATTGAACCACAGACCAGTGGCACTGACGTTGGGGAAGTACTTGGTGAAGGCTTC
>CAMOPD010000220.1 GCA_946622085.1 uncultured Prevotellaceae bacterium | reverse complement strand
AAAGAAGATGCACCCACGTACCCACGAGAACTCCATAACTCCTGTAACTTAACTCCAAAGAAGTTGAGAACTAACGAAACTTAAATCATTTATGCTCCACACCATCATCCGGCGACTTTCGCTTTGCCTGCTCGTGCTGCTCTGCTCATGCGGCGAAACAGAGAATGAATACGACACGAGCAACGCCTGCTTCTTCACCTTCGACACCCAACTGCACAACACCAGCATCATACGCCATGCGCTCAACCCGCTGGCCTCGGGCATCTTCGTTCTGGTGACAACGGAAATGAAAAGCGGCGTGGTGGCGGTAAACGCCGAACTGAACGACGGCAAGACCCACGAGCAGACCCTGGTGACCACGGCCCGCGAGAACTACGTGAGCTATGTGCTCGGAGCGGCCAACGGACTGATCATCGGCTACAGCAGTCTGGGCAACGGCCTGTATGCCTTCGACCGCCAGTGCCCCAACTGCGTTCACGACTTTGCCCTCTACAAATATCCGCTTGCATGGAGCAACAACGGGCAATGGCTCGAGTGCAACAACTGCAAGCGGAAATACGACCTGAACAACAACGGCTTCATCAACGAAGGAGAAAAGGGACTGAAGCTCACACGATATCATGCCTACTACGACGGCACGGTGCTCACGGTGAAAAACTGACAGCAAAAAGAGGGGAAAAGAAGAAAAATGCCACATCTCGTGGACTTTCGAAGTCACTTTGCACACAAAATTCAATTTTTTGCGCTACCTTTGCACTCGAATAGCAAAAGAAAGAGATGACAATGGCTAATTTAAGATTCCAGGTTGTGGAAGAAGCATTCCTCAAGAAGCCTCTTGAGGTGATGGCTCCCGTGGAGCGCCCCTCAGAGTTTTTCGGCAAGAATGTCTTCACACGCGCCAAGATGTATAAGTACTTGCAGCGCGATGTCTATGAGAAACTCATTGACGTGATTGACAACGGTGCACCGCTCGACCGTTCCATTGCCGATGCCGTGGCCAAAGGCATGAAGCAATGGGCCGACGAAAACGGTGTCACCCACTACACCCACTGGTTCCAGCCCCTCACCGAAGGCACGGCCGAGAAGCACGACGCCTTTATAGAGCACGACGGCAAGGGCGGCATGATTGAGGAGTTCTCGGGCAAGCTGCTCGTGCAGCAGGAGCCCGACGCTTCGAGCTTCCCCTCGGGCGGCATCAGGGCCACCTTCGAAGCCCGCGGCTACTCGGCCTGGGACCCCACAAGCCCCGTCTTCATCATCGACGACACGCTCTGCATTCCCACCATCTTCATCAGCTATACGGGCGAATCGCTCGACTACAAGGCACCGCTCAAACGGGCCCTGAGAGCCGTGGGCGAGGCCGCCAAGGCCGTGGCACGCTATTTCGACCCGAACGTGAAGAAAGTCATCTCCAACCTGGGATGGGAGCAGGAATACTTCCTGGTGGACGAAGGGCTCTACTCAGCCCGGCCCGACTTGATGCTCACAGGGCGCACCCTGATGGGGCACGACTCGGCCAAGAACCAGCAGATGGACGACCACTACTTCGGCACCATCCCCGACCGCGTGCAGGCCTTCATGAAAGACCTCGAGGTGCAGGCCCTGGAACTGGCCATACCCTGCAAGACGCGCCACAACGAGGTGGCACCCAACCAGTTTGAAATAGCCCCCATATACGAGGAAACCAATCTGGCCGTAGACCACAACATGCTGCTCATGTCGATCATGAAACGCGTGGCACGCAAGCACGGCTTCCGCGTGCTGCTGCACGAAAAGCCTTTCGACGGCATCAACGGCAGCGGCAAGCACAACAACTGGAGCCTCAGCACCGATACCGGCGTGTTGCTCCATGCCCCGGGCAAGACACCCGAGCAGAACCTGCGCTTCGTCGTGTTCATCGTGGAGACCCTGATGGGCGTATACCGCCACAACGGGCTCTTGAAAGCCAGCATCATGAGCGCCAGCAACGCCCACCGACTGGGAGCCAACGAGGCGCCACCGGCCATCATCAGCTCGTTCCTGGGCAAACAAGTGAGCGAATTGCTCGACCACATTGAGAAGGCCGACAAGGACGACCTCTTCAGTGTGGCCGGCAAGCAGAAGATGGAGCTCGACATTCCCGAGATTCCCGAACTCTTCATCGACAACACCGACCGCAATCGCACCTCGCCCTTTGCCTTCACCGGCAACCGCTTCGAGTTCCGCGCCGTAGGCTCCGAGGCCAATTGCGCCTCGGCCATGATTGCCCTCAACGCTGCCGTGGCAGAAGCGCTGACCGACTTCAAGCAACGCGTTGACGCACGCATAGCCGAGATTTCAGACAAACCGGAGTTCGCTGAGGGAGAGCATTCGGCCACCTTCCACGCCATCATTGAAGTGCTGCGCGAGGACATCCGCACCTGCCGCCCCATCCACTTCGACGGCAACGGCTACAGCGACCAGTGGGTGGAAGAGGCCACGCGCCGCGGACTCGACGTGGAGACCTCGTGCCCCGTCATCTTCGACCGCTATCTCGACCCCGAAAGCATACGCATGTTCGAGAGCCTCGGCATCATGAACCGAAAGGAACTGCGCGCACGCAACGAGGTGAAGTGGGAGACCTACACGAAGAAAATACAGATTGAGGCACGCGTGCTGGGCGACCTCACCATGAACCACATCATTCCCGTAGCCACGCACTACCAGACGCGGCTGGCCAAGAACGTGAGTGCCATGCGCGAGATTTTCAGCGAGGAGGAAGCCGCCAG
>CAMOPD010000219.1 GCA_946622085.1 uncultured Prevotellaceae bacterium | reverse complement strand
GAAAACGGCACGAACAATTAGTGACGCGCCGCGGCGCGTCACTAATTGCCCTGCCGTGAAAATATCGAACCGGCGGGAGGCTGACGCGCCCGGGCGCGTCACTTCAAATCGGTAAAGTCTGTGTGAAGAATAATCTTGGTGTCAGCCTATGCTCGAAATCTTTCGCAGTTCCTGGTCGCGTATGATCTTTATTTTGCGGCCATCGATGGCAATGAGCTTCTCGTTGGCAAAGGCCGAGAGCGTGCGTATGGCATTGCTGGTGGTCATGTTGGAGAGGTTGGCCAGGTCTTCGCGGCTGAGATAGATGCTCAGCGTGTAGCCGTCTTCTTCCAGTCCGTAGTTGTCTTCGAGGAAGATGAGCGCTTCGGCCAGGCGTCCCCTGATGTGCTTCTGGGTGAGGTTGACGGTGCGGTCGTCGGAATCGCCCAGCATGGCCGAGAGGTGGCGAATGAGGAATTTGTTGAAGGGGATGCTTTCGTTCATCAGCTTTTCCACGATGCTGACGGGAATCATGGCCACGAGGCTCTGCTCGAGAGCCATGGCCGACGTCTTGTAGTCTTCGCCGGCAATGAAGGCTCTGTAGGCGAAGAGCTCCACGGGCTTGATGGCGCGTATGATTTGCTGGTGGCCGCCCACGCCCTCCTTGTAGATTTTCACCTTGCCGCCCATGAGGCACATCATCTGCGTGGGCTTTTCAAACTCCTTGTAGATGATTTGGTTTTTCTTGAATTTGGCCAAAGTGATGCCTTGCGAGAGCATGCTGCGCTGGTCGTCGGTGAGCGGTTCCCACAGACGGCAAATTCTTTCGGTTATTTCTTCCTTGCTCGATTCTTTTCTTCCTAACATTGCTAAAATGGCTAATACCCGTGCAAAAAATCAATATACTACGGAACGTAAGTGCTTGCAAAAGTACTCTTTTTTTGTCAGATTACTCCATGTCGGGTTGTATTTTTTGTGTTGCATAATATAAAATAATGAGTAATTTCTTGAAAAACGTATATTTTATTTTGCCGAGACAGTAAAATTTACTAACTTTACAGAGCCATTCAAGATTGCCATTGAAAACACTTTCTTGCATTGACCAAAATCTTAAACAACTAAAAACATACATTATAGAAATCTTAAATACAGAGTATCACTATGAGTTATCTACGATTAGAAAAAGCTCTGATGACGAACTTGCAGGAATCGCTTCCACGAGAAGTGCTTCGCACCAATCGCTCGGGAGCCTATTCTTGCAGCACCATCGTCGATTGTAACACCCGGAAATATCATGGATTGCTCGTCGTGCCCATTCCTGAGCTCGACGACGAGAATCACGTGCTGCTCTCCAGCATGGATGTGACGGTTGTGCAGCATGGTGCTGAGTTCAATCTGGGCTTGCACAAGTATCAGGGCAACAACTTCAGCCCGAAAGGTCACAAGTACATTCGCGAATTCGACTGTGACAAAGTTCCAACAACCATCTATCGCGTGGGCGGCGTCATTCTGAAGAAGGAAGTGCTCTTCCAGCACTACGAAGACCGCCTGCTCATTCGCTACACGCTCGTTGATGCCCACTCGGCCACGACGCTGCGCTTCCGCCCCTTCCTGGCTTTCCGCAGCGTGCGCCAGTTCACGCACGAGAACTCTACGGCCAGCCGCGAGTATCACGAGGTGGACAATGGCATACGCACCTGCATGTATGCCGGCTATCCCGACCTTTACATGCAGTTCTCCAAGAAGAATGAATTCATCTTCCAGCCCGACTGGTATCGTGGCGTGGAATATCCCAAGGAGCAGGAGCGCGGCTATGCCTCCAACGAGGACCTCTATGTGCCCGGCTACTTTGAGATGCCCATCAAGAAAGGCGAGAGCATCGTCTTCTCGGCTGCCATCTCAGAGATTAAGACGCGCAGCCTGAAGTCGCTCTTCGAGAAGGAGATGGAAGACCGCGCACCGCGCGACAATTTCTTCCACTGCCTGGTGAACGCCGCCCACCAGTTCCACAATCGCGAAACCAACGACGACCGCTATCTGCTGGCCGGCTATCCGTGGTTTAAGTGCCGCGCTCGCGACACGTTCATCGCCCTGCCGGGCCTGACGCTTGCCATCGACGAGCAAGACTATTTTGAGCTCGTGATGAAGACTGCCGAGCGCGGCCTGCGCGAGTTTATGGAGGAAAAGCCCCTCTCGGTGAAGATCTACGAGATGGAGCAGCCCGACGTGATGCTCTGGGCCGTATGGGCCATTCAGCAGTATGCCAAATATGCCGGCCGGACGAAGTGCTACGACATGTATGGCAAACTCGTGACCGACATCATGCGCTACATCATTGACGGTGGCCACCCCAACCTCTCGCTCGAGGAGAACGGGCTGCTGCGCACCGAAGGCCGCGACCGCGCAGTGACGTGGATGAACTCCACGGCCAACGGCCGCCCCGTGGTTCCGCGCACGGGCTTCATTGTTGAATTCAACGCCTTGTGGTACAACGCTCTGAAGTTCTGCGCCTCGCTGGCAGTTGAGAACAACGATGCTGCCAATGCCGAGGAGCTGGAGCAGCGCGCTGCCCTCTGCAAGGAATCGTTCGTGAAGACCTTCCTCAATGAGTATGGCTACCTGTTCGACTATGTGGACGGCCCGATGATGGACTGGAGCGTTCGGCCGAACATGATTTTTGCCGTGGCACTCGACTATTCACCGCTGGCCAAGGAGCAGAAGAAGAGCGTGCTCGACGTCTGCACCCGCGAACTGCTCACACCCAAGGGCCTGCGCTCACTCTCGCCCAAGAGCGGCGG
>CAMOPD010000218.1 GCA_946622085.1 uncultured Prevotellaceae bacterium | reverse complement strand
GCTTCCCGTGTGCTGGCCGAAAAGGCATGAAAAAAAGGAACCATCTCGCGCATGAGACTGGTTCCTTTTTACGTTAGTATGTTATGAAAAATTTGAGAGAATTGAAACTTCACAGTTTCGTTTTGTTTTACTAAACATGATTATAGAGAAAGCATAGAAATATATCTTATTTAAGTATGATGGCCGGCTCCTCGGGCTTGATGGGCACGTCGATGTTGCTCTGCTTGAGCGTGTCGATGACGGTGGAGTCGCTCATGGCCACCGAGATGCCTTCATGCGGCTGCTGATAGCCAGCCATGGCGGCCGCCTCGGGGTCGTTGTTGTCGAATGCCACCTGTGCTGCATTGCCCAGCGTGAGGAATATGGCCACGATGGCTGCCGCCTTGAACAGCGGTAGGAGCCTGCGGCGCAGTGTGATGGTGCGCGCCTTGACGGTCTGGGGCTCATCGTCTATGAGGCCCAGCATTTTCTGGTCGAAGTCATCGCCAAGCACGTCTTCGCGGCGCTCTGTCTGCTCATAGATGAACAGGTCGCGATAGGAGCGCAGCGAGGCGGGCACGCCCTCTTGGCTGAAGAAGGCTCTCAGAATCTCCTCCTCTTCCAGGGAGGTCTGGCCTTGCCAATAGCGTTCCAGCAGCTGTTCGATGTACTTATAGTCCATATTGTTCGTGTTCTTGAAATTTCTGTTTGATGTTCTGCCGTGCTCTGAAGATGTTCACTTTCACCTGTTCCTCCGTGATGCCGAGGATGGTGGCAATCTCCTTGTAGGGCTTTCCCTCGAAATCGCGCAGCTGCATGCAGCTGCGCTGTTTCTCGGGTAGTTGGTTGACGAGGTTTCTGACCAGTTGCAGTCTGTCTTTCTGAATCATCAGCTCGTCGGGATTGGATGTGCGGTCGGGCGAGTCGTAGTGCTTCTGTTCGATGCTCTCGTTGTTGTTGCCCTTCTTTCGAATGTGGTCGAGCGCCAGGTTGCGGCAGATGGTGAGGCAGAATGCCTCGATGTTCTCAATGCCGTCCCAGTCGTCGCGTCGACTCCAGACCTTCATCATGGTTTCCTGCACAACGTCCTCGGCCTCTTCGTTGCTGAGAGTTATACGAAGAGCCAGTCGGTAGAGCACGTTTTTCAACGGCAATACGTCGTTACGGAAACTGATCTTTTTCATCTTCTCTCTGTATAAAAGACGATTGGCATGGGGCTGATGTTACAGGGCTGGTCGTGGTATTAACCCTTTTTAACCCTTTTCTCCTTCAATCACTGTGCCTTGTTCTCCGTCGATGGCCGTGGCTTGGGTGATGATGACACGGCTCACCCCGGCGCTGATGGCGTTGAAGGCATTTCCCAGTTTGGGTATCATGCCGCCGCTGATGGTGCCGTCGGCCACGTAGCGGCTGAAGTCGTCGGGGCGGATGGTGCTGATCACGCTGTTGTCGTCGTCGGGATTGCTCAGCACGCCCCGTTTCTCGAAGCAGTAGATGAGCGTCACGTCGTAGTGGCGTGCCAGCGCCTTGGCCGTCTCGGCGGCAATGGTGTCGGCATTGGTGTTCAGGATGTGGCCCTGGGCGTCGTGTGTCAGCGGTGCCATGACGGGTGTGATGCCGGCCTCGATGAGCGTCGAGAGGGCCGCGTCGTTCACTCGGTCTACGTCGCCCACGAATCCAAAGTCGATGCCGTTCTTCAGTGGCCGTTTGTGCGAGCGGATGGCGTCGCCGTCGGCGCCCGTCAGTCCCATGGCGTTCACGCCCTGCGCCTGCAGCCTCGCCACCACCGTCTTGTTCACCAGTCCGCCGTAGACCATGGTCACCACCTCGAGCATGGCCTCGTCGGTGATGCGCCGTCCGTCTATCATCTGCGTCTCAATGCCCAGTAGGGCGGCTGTCTTTGTGGCTCGTCGGCCGCCACCGTGCACGAGCACTTTGCGCCCCTGGATGGCCGAAAAGTCCTTCAGCAGTTGTCCCAGCTGGGCTTCATCTTCCACCACGGCTCCACCCACCTTCACCACGGTCAGTTTCTCTTTCTTCTCCATAGTCATGTTTTTATGCTTTGTTTGGTTTGTTCCTGTCTCTCATTCTATGCTGTCTATGCGCAGTGTGAGCGTGCCGGCGGGCACTCTGACGGCCACTTCGTCGCCTGTTTTCTTGCCCATGAGTGCCTGTGCAATGGGCGATTTGACAGAGATTTTGCCCTCCCTGATGTTGGCCTCGTGGGGGCTCACCAGGGTGTAGCACATGCGGTTGCCGTTGGCCAGATTGGTCATTTCCACGCGGCTGAGCAGCTGCACGCCGTCGCCGCTGAGCAGGCGGGTGTCGATGACGCGGGCGTTCTCCAGCACGCGCTGCTTAAACCTGATTCTGCTGAGCAGGCGTGCCTGCTCGCGCTTGGCGGCATGATACTCGAAGTTCTCGCTCAGGTCGCCCTTGTCGCGGGCCTCGGCAATGGCCTCGCGCACTTGTGGCAGTTCCACGCTTTCCAGTTGATGGAGTTCGGCTACGAGCTTGTCGTAGCCCTCTTGTGACATGTATTCCATATTGCATTTCTGATTTCTGCTGCAAAAGTAAGAAAACTTTCTGAGATGTACAAGCACTTCCCGCCCGCACTGCCTCTCACGGCCATGCTCCATGCCCGGGGGAAAGCGACCTGCCGGAGCCGATGCGCTCATTCATGGAGGTGTGCTGAACAGCCCAATGAAACTGTCGCGTTTTGTAAAATAATTTCACAACTTTTTTGGCCTTCTCAAGGGGCTTCCGTAAAGTGCTGAAAATCAGTATAGGGTAGTAAGCACGCCACTTACGGGTAGTGAGCACGCCACTCACGCCTCGTAAGCACGCCATTTACTCATCGTGAGCGGCGTGCT
>CAMOPD010000217.1 GCA_946622085.1 uncultured Prevotellaceae bacterium | reverse complement strand
TCACGGCATCCTGGTCAACGGTAGCCACCGAACCCGAGATGTCGCTCTTCTTCATCGTACCATAACCCACTACGATCACGTCGTTCAGTGTCTGTGCATCCTCCTTGAGGACTACCGTGATGTTCTGACGACCATTCACGCTCACCTTCTGAGGCACATAGCCCACATAGGTGATGTTGAGAGTTGCGTTCGAGGCTGCATTGACGCTGAACTGACCGTTGAAGTCGGTCACAGCTCCCGTCTGCGTACCTACCACTTTGACGGTGGCACCGATAATCGGTTCACCGAACTCATCATTTACCGTTCCCTTCACTACACTCTGAGCCATGGCTCCCATGGGGAACAAACAGAGCAGGAACAGCGCTGTAAACAGCTTTTGCAATGATTTAAGATTCCACATACTTACATTTGTTTGATTAATTAGTAATATTGATTAAGGATTAAATATAATCGCCTGACTGCTTCCGGTTGGCTTTAAGCACAACTGAAATATAGTTGATAGTTGTCCTATTTTTTCGCTGCAAAGATACGCGTTGTTAATGAAAGTGAACACACGCGATGTAACAGACACTTTTCAAATTGTAACATCGCGTTCAAAACGTCCCCTTTTCCGGCACATTTGTTACTCCTATGCCGTTTGGCGACAATGATTTTTCGTATATTTGCATCAACAATCCCAGACAGGGCCAACACAACAACAATCGGGCAAGATATTTCCCCACTCCCCATGCAAAGACTTGACGACAAATGAAATCAACTATACAATTACACTGTAAACATAAAAACATGAACAAAACCATCCTATCGCTTTTGGCTTGTGCACCACTCACCATGGCGGCACAAAACCCCATCATCACGGATCAGTATGCGGCTGACCCTACCGCGCGCGTATTTAATAATAAGGTGTACGTGTATCCCTCTCACGACATTCCCGCGCCCGAAGGCCAGCGCCAGGACTGGTTCTGCATGGCCGACTATCATGTGTTCTCATCAGAGAATCTCACCGACTGGACAGACCATGGCATGATCATCACCCAGAACAACGTGCCCTGGGTGCAGCCCGACTCCTACTCCATGTGGGCCCCCGACTGCGTGGAGAAGAATGGCAAGTACTACTTCTATTTCCCCTCTGCTCCCCGAGGCGGTCGCGGATTCGGCATCGGCGTGGCCACGGCCACCAGCCCCACGGGGCCCTTCACCTGCGAGCCGCAGCCCATCAAGGGCGTCAGCGGCATCGACCCCTGCGTGCTCGTCGATGACGACGGCCAGGCCTACATCTACTGGAGCGGCATGGGCATACGCGGAGCGCGCCTGAAGAGCAACATGCTCGAGCTCGACGGCGAGTTGCAGCAAGTGCAGATGCCGCGCCGCGAGGGCATGCCCGAAATGCCACCCATGCTCGTGGGCGGGCAACCCATGGAGGGGCTGCCCGACGGATTCAAGGAGGGTCCCTTTGCCTTCAAGCGCCAGGGACGCTACTATCTGTCGTTCCCCTGGGTGCGCAAGGAAGGGGGCACCGAGACGCTGGCCTACGCCATGAGCGACTCTCCCCTCGGCCCATGGCAGTTCAAGGGCATCATCATGGCCGAGCACGACAACGGTTGCTGGACCAACCACCACAGTCTGGTGGAATATCGCGGACAGTGGTATCTCTTCTACCATCGCAACGACTTCTCGCCCAACATGGACAAGCGCCGCTCGGCACGCATTGAGAAAGTGAACTTCCGTGCCGACGGCACCATCGAGGAAGTGAAGCCCACCATGCGCGGCGTGGGCATCAACCCCGCCACCAGCACCATTCAGATAGACCGCTACAGCGAGGCCGCAAGTGGCGTAACCTCCCACTACGTGGTGGAGAACGACACCACGCAGCGCTTCCGCGGCATGGCGGCCCGCCTGCCGGGGAAGGGCAGCTGGCTGCGCTATGCCGACGTAGACTTCAGCGCCATCACCGATGGCTACATGGTGATTTCGGCCAAGGCCGCCGACAACACCAAGTTCAGCATACGCGAAAACACGCCTGACGGCAAAATCATCGCCACGTTCGACATGACCGTGAAGCCCGAAACGCCCGCCGGCACGCCCGCCATGTTCCGCCGCGACATGAGCAACCAATGGCTCACGCTGACCTCCCCCCTACTCTACACGCCAAAGGGCATTGCCAGCCTGGTGATTGTCTGCGACGACGATGCCGCCGTCAGCGTTGACTGGGCCCAGTTTAAGAATCGGCCCAAATACTTCTCGCCCGCCACAGCCACTCCCGCACGCCCCGACCAAAACGGATTCATTCGCCGCTGGCTGCTGCTCGAGCCCATCGACAAGCCCAACCGCGGCAACACCGTCTTCACCGACAGCTATCTGCGCGAACACTTCACCACAGAATACTTCCGCGGACAGCAGACCATCGTGCCACGCGACGGGCAGAAGGTGAAAGCCACCGTGCGCCAGGAGGTGGTGCCCGCCGGCTTCGGCCGCGGCCCCGAAAGCCAGCAGCCCGCCAAGCCCGAGTTCAAGACCGTCAGCCAGACGCTCACCTGGCATGCGCTCGACAGCGAGAACTTCAACGTGAAGCTCTTCCGCTTTGCCGAGAAGTGGGGCCAGCAGGTCTATGGCGTGCTCTTCTGGGCAGTGACCATCATCGATTGCCCCGAAGACATACCCAACGTACGCCTCGCCGTAGGCTCCAACTCCGCCTCCATGTGGTGGCTCAACGGCCAGGAGGCACTGTTGCTCTCCGGCGACCGCCGCATGGTGGAGGACGACGGCATGTCGCCACGCCTCACCCTGAAGAAGGGGCGCAACATTCTGCGCGGAGCCATCATCAACGGCCCCGGCATGAGCGACTTCTGCGTGCGCTTCATCGACGAGAA
>CAMOPD010000216.1 GCA_946622085.1 uncultured Prevotellaceae bacterium | reverse complement strand
GCTTCGTGTGCTGGGTCATCAAGCCCAAGAAGGTGGACGAGGAGGAGGACTTCCGACTGCACTTCATCACCAGCGGTATCATGAAGACACCCGAACTCTCGGTGCTCGAGGCACAGAAGGAAATACAGTCGTTCTCGGAGCGCATTCAGCGCATGTTCGGCATGGTGCAGACCTTGCTCACCGAGAAAGACGAGCAGCAGTTCAACAAGCTCTTCACCCGCATAGAGAAATATGAAAGCATCAGCGACAACATGGAGATTGAGATTGCCCGCTATCTGGACCACGTGGGCGACGCCCACCTCTCCGACGACACCAAGGCCAAGATAAGGGCCATGCTGCGCGAGATAAGCGAACTGGAGAGCATCGGTGATGCCTGCTACAACATTGCTCGCACCATCAACCGCAAGTTCACCGGCAAGAACCACCACTTCACCGACCGGCAATATGAACATCTGCACCAGATGTTCACACTCACCGACTCGGCACTCTCGCAGATGAACTACCTGATGGGCGGACGCAAGGAGGCCTTCGACGTGAACAGCTCGTTCAACATTGAGAACGAAATCAACAACTTCCGCAACCAGCTCAAGATTCAGAACATCAACGATATCAACAACCATGAGTACGACTATGCCGTGGGAACCATCTACATGGATATCATCAACGAGTGCGAGAAACTGGGCGACTACGTGGTGAACGTGGTGGAGGCCCGCATGGGCACGCGGCAGAAAGACGCCTGACCACTCCCTCTTTTCGTGGCAAGCCAAAACGATTCTGACCTGCAAAGACGCAAACGCCTTAGCAGGTCAGATTCTTTATTATTGGTGCCCGAGAAACATGCTTCATTGTATCAATGCCTGTCAACCCGAGCTTACCCGCAGCTTTTCTTCGATAGTGGGCGCGTCTGCCACCATGTAGGAAGTCTAAAAAAGACAAGGGGAAGGCTCGTGTTTTGTAAAAATAATTTACAACTTTTCATGCCCTTGCATAGCGCCTTCGTAAAGTGCTGAAAATCAACATCGGTTAGTAAGCACGCCACTTACGGGTAGTGAGAACGCCACTCACGCCTCGTGAGCACGCCATTTACTCATCGTGAGTGGCGTGCTCTCTGAACGGGAGCAAACCACCCGCTCTCCGTTTTGTAAAGAAAATTCACAAACAATAAACACCATTCTGAAGGCTGATTCCTGTTGATGGGCAGACAGGTTCTCAAGCGGGCTCAATGATTGAGACTCAACTGTTGAACGAAACTCTTTTCCTCCAGGACACCCATAATCTTTATCATGGCTGCAGCTCACTGCTGCCAAGTCGCTCAAGCGGCTGTTTGGCAAAGCGCGTCCACGTCTCCTTGGGCTTCACCCTTTCATCAAACTCATTGGAGACGACGACTTGTTTGCGGCCCGTGAGATAGTTGTAGCTCCTCTCGGTTCGCTCGCCAGAGTTTCGCGAGAATTCTTCTTCATCCATCCCAATGAGAAAGAAGTCACCGTTTTGATAGCGGAAGGTGTAGGTGGTGGAGCCTGTGTCGTAGGAGCCGGCCGAGGAGAACACCGACAGGCCGATGGTGAGCGTGCCGCGCGGGGTGATTTTAATGACGTGGTCGTAGAAAGTGTATTCGTTGTCCTGGCCGGGAATCGTCTCCTTGTATTGCCGCCAGAGCTTATAAGTGTCCGAAGGGCTGCCGAAATAGATGGCGAGGATGGGCTGATTGAAGTTGTAGACGTAGCCGTCCTCGCGAGTCTTCATGTTTTCTTTGAAGTCGGGTGTTGCCAAGACCACCAGGTCGGTCAAGCCGTCGCCGTTCAGGTCGCCTTGCGCTTCATCGTGACTCCATCCGGCGGGAACGAGCTGGGCAATGCTCCCGCCTTGCTCTCTGAGCGATTGTGCCGATGCCACGAAGGGCGCCAGCAGCAAGAGTGATAATAGTCTGAGTTTCATAGGCTTTAATTGGTTATCGATTTCACTTCTCATCTTTAGCCGTATTGGCCAGCCACACGCCCAGCAGAATCATGGCCGAGCCGAAGAAGGCCATGAGTGTGAGCGGTTCGTGAAGTATCAGAGAGCCGGCAATGACGGTGGTAATGGGGTTCAGATAGACATAGTTGGAGGTTTTCAGCGCCCCCACTTTCCCAATGGCCAGGTTCCAAAGAATGAAACAGGCAAACGAGGCCACCAAGCCGAGGAACAGCAGATTGCCCCACACCACAGGGAGGCTGAATCCCTGCAGTGGAAACTGCCACGGCATGAAAAGGAAGAAAGGAAGCATGGTGAGCAGGCCATAGGCGAACACCTTGCGCGTGATGAACACGGCCTCGTAGCGCTGAGCTGCGAGGCGCATGAGCAGGCTGTAGGCAGCCCAGCAGATGGCGGCTGCCAGTGCCAGCGCGTCGCCAAGCGGGTTGAGCCGGAGCACAAAATGACCATTGAAGATGACTATGCCCACGCCGAGCAAGGCCAGAATGGACCCCACAATGAGACGGGGAGCAGCCTTGACATTGCGTATGAAGAGCAGAGCAAGGATGGTGGTGATGAGGGGAGCAGTACACACGATGAACGACACGTTGCTGACGTAGGAGATGCCCACGGCCACATTCTCTGCCACGAAGTAGAGCGAGCCGCCCGTGATGCCAAGCAGCAGCATGAGCAGCTCGTCGCGCCAGTTGTCGGCCCATAGTCGGCGGGGCGAGATGAACCAGATGCCAACGTAGGCCAGCAAGAAACGAACCATGAAAATCTCTGCTGCCGTCATGCCGTGGAGCATCAGCACCTTGGTATTGACAAAGGTGACGCCCCAGATGAAAATAACGATGATGGCCAGCAGATGATAGGGCCAGAGTTTAGTCATGTGCTTGGTTTTAGGAGTGAGTGGTGAGTGCTTTTTAGAGGAGAGAGGA
>CAMOPD010000215.1 GCA_946622085.1 uncultured Prevotellaceae bacterium | reverse complement strand
TGATGGCCATGTAGAACAGCGAGAAGCCCGAGTCGCGCTTGTCGGCATACTGCGGATCGTCGTAGAGGTTGCCCACCATGACCTGCAGATTGCCCTTGAAGAGACCCGTGCCGAAGCCTATGAGCAGCAGTGCTGCCAGCATGACAACCAACGCAAAAGTGTCGCCTCCCAGTGGCACCGATAGCAGCAGATAGCCCAGGAACATGACGATGATGCCGATGGTGACCATCTTTCCGAACCCGAACTTGTCGGCCATGATTCCGCCTATCAGCGGGAAGAAATAGACGAACATGAGAAACGAACTGTAGATTGTTCCTGCCATGCCGGGGGTGAGCCCGAAGTTAGCTCTGAGGAACAAGGCGAAAACGGCTATCATGGTGTAGTAGCCGAACCGTTCACCAGTGTTGGCAAGTGCCAACGCGTAAAGACCTTTTGGTTGATTTTCAAACATAGTATTTTAATTTTTGGTATTAATGATGTCAAAGAGGTAGGTGAGCTTGATGACGATGTTGCCGAAGTTCGACGTGGCAAAGAAGTCGCGCTTCGAGTCGTGGTAGATGTTTCCAAGTCCGTAGTAATAGCGGGCGTCGAGCAGCAGATGGCCCAGCTTGGGCACAGAGTATTCCACTCCGCCTCCGGCGGCAATGCCGAAGTCGAACTTGTTTTCCACTTCCATGTCGTATTGTTGTATGACGGGGTTGGCACGATAGGGGTTCATGTTGTTGTAGTTGAAGTTGGTGTCAACCTTGTCGGTGCGGAAGAATCCTATTTGCGGACCGGCCTGGATGAAGAACTGCAAGCCTTTCTTCTCCCTGCCCCACCCCATGCGTGCAAAGATGGGCACTTGCAGATAGGTCAGGGTGCGGTCGTAGCGCTCCTGTTCGGTGTCGTCGTGCATGACGGGATTTTTGTCGGCATCGAGTATTTTCTCGTTCCACCCCATCTGGTTGATGTTCACTTCGGCCTGAATGGCGCAGATGGAGTTGAAGTATTTCTCGCATGTATAGCGAATGGTGAGTCCGCCGGTGATGCCGGTGTGGTAGTTCTGGGTGATTTTTGGCAGGAAGCGAATGTTGCTGAGCGAGTAGCCTCCGTTCACTCCCACGGCCAGGTCGGTGCGGTGTTCGCCTATCTGCGCCCCGGCTCCCGCCCAGGCTGCCATCGCAAAAAGAAGGAACAATAGTCTTCGCATCATGCCGCCGTTAGTAATTGATGGCCACCACTTGATGGTTGAAAGTATAATGTATGAGCATGCGCTGCACGTTTTTCATTCCGCCGCCCTGCACCCGCTTGAAGTTGAGCGGTGTCTGTATGGGCTGGTATTTCGACTCGCCCTTGGTGCCGTTGAAGGCCATGCCTTTCTCGTGCAGTCCGAGCAGGAAGAAGTAGGCTTGGTCGAAGCCCGTGATGGCAAAGCGCGGCAGGGCATACTGCACGTCGGCATTGAACCACTTCTTGTAGAGGCTCTCCACGCGGCGCACCTTGGCCGACTGTGCATCGCGATAGAATGTTGTGGGGATGTAGGTGTCGTATTTATAGAAGAGGTCCTGATACACATGCGTGTACATCAGCCAGTCGGTGTAGCCGAAGAGCGAGATGCCGATGCCCGGTTCGCGGGCCACCAGGGCGTTGAGCCTGGCCAGCACGGAGTTGAGTTCGGGCGAGCGCCCGGTGTTCAGAATCACCACGTTGGGCTGCGTGCGGCTGAAGGCTTTGGCAAAGGCCTCGTCGGCAGAGCGCAGGTTGGTCAGGTTGTATTTGGTGCCCCGCGCATCGAGCTGTTTTCTCAGCCCCATGGTGAAGACGCCTTTCTGGCTGGTGGAGTCGTTGCAGTCGATGAAGACGGGATGCGACGTCGGAAAGCGCTTCAGGAACTCGTCGATGGTGGCCTGATTCAGCTCCGTGGGGCTCTGGTACACCTGATAGATGTTGGGGTTCTGGGCCACGTCGTTGCCCGAGATGCTGAATGGGATGACCAGCTTGATGCCATAGGTGCGCACGAAGTCGCTCAGCGGCTTCATCTGCTTGGTGTAGAGCGGGCCGAAGATGATGTCGCACTTAGGCGCCTGCTTCTCGAGCAGCGTCTGCCGTATGTCGGCATCGATGGGCACGTTCCAGGCGCTGACATCCACCGAGATGCCGTGCTTCTTCAGACTGTCGACGGCCAGCAGGAGGCCCCGGTAATATTCCACCATGCGGCGGCCGTCGCCATCCACATCGTGCAGGGGCAGCATCACGCCCACACGGATGGCGCGCTTGCGCACGTCGTCCTTGCCGCTGGCCACCGCTGGCGTGGCAGCCGGCGTGGCGGCCACGGCGGGCGTGGCGGCCTGCTGCTTGCTGGCCTTCTCGGCAGCGCTGAAGGGGATGAAGATGAAGTCGCCTTTCTTCAGCTCATAGCCGGGTGTGTTCATCTCCGGATTGGCCTTGATGAGTTCCTCCACGGTGAGCCCATAGTCGCGGGCTATGCCGAAGATGGTTTCCTTCTTCTGCACCTTGTGCATTTCCTTCCAGGTTACGCCTTCCTGAGCCCCTGCGCCCAAAGGCAACCAGAGCATCAGGGCGAGCAAAGCATATTTCACGAGCTTTTTCATCGTCATCGTTCTTTTGGGTTTTTATCGTTAACGAAGCGCCGGCCGTGGGCCCGCACCCCTACATTAAGTTTGCTGCAAAGGTAAATAAAATTATTGAGAACGCGCTAAGTGACTAAGAAATTTTTGCGCCCGCATGCCCCGACGGCTTCCTTCAAACAAATAGTTGCCCCGCGCAGCGTAGGACAACTTTCTTATTCACCTCCGCCCACAAGGGCTTCCGCAATGGCCGCCACGGGGGTCGATTGTTTCAGCGAGCGGGCTGCAAAAACTAAAATCACGACATGATTCCATAAAATCACGTCACGATTCCATGAAATCAC
>CAMOPD010000214.1 GCA_946622085.1 uncultured Prevotellaceae bacterium | reverse complement strand
AGCAGGGCGGCCTGCCATGCCTTGCGGTTGACGGTGTGGATGATGTCCTCGTTGCCGTCGATGAATCCGTCCACCAGTCCCATGTTCTGCCTGTTGGCCTTGTGGAAAATATCTATCACGTCGCCCACGTGGAAGGGTATCATGCCCAGCAGCACGTCGCGCAGCGCATTGTTGAGAATGGCCAGCGTCAGCGGCACCGACTTGACCACGCGAGCCGAGAAGTAGGCGTGGCCCAATGCCAGCAGACCGCTGATGGCATCGCCGATGCCGGCGGGTATGGCAAAGCCCAGGGCCGCATCGAGATAGTAGCGATCCATCACGTCGCTGGCGCGCCGCAGCCATGAATACATGCGGCTGGCCCTCACTTGGAGTCGTTTTTCTTCGTTCATTGGTTGCAAAAGTAAACTTTTTCCCCGTAATATGGGGTCTTTGTTCCTATTTTTTGTATATTTGTAGTCATAATGTAACATTCAAAAAGCAATCATCCATGATGAACATACGAGGGATTGTTTCCGCCATCATTGGCGGACTGTTGGGCACGCTGACGGCGTGCGGACAGAAGGCTGCTATGCCCGAAGGCCAGCTGCTGAGCATAGAATACACGGAGAGTGGCACGATGGCGGGCTTCAAGTACGAGGGCCACGCCGAGAAGCAGGCCGATGGCAGCGTGATGCTCCGCGTGAGCAGCGAGGCCTACGGCCCGTTGGTGGAAAAGCGGGTGGGGCAGGAGGTGCTCGACAGCCTGCGCGCCATCATCGAGGAGGAGAAGATGTATGAGTATAAGAGCCACTACGAACCGCCTTTCGAGGTGCTCGATGGCGAGATGTGGACTTTCGGTGCCCAGTTTGAAGGCGAGCAAACCATCTTTTCCGGCGGCAGCAATGCCTGGCCGGCAGGCAATGGCCTGCGCCGCATACGCGATTATCTGGATCGGCTGAAGGAGGAAGGTCGATAGAGAACAAACTATTGTTCGGCATCTAATAACGGTAAAATAATAACTTGGTGTGATGATGATTACAGACCCCACCCCCGCCCCTTGAAGGGAGTGGAACTGCTGCGCACAGTCTGCCGAAGGTACTCCGTAAGGCATTCTCCGCTCCTCAAGGGGAGGGATAGGGGTGGGGTCTGTAATTTCAATCAACTGCACATCATATAGGACACCTTACTTCAAAATAACTCAAACAACACCATACCATGAGAAAAATTCTTGTCACCATTGTCTTGCTTTTCGCGCTGATGCCCCTGATGGCGCAGAGCGATGTGCCAACGGCCAACTATCGCGTTGTGCCGCTGCCGCAGCAAATCATCACTACGAAGGGTGCGCCCTTTGTGCTCAACGCCCGTACGCCCATTGTCGTTGCTGCTGGCAACGATGACTTGCTGCGCCATGCCGAGTTCCTGCGCGACTACTTGGAACAGACCGCCGGCCTGCGACTGGAAATCACCACCAACAAACGCGCCCGCAATGCCATTTGTCTGCAGCTCAATAGCAAGATGCAGGGCTCGGAGGCCTATCGCATCGGCATCACGGCCAAGGGCATCGTGGCCGAATCGGCCACTACGGCAGGCCTGTTCTACGCCATTCAGACGCTGCGCAAGGCGATGCCACAGGGCTGCTTCACGGCGGTCAGCATGCCTGCCGCCGCCATCAGCGATGCGCCGCGCTTCAGCTATCGCGGCATGCACCTCGACTGTGCGCGCCACTTTTTCAGCATCGACTTCGTGAAGCGCTACATCGACCTGCTGGCGCTCCACAACATGAACACCTTCCACTGGCATCTCTCCGACGACCAGGGATGGCGCATCGAAATCATGCGCTACCCGCGCCTCACCGAGGTGGGTTCCGTGCGTGCCCACACCGTGGTGGGCCGCAATGCAGGCATCTTCGACGAGACGCCCTATGGCGGCTATTACACGCAGCAGGAAGCGCGAGATATCGTCAGCTATGCTGCCCAGCGCCACATCACCGTCATACCCGAAATCGACATGCCCGGCCACATGCTGGCACTGCTGGCCGCCTATCCCGAATTGGGCTGCACGGGCGGACCCTATGCCGTGGAGCCCACATGGGGCGTGTTCGACGACATTCTCTGTGCGGGCAACGACCGCGTATTTACCGTCGTGGGCGACATACTCGACGAGCTCATCGACATCTTCCCATCCAAATACATCCACATTGGCGGAGACGAAGCGCCCAAGAAGCGCTGGGAGCAGTGCCCGCGATGCCAGCAGCGCATCCGCGACGAGCACATCACCGCCCGGGACGGCCTTTCTGCTGAGATGAAGCTGCAGGGCTACTTCACCAACCGTGTGGAGCAGCACGTGCTGAGCCGCGGACGCACCATCATCGGATGGGACGAAATCATGGAAGGCGACATCAACGCCAGCGCTACCATCATGAGCTGGCGGGGCACTGAGGGCGGACTGCGCGCGGCCGAGCAGGGACACGACGTCATCATGGTGCCCACTTCGCACTGCTACTTCGACTACTCTCAGGAGGGTGACCACTGGAACCGCACGTTCACCATCGGAGGAGATGTGACCCTGCAGAAAATCTATTCTCTGGAACCCGCTCCCAAGACGTTGCCTGCCGAGGTGCGCAGCCACATCATTGGCACACAGGCCAACCTGTGGAGCGAATATGTGGTGTGCGAGCAGATGGCCGAATATCAGGTGCTGCCGCGCATGGCTGCGCTGGCCGAGGTGCAGTGGATGCAGCCAGAACAGAAGGAGTTTGCCGACTTCTACAGCCGCCTGCAACCTCTCATGCTCCGCTACGAGGCTCTGGGCTACCATCCCTGCCACGCCGCCTTTAAGTGACCTCAGGACAACGGATGAGGGGGTTAAAGGTATATCAACAACGGATTGCACGGATTTAACGGATTGTCAGCGCACGTGATTTCTCGACTTCTCAATCCGTT
>CAMOPD010000213.1 GCA_946622085.1 uncultured Prevotellaceae bacterium | reverse complement strand
ACCTACTTTTTATCATAAGAATATTATCAACTCAATACTTACAACTAAAAAAAACAGATGAAACAGTTTCTATTATCAGCTCTGGCATTCATGACGTTTGCCACGGCAAATGGAAATAACTGTGGTTAAACGCGCTACCAACAAATACACAGTTATCGTTGACGCCGCAAACCAGTTTGAGAACTGGACACTGCCCGACAGCCTGGGACAAGTCACCGACCTCAAGATTGAGACTACGGGCAATGTGAAACTTGTGAAGACCGAGATTGAAAAGCTTTGCTTGAACATGCCTTCTTCGCTCAACACGCTCGACCTCTCGGGAGCCAACATTGAAAATCTGAACTCAACATCCACCGACGGCCCGGAGGCCAATCCACTGAAAACCCTGAACAGCGCATCGAGCAATATCAAGAATTTCATATTGCCCGTGCAGAACGGCATGGTGGTCCCCACAGACTGCTTTGCCAACAACCAGAACATCGAGTCGGTCATCATACCCGACTATCCGGCCGGCAGCACCTACACCCTCGGCTCGTCGGTCTTCGCCAAGTCGTCGCTCAAGCGTGTGGGCATAGGGAAAGGCACGACGTCGTTGGGTGGAACGGCCTCTGACGATACCTACGATCCATCGGGCTCACAGATGTTCTCCGACTGCACGAAGCTCTTCTCCGTCGTGCTGAACGATGACATCACGTGCATCAAGACGATGAGCTTCTCGGGGTGCACAAGCCTGGAATTTGTGAAGCTGCCCGACAACATCAGAGTCATTGGCAGCAATGCCTTCCTGAACTGCACCAACATGAAGACCGTGGTCATACCGGGAACCATGAGGATATGGGGAGGAAACGTGTTTGCGGGCATGCCCAATCTCACCGACGTCTATCTACTGGGAAGCGACATCCCACTGCCAGTGGCCGGCGATGAGGGAGGAACGTTCAACGTGGAACAGACCACCAACTTCAAGTATAAAGGCGAGAACGACCCCAACTACGAGCCGACGTTCTCTGCCGCCGACTATCGCTGCTCCGACCCGAATGACAACTTCCCCTTGGCCATCCTGCACTACCCCGCCACCGAAGAGGCCATAGCCAACTATCGCTGGAGCGGTGCAACGAGCAACAATCTCGTTGACCCCGACGGCACCACATGGCCCGATGCCGAGGGCATCAACGCCTTCTGGACGGCCAAGGAAGGCTTTGCACACGATGAGTACAGAGGCTGGAAATTCTTCCTTCAGGGCGTGCAGAACGAAAAGCGCGACGACATCACCACCGACCCGCGCTACAAGGAGTCGCGCTGGTACTCAGTGTGCTATCCGTTCGACGTGACGCTCGACAAGTTTCTGAGCGCCTTCGGGCCGCGCGCTGCGCTGAGCGAATTCAGCGGCATCACCTTCAATGGCAGCAAGATGTATCTGCGCTTTGAAAGAGCTGCCGAATACGACACCAACGAAGTGATTCTGAAAAAGAACCATGCCTACATGATTCACCCCGACAGGACATGCACCGACGAGGACCCCATCTCCATCTACAACGTCATCAACGAACTGGAACACTACAGACACTCATCCGTGGTGGGCAAGCTGAACGGACTGGAGAACCGCCTGCTGATAGTGGAACAGCAGATTGCCCAATATGGAGAAACGCCCGAACGGCTGGCCCAAAAGGCCGAACTGGAGGCTCAGATAGAGGCCGAATATTCCCGCCTGCACGCTCTCAACATCCTGACCGACGAGGAAGTGGACGAATTCAACAATAACTACAACGCCACCGTATGGGACGAGACCCGCACGGCACCCGCAGGCGAGGAGTCAACAGAGAGCAGAATACGCCGGTTCCCCGACCGGGAGGGAGTGACGTTCTACTTCAAGGGTAACTATCTCGACAATGTGAAGTTGCCGGCCTACTGCTACTATCTGGGCGGTTCGCTGGCCGACAACAACTATGGATTCTACTTCCGCAAGAAGGAAGGCTCCACTTGGACGCGCTTCACCTCGATTCTGGTTCCACAATCGGACTCCACGCCTCAGGGCGCCAAGGAGGTGGGCTTCAATTGCTTCGACGACCTGGCCGTGCTGAACAGCGAAGGCCACGAGGCGACGCTCATCGACGACACCATCTACGTAGAGCTGCCCTCGAACGCTCCGAAGGGCAAAGCCTACAACCTGCAAGGCCAGCTGGTGGGCAACAATGGCACCGAGGGGCTGGCTAAGGGACTATATATTATCAACGGCAGAAAGTATGTTGTGAAATAAATGGAAGGAGGACTGAAAAGAAAAGAATATATGTAAAACCCGCTACAGAAATCTCAGCATGGACTGAAATTCAGCACTTCATGGCCGCATCTACTTACGGCATCATCAAGGACGAGGATGGAAATTTCAAGCCGATAGAAGGTGAAGTCACCGTCATCGACGATGAAGACGGGCCGCCAAGCACGGCCAAGTCTTTCAACCTGTGGGACGACGATGGCTCGGAATGGTGAGCCAGAGCCCTTTCAGCCAGGCAACGCCCGAAAGGCAAGACGAAACAACTAATTTCGCATCATATCAGTTTTAGCAGTTTAAATGCATTTGATTTTTAGTTTATTACTAAAATTGTTTACGGATCATGAGCTGGTTAAAGAATAGAGTTGAAGCTCATTCATCCAACAAGAAATACGGGCTTGTGAAAGTCCGGATTTTTCATGTGCAGCATGTGGCCATCGGCATCATCAACAGACAGCTTTCGAGGCGGCTGCTTAGTACGCCGCAATGCAGGGACGCGCCGCGGCCAGTTCTGCCATGAAGGTTACAACCCTGCCGAGGGCCTTCTGCACGAGGGCTGACGCGCCACGGCGCGTCCCTACACGAAGGCAGACGAGCCCCCCTGTCGAATAGAAGCAGCGGGAACACCTGCGAAGACGTAGAAACGGATAAAAACTTTGTAAACAATTCGGTAAATTTTATAACTCCCTG
>CAMOPD010000212.1 GCA_946622085.1 uncultured Prevotellaceae bacterium | reverse complement strand
ACGCCTTTGAACTTGGCTCCTTGGTTGATGGGCCAGGAGAGCGGGCGAACGCCAATCTGCAGCTCCTTCTCCAGCTCGTCGAGCAGGTCGAAGGGGTCGCGCCCTTCGCGGTCCATCTTGTTGATGAAGATGATGACCGGCGTCTGGCGCATGCGGCACACGTTCATCAGCTTTCGGGTCTGCGTCTCCACGCCTTTTGCCCCGTCGACCACGATGATGGCCGAGTCGACGGCCGTCAGCGTGCGATAGGTGTCTTCGGCAAAGTCCTGGTGGCCGGGGGTGTCGAGGATGTTGATTTTATAGGTCTCGCCGTCTTCTGCCGGTGCGTAGTCAAACTCCATCACCGATGTCGACACCGAGATGCCGCGTTGCTTTTCAATGTCCATCCAGTCGCTGGTGGCTGTTTTCCTGATTTTGTTGCTCTTCACGGCACCGGCCACCTGAATCTGTCCTCCGAAGAGGAGGAATTTCTCGGTCAGCGTGGTCTTTCCGGCGTCAGGGTGGGATATGATGGCAAACGTTCTGCGTCTTTCTATTTCTTGATTCATTGTCGTTCTGTTATTTATTGTTGACACGAATGCACGTTAGTCTTTTTTCTGCGTCGTGAGTGACATTCGTGCCTAAACCATTTGTCGTATACACTCAGCGAGGCTCTCCTCCCAGTAGGGCACTTCCACACCGAAGGTTTGCTTAAACTTCGTCTTGTCGAGCACGCTGTAGTGGGGCCGGTGGGCCGGGGTGGGATATTCTGCGGTGTGGAGCGGGCTCACGTGGCACGTGGTGATGCCTGCCAGCCGGTGGATGGCCTTGGCAAAGTCGTACCACGAGATGACGCCTTCATTGGAGAAGTGGTATACGCCGGGCGTGACGCCTTTGGCG
Organism: uncultured Prevotellaceae bacterium; assembly: GCA_946622085.1. Lineage (GTDB taxonomy): Bacteria > Bacteroidota > Bacteroidia > Bacteroidales > Bacteroidaceae > Prevotella. Next base: position 2,140 of record CAMOPD010000212.1, on the reverse strand, counting down.
ATGGCCGTCATGATGGCCAATGCCAGGTCGCGGGCATAGGTGGGCGTGCCTATCTGGTCGAAGATGACTCCTATCTGGCTCTTCTCCCGTCCCAGCCGTATCATGGTCTTCACGAAGTTGTTGCCGAAGGTGCTGTAGAGCCATGCCGTGCGGATGATCATGCTGCGCGAGCAGAATTTCTGCACGCCCAGTTCGCCTGCCAGCTTGGTGCTTCCGTATACGCTGTCGGGGCATGGGGTGTCGGTTTCCACGTAAGGCGTGTGCTTCGTGCCGTTGAACACGTAGTCGGTGCTCACTTGTATCATCCATCCGCCCCGCTTCTCCACGGCTGCAGCCAGATAGGCCGGTGCCACGGTGTTGAGCGAAGTGCAGCGCTCCTTGTCCCCTTCGGCCTTGTCAACGGCCGTATAGGCAGCACAATTCACGATGCCGTCTACCTTGTTGCTGGCCACGAAGTGGTCTACGGCCAGCTGGTTGGTAATGTCCAGCTCGGCCACATCGGTGTTGAGCCACGTGTGCTCCGGATGATTCTTCTCGAGCAACTGCATCTCGTTTCCCAGTTGCCCGTTGCATCCTGTGATAAGTATAGTCATGGTCTATTCAAATTCTAATGGTTTCTCCTTGTCTTTGTGATAATAGTCGGCCAGCATGCCGATGAAGGTGGTTATCTCCTGTATGGCATGCTGGGTGTCGGGCGTGATGTCCTTCTTCTGCAGGCGTAGCAGCATTACGCCATAGAGGGCGTTGAAGCAGGTCTCCACTTCGTTCTCGTCCTTGTTGCCGCCTCGGTTGCGCAGCTCCACGATGTAGGGCAGCACTTTGTAGTATTCGGCGTTGTAGAAGGGGAATTGGCTGCTGCCGAGCAGCTGGCTGTTCAGCTCGATGAGCTGTTGCATGGTGAGCTTGTTGATTTGCAGGTGCCCGCTCTCGCGGCATCCCTCTTCGTTCATCATCTTCACCAGATTGCCATACCAGTCGATCATCTCCTCTTTCTGCTCGTCGGAGTAGTCGAAGCGGTCGATATATTCGCGGCGGATGCGCGTGAGCGAGCATCCGTAGGCCCGTATCAGGTCCTCTACCTGCCACATGTAGAGCAGGTATTCGGCAATGCTTTTCTTTCGCAGTTCCTGTGAAATAAACATCTGTTTGGGAATTACTGTTTACTGTGTTATGGGTTAGTGCTTTCTTAGTAGCCTGTGGGGAGCGTATAGAGATTGAAGAGGGTGCCGAAGAGCACGATGAGCGAGAAGATGATGACCACCGAGCCGATGATGCGGTTGATGATGAGGATGCCGCTCTCGTCGAAGATGGCCCTTATCTTGTCGATGAGCCACGTGAGTCCGAACCACCACAGCAGCGCTCCGCCCACGATGCTCAGATAGCCCACGCTCATGGCCCAGGGATGGTCGGGCACGATGAAGGCCAGCTGGGCAAAGAGTCCCAGGAAGAGGAAGATGATGAGAGGATTGGAGAAGGTGACGAGGAAGGCCGTCACGCCGTTGTGGAGCAGGGTGCCCTTCTTGTTGCCGCTGATGTGCATATTCTTCATGGGGTTCGACCGCCAGCAGATGATGCCGAAGGCCAGCAGCATGATGCTTCCCGAGAGCTGAAGCCAGAACTTGTTTTGCTCGTTCTCTATGAAGTCCATCACAAACGACATGCCCGCTCCGGCTATCAGAGCGTAGAAGATGTCGCTCACGGCAGCGCCGATGCCCGTCACAAAGCCATACCAGCGCCCCTTGTTCAGCGTGCGCTGCACACAGAGAATGCCCACCGGCCCCATGGGAGCCGATGCCAGCATGCCGATGAGTATGCCCTTGAAAACCAGGTCGACGATGTCTAAATGAAACGGAAATGGCATATCGACTGCAAAGGTACGAAAAATAGAGGGCAGAACAAAGAAAAAGCGCTTTTCTTTTTCAGATGAGGCTGAGCATTCTTCTCCATTTGCGCCGATTGATGGGCTATTACAGGGTTGGCAACTTGCCGACGATAGACGACGGGAATAACCATCGTTCCCCTGGCTGTTGATGCCTGCGGGGAAAATCGCCATATCGTCAAATGGTAAACCACTCTTGAATGCAAAGCGCCCTCGAAATATGTCATAAGGAAAGCTGAATTAATGTTAAATCATTTCATA
>CAMOPD010000211.1 GCA_946622085.1 uncultured Prevotellaceae bacterium | reverse complement strand
CCGTCGCACGAAATCTGTATCTGGAACGAGTGCCCCAGCTCGTGGGCAATGCAGTTGAGACGATTGTCCTGCACGCGGTTGGGGGCAATCCAAAGGGCACCGATGGAGTCGTCGTAGCATCCGCCGTAGGCCGTGCCTTCGAGCGAGTAGTTGAGCATGACCATCATCTTGTAGCGGTCGGCCTTGCTGCCAGGCAGGGTGAAGCGCATCATGTCGCGATAGACTTGATAGAAGTGTTCCACCCTGGATAGCAAGTTCTGGAGGTCCACCGTCATGGGGTGGCCATCGAGGTCGGGAGCTTTGGAGAGGTCGGGGCCGAAGCCCTTTTCCCAGAAGCACACCACATTGGGCGTCTCGGCCATGCGGGCATAGCTCCACTTGGATTCGGGGTTGTTGAAATCGTTCTGGCGCAGTTCTTCGGGAATGTAAATCTGCTTGCCTTTCTGTGCATGCACACTTGTTCCAATGAGGGCAAGAAGTGCGAGGGTAAGGAGTCTTGTTTTCATAAATAATGTTATAATTGCTACAAAATTAATAAATAATTCAAAATTGAAAATTGAAAATTCAAAATTATTCTTAACTTTGCATAAGAAAGTGTAATGAACGGCTAAAAATGATATCATTTTCGATTTCGCTGGTGGCCCTGCTGCTGGGCTATCTCATTTATGGTAAACTGGTGGAGCGCGTTTTTGGCATCGAGCCCGAGCGACGCACGCCGGCTTACACAAAGACTGACGGGGTGGACTATCAGCCCATGCCCCAGTGGAAGGTGTTCCTCATTCAGTTCCTCAACATTGCCGGCACGGGGCCCATCTTCGGTGCCATCATGGGTATTCAGTTCGGGCCTGCGGCCTATCTGTGGATAGTGTTGGGTTGCATCTTCATAGGCGGTTTCCACGACTATATGTCGGGCATGATTAGCCTGCGTAAGGACGGTTTGTCACTGCCCGAGGTGCTTGGCGATGAATTGGGCACGGGAGTGCGCTATCTTATGCGCCTGTTGTCGATGTTGCTGCTGGTGCTGGTGGGTACGGTGTTTGTGGTCACTCCTGCCGACCTCCTGGCCGAGATGACGAGTAACGTGCAGTTCAGCATTTTCGGTCTGCAGTTTGGGCTGACGCCATTGCTGTGGTTCTTCATCATTCTGATTTATTACATGCTGGCCACCATGCTGCCCATCTCTACGCTCATCGGTCGTCTCTATCCCTTGTTCGGCGTTTCGCTGCTGCTCATGGCCTTGCTGGCCTGCTATGGCATCTTTGCCCTCGACGGGTCAGTGCCCGAACTTACCGACGGCCTCGCGGGGCATCATCCTAAGGGACTGCCCATCTTCCCCATGCTGTGCATCACCATTGCCTGTGGGGCGGTCAGCGGATTCCACGGCACGCAGAGTCCCATCATGTCGCGCTGTCTGGAGGACGAACGCCAAGGCCGTGCCGTCTTCTACGGAGCCATGATCACGGAGGGCGTGGTGGCTCTCATCTGGGCAGCCGCAGCCATCAAGTTTGCAGGCTCTTATGAGCATCTGGCCGAGTTGGGCACTCCGGCTGTGGTGGTCCACATGGTGTGCGACACTTGGTTTGGTCGTGTGGGAGCCATTTTGGCCGTGTTGGGTGTTGTTGCAGCCCCCATCACTTCGGGCGACACGGCATTCCGTTCGGCCCGACTGATTGTGGCCGACATGCTCCACCTGAGCCAAAAGCACTTCGGCAAGCGTTTCCTCATAGCCATTCCCATGTTTGCCATAGCCGTGGGTTTGCGCTTCCTCGACTTCAATGTACTGTGGCGCTATTTTGCCTGGACCAACCAGACGCTGGCCATGGCCACTCTGTGGGCCGTGACCATCTGGATGGCACGTCGGCAGAAGTGTTTCTGGATGGGGCTGCTGCCCGCGCTGTTCATGACGGCCGTCAGTTCGACCTACATCTTGGTGGCTCCCGAAGGCTTCGAACTGCCCTATGCGCCCAGCCTCGTCGCTGGTCTGGTGGTGACAGTCCTGTCTGGCGTAGCCTTTGCTGTATGGAAAATCAATTATCAACCTCATAAAAACGAAAAGTTATGAAGAAGACAGTTTTGGCCATTCTTTTGGCCGTGGTGGGCGTGAGTGCCAACGCTCAGTTTGAAAAGGGTACAAAGTATGTCAACGCTTCACTGACGGGCCTTGATCTGAGTTATAGCAAGGACTCTCGCTTCCGTTTCGGTTTTGAGGGAACTGGCGGTTACTTTATTGAGGAATGCTGGATGCCCTACGGCCGTATCGGTTTCAACCATCAGTCCCTGAAGGGTCCCGACGTCAATAGTCTGGAGATTGGTGCCGGCACGCGCTACTATTTCAAGCGCACTGGTGTTTATCTGAGTGGTGGTTTGCTCTATAGCTTCGAAGGACAGCCTGGAATCAAAACCTATGAAACCAACATAGACTCTCCTACCGGTGAACCCTATGTTGTTCATTACACTTCCAAGGAAAAGAACAACAACATCTCCCTGGCTCTGGAGGCTGGCTATTGCTTCTATCTGAACCACTTCATGAGCATCGAGCCCGCTATCTACTACAACATGTGTCTCAACGACTTCTCCGACGGCAGTCGCGTAGGCTTTAAGATAGGTCTTGGTTTCTACTTCTAATAGCTCCCTCTCATGGATCATCAGACATTCTTTAACATCATAGGTTGGATGGCCAGCATCAGCTTGATGCTCGGCTATCTGCCGCAAGCCATTCAGACCATCCGCACGCGAAAGACCGATGACATAGCATTGGCAACCTTCCTGATGATGGCCATTGGAGGTATCTGCTTCATGATACAGGGACTCATGCTGGGCAAGAACGGTATATTCCTGTTTGTGACCAATCTCGTAACAACGATTTGCAGCGCTATTATTTTCGGAATAAAGATATATAACGACTACATCAAGAAGTGAAGGCAAAGACCGGATTCCTTGCGCTCTCGCCGCTATTCGTGTTCCTGACCTTTTATTTGGTCTTCAGTCTATTGGCACACGACTTCTATAGTGTGCCAATTACTGTGGCCTTCATGATTGCCAGCACTTATTCCATCTTCCTCCTGCGTGGGATGGACTTGAACGA
>CAMOPD010000210.1 GCA_946622085.1 uncultured Prevotellaceae bacterium | reverse complement strand
GCTTACGAGGCGTGAGTGGCGTGCTTACTACCCGTAAGTGGCGTCCTTACTACCCTATACTGATTTTCAGCACTTTACGGAGCCGTTATGCGAGGACAGAAAAAGTTGTGAATTATTTTTACAAAACGCAAGCGTTTCCTTGGGCTCTTTAGCACGCCTCTTCGCTGAAAGGTTTCCTGGTCGTCGTGAGCTTTGCCACTTTCAGCCTTCAAATGTGCGATGAAGACCTTTTGCGAGCGCGACCCTACAAAAAAAAGAAAGAGCGCTCGCCAGAACGCCCTTTCAACATATTGCAAGCCCCCGCAGGAAGATGCCCGCCGGGAAGTTGTGCTACTTCCCGAGCAATTTGTAATACTGTCCCTTGAAACGCTTGAATAGCCGCTTCCACGTAAATCGTTTCTTCTCATAGCGCTCACGCTGAATCTGGCGTATGCGGCGCGCTTCCTCCTCGGTGTAGAGGCCACGCTGCTTGAGATATTCGGCAATAAACAGCTCCACGGTGCCCATCCTGGGGTTCATCAGGATGAGGTCGCCCACAACGGTGTCGAGACCGAGCGGCGTGTGCTCATCGAAGAAGCGCACACGGTTGGTGTCGATGAGTGTAAAGTGCCACGGCGCCCCAGCATCCGGCCGGCTGCAGATGACGTTGCCGCAGTTCATGTCCCAATAGAGCACGCCGTGCTCGTGCAGCCGTTTCACGAGGGCGGCATACTCGCCGATGAGCTCTCTGATGGCCGCCTCTTCGCCCCGCTCCCGCATGGCCATGACCAGACTGTCGAGCCGCTGCCCCTGAGCCACCTCCGACAGGTAGTAGGAACGCTGGTAGAGCCCGTGGTTCCACACTTCCACGTAGGCCAGTTCGTTGGCCACGCTGAATCCTCGGCGGCGCAGCTCCACCGTATTGAGGAACGCGCGTTCGCACTTGGGTTTGCGCCTGAAGGTGTAGTCCCACTTCTGAAAGAAAAGCAGGCCATGGAAATGCTTGATGGCCATTTGCTCACAGCCCACGTCGAGCGTCGTGGCGTCCACCAGGCGGATGACGTTGCGCCCCTGGTGGATGGGGGTGCCCAGGGCATCGAAAGTCTGGGGCAGCTGACGCAGGAAGTGGTCGAACTGCTCGTTGTCTTCAAGCCGGGGGGATTTTACTATCTTGAGCTTTTGCATGGATTGACAATCAACAGATTTGCAGTTACAAAAATACGCAAATAATAACGAAACGCCAAACTTTCGCATAGTTTTCAGAAATAATGCTTAAATTTGCAGCAAAGAAACGAAAACCACAGCCCCATACACAAGAAGACATGAAACCCGATGCCCCACTCCACATCCTCGTCTACCGGCTCTCGGCCCTGGGCGACGTGGCCATGACGCTCCCTGCCGTCTACAGCGTGGCGCGGCGCTATCCGCAGCACACGCTGCACATTGTCACCACCACCTTCTGCGCTCAGCTCTACGTCAATGCTCCGTCCAACATCGTGCTCCACCCCGTGGAGCCCCACTCAGGCACGTTCCACTTGCTGAAGCACTTGAGCGGCCTGCACGTAGATGCCGTGGCCGACCTGCACAACGTGCTGCGCTCATGGCTGGCTGATGCGTTTTTCCTGCTTCGCGGCAAGCGCGTGAAGATGCTGCAAAAGCAACGCGGCGAGCGCCGCCGCATTCTCAGCCAGCGCATCGCCCAGGCAGAGCCTTTCACTCAGCGCTATTTCGACGTGTTCGCCCGCCTGGGGCTTCCCGCCGAGCCGCAGTTCACGTCTCTTTTCGCTTCGCCCCCGGCGATGCCCGCCGAATGGCCGAAAGGGTCGGAACGCTGGATTGGCGTTGCCCCCTTTGCCCGCTATGCCAGCAAGACATATCCGCTGGAGCAGATGCAGCAGGTGGTGGGGCTGCTGGCCAAGCGCCCCCACACGCGCATCTTTCTCTTTGGCAGCAGGGGAGCCGAAGCCCGGCTCCTGGAGTCGTGGCAGCAGGCAGGGGGCGCGGTGTGCTCCGTGGCCGGGCGGTTCACGCTGGCCCAGGAACTGGCACTCATGGCCCATCTCGACGTCATGCTCACCATGGACTCAGCCAACATGCACCTGGCCTCGCTGGCAGGAACGCGCGTAGTGTCGTTCTGGGGGTCCACCACTCCCGCCTGCGGATTCATGGGCTACGGACAGCAGCCATCAGATGCCGTCTGCGCCCACGTGGCCTGCCAGCCATGCACCATAGCCGGCTCCGATCAGTGCCCGAAGGGCGACTGGAAGTGCATGCACGCTGTCAAGCCCGAACAAATAGTACGGGCCGTCACGAAAGATTCGTAGAATAATTTCAGTTTTTCATCCTTTTGCAATTGGAATCTAATCATCCCCAAGAAATGCCCCAACCCCTCTGCACACTCATCATCTCCGTCTACAAGAACACGCGCTTCCTGAAAGCCGTGCTCGGAAGCCTCGATTATCAGACGGAGCAAAACTTCGAAATCATCATTTCGGAAGATGGAGACAGCGACGGCATGCGCCGTTTCCTCGCTCAGTGGCACTTCCGACAGCCCTGGCAGCACCTCACCCAGCCCGACGAAGGCTGGCGCAAGAACCGCGCCCTGAACCGCGCCATAGAAGCCGCCCACGCCGAGCAACTCATCTTCATCGACGGCGACTGCGTGCTCCATCCGCGCTACATCGAGATGATGGTGCGCCACTTCAGCCCCGACAAGATTCTGGCCGGCAAGCGCGTCATGCTCAGCCAGCGACTCTCACAGCGGCTGCTCAACGACCCCTCGGCCGTCGGCCGCATGCAGACGTCGGTTCTTGCCGCGCTGCTGTGGCACCGCGGGACAGAGCGTCCCGAGGAAGGCATATTCATTTCGCCCGACGGGCCGCTGCGATTCATCGTGAAGAAAAGAAAGCTGGAATATCTGACGGGATGCAACATGTCGTTCGCCAAGCACGCCATCGAGAGCATCAACGGCTTCGACGAAGACTACGTGAAGCCCGCCTACGGCGAGGATGCCGACCTCTGCTGGCGGTTCCACATGGCCGGCCTGCCATTCGTCTCCATGCGCAATCTGGCCGTGCAATACCACCTCTGGCACCCGAAATCATGGACCGATCAGGCAGAGAATCA
>CAMOPD010000209.1 GCA_946622085.1 uncultured Prevotellaceae bacterium | reverse complement strand
ATGGCTCCATTCGTGCTTCCAAGCCTGTGAAAATCATCGGCGACCGCAACACCAACACCAACCTGCGCTACAAGCTGGGCAAGAACCTCAGCTACAACCCCAAGGAGGTGTTCGTCATCAAAGACCCCCAACGCGCCTTGCTGCCCTCGCCCAACCTCAGCACGAGCTACGTCTTCGCCACGAGCGACTCCTTCTTTGCCTATCCCAACAACTACAACTATTATGTGTCTTACTATCGAGACACCTTCCAGCATGGAGGCATTTCCATGGAAGAAATGCTCATACCCCTCGTAACACTTAAAAGCAGAAACAGATGAGAATAGAAATAAGCAACATCGAGACCATTCACGATGCCGCACGCGGCTTCATCGACAGCGTGCTCCATCAGCCCAAGGCACCCCACGTCATCGCCTTCTACGGGAAGATGGGAGCCGGCAAGACCACTTTCATCAAGGCCCTTTGTGAATGTCTGGGCGTGGAGGATGTCATCACTTCGCCCACCTTTGCCATCGTCAATGAATATCAGGCCAAAGGCAATCCGACCCAGATCTTCCACTTCGACTTCTATCGCATACACCGCATAGAGGAGGTCTACGACATGGGCTACGAAGACTATTTCTATGCCCCCCATGCGCTTTGCCTCATCGAGTGGCCCGAACTCATAGAAGATATTCTCCCCGACGACGCGCTCCGTGTGAGCATCAGCGAGCTGTCTGATGGCAGGCGCACGCTTGACTGGTGACGGCGAGCCGCCGGAACGCAAAGACCCCCAAAAGCCCATCTGAGCTTTTGGGGGTCTTTGCGTTGTGCTGATGCTCGCGTGGAGACTCGCTCTTTTAGAGCAGTGCCTCGAACTTCTCCTTGAGCTTGGCCTTTGGCACGGCGCCTACCACCTTGTCTACCACCTGTCCGTTCTTGAAGAAGATGATGGTGGGGATGTTGCGAATGCCGAAGTCCATGGCCACGTCGTCGGCTTCCTCTACGTCGCACTTGGCGACGGTGATGCGCCCGTCGTACTCCTCGGCCAGTTCCGAGATGATGGGGCCAATCATGCGGCAGGGGCCACACCAGGTGGCCCAGAAGTCTACTACTAATGGCAGGCTGCCATTCTTGATGCTCTCGAAATTCTCGTTGGTGATGTTTACTTCCATAACTGAATTCTTTTTTTGGTCTATTGATAATTGTTTCTTGGTGCTCCGTATTGATTCATTAGCAAATATCGTGCCAGCCCTGATCCGGCTGCTAATTGATGGAGTAGCTCATCGAGGGGTGGCTGTCGATGAAGGCGAGGAGGTCGCGGTTGACGTTGATGGTGGTGCCGCGGCTGTGCAGCAGCAGGTTGCTCTTGCTTGCGGCATCGTGCAGCAGCACGTAGACTTGCGTTGTCCCGGGGCTTTCTTCCAGCATGGTGGTCAGGTCGGTCACCACTTCGTCGTCCAGTGCATCGGCATCCATGGTGATGGTGATGCGCTCAATGAGCTTGTCCTTCACGGTTTGCAGATATTGTATGTCGGTGATGCGCAGGTCGAAGATGTTGCTGTCGCGGTAGCGTGGCTGGCAGCGTGCCTTCACGTAGACGCTGTATCCCTCGCTGAGCATGCCGCGCCATTGCCCCCATTCTTCGCCGAAGAAGGCCAGCTCGCCTTGCCCCTCGAAGTCTTCAATGGTGACAAATCCGCAGGGCTTGCCCGACTTGGTGAATTTGGAGCGCACGGCGGTGACGATGCCTCCGAAAATGACTTCCTGCTTCTGCGCCAGTCGCTCCTTGTCTTCCAGCTCGTTGCAGTGGGTGTTGCACATGGTCTGCAGGACGACGCTGAAGTCGTCGAGCGGGTGGGCCGAGAGGTAGATGCCCACGAGTTCGCGTTCGCGATTGAGTTTCTCTATGGTGCTCCACTGTTCGGCCTGCGGTATGGGCGGTGTGGCTATTTCTACGGCCTGGTCGCCGCCGAAGAGTGAGTTCTGCACTTCGGCTTGTTCTGCCTGGTAGAGCTGCCCGTAGCGCATGAGCGTGTCGATGAAGGTGGTGCCCTTGGAGTCGGTGGCGAAGTAGCGTTCGCGCTGAATGCCGAAGCTGTCGAAGGCGCCGCTCAGTGCCAGGCTCTCGAAGGCCTTGCGGTTGACGGCCGAGAAGTTGATGCGCTGGGCAAAGTCGAAGATGTCCTTGTAGGGGCCGTTCTCCTGTCGCTCGCTGATGATGGCCTCGGCGGGCGTGCTGCCCATGCCCTTGATGGCTTCCAGTCCGAAGCGGATTTCGCCTTTCTGGTTCACACCGAATTTCTGGTACGACTCGTTCACGTCGGGTCCCAGCGTGTCAATGCCCATCGAGCGGCATTCGTCCATGAGCTTGGTGATCTCGGTTATCTGGTCGCGGCGCCGGCTCATGATGGCCGCCATGAATTCTGCCGGATAGTTGGCTTTGAGGTAGGCCGTCTGGAAAGCCACCCACGAGTAGCAGGCGGCGTGGCTCTTGTTGAAGGCATAGGAGGCGAAGGCTTCCCAGTCGCTCCAGATTTTCTCGAGCACCTTCGGGTCGTGGCCGTTTTTCTTGCCTCCCTCGATGAACTTGGGCTTCATGGCGTCAACGATGTCTTTCTTCTTCTTACCCATGGCCTTGCGCAGCGCGTCGCTTTCGCCGCGGGTGAAGTTGGCCAGCAGTCGGGAGAGCAGCATCACCTGCTCCTGATAGACGGTAATGCCGTAGGTGTCCTTGAGGTATTTCTCCATCACGGGAATGTCGTAGGTGATGGGCTCCAGCCCGTTCTTGCGCTTGATGAAGTCGGGAATGTAGCCCATGGGGCCCGGCCTGTAGAGGGCGTTCATGGCAATGAGGTCCTCAAAGACCGTGGGCTTCAGTTCGCGCAGATATTTCTGCATGCCGCTCGACTCAAACTGGAAGGTGCCTATGGTGCGTCCCTGCTGATACAGTTCATAGGTCTTGGGGTCGTCGATGGGTATGTTGTCGAGGTCGATTTCTATGCCGCGCGTCAGTTTGATGTTCTCCACGGCCTCCTTCAGCTCCGAGAGGGTCTTGAGCCCCAGGAAGTCCATCTTGATGAGTCCGGTCGACTCGATGACGTGGCCGTCGTATTGCGTGCAGTTGGTCTTCTGGTCCTTGAAGTCGGGGTCGTCGGCAGTGGAGACGGGCACCCAGTCGCTGATGGGGTCGCGGCAGATGATGAATCCGCAGG
>CAMOPD010000208.1 GCA_946622085.1 uncultured Prevotellaceae bacterium | reverse complement strand
AGCTTGAAGAGCATGAACTGCGGACTCTCTGCCGTGCAGGGGGTCCACTGGCCGTCGTCCTTGCCGTTGGGGTTGCTGAACTTGGCAAAGTTGGTCCATGCCGTGAGCATCTTCTCCGCCAAGTCCCAGTCGCCCTGCGTCCAGGGACGCCAGCAATGCTTGAGCGACTTGAACACAAACCACAGGTCGCTCGAATGGAAGGCGCCCTTCAGCCGGTCGGTGATGTCGGGGTGCTTGCCGTCGTCGGGCAGCGGACGGGCAAACTCGTAGGCCCATGCTTTGCCGCCTTTCTCCTGGCGCACCTTGCAGAATTCAGCAATGCCCGGCGCCATGTCGCCCATGTCGTTCAGCGTGTAGCCAATCATGTAGGGCACGTCGGCCAGCGAGCCGTCGCGCGTGGCCTCGTCGAAGCTCTTCATGCTCACGTAGCCGTCAACAATGGGACGGTTGATGAGATAGACGTCGTTCTTCGTCACGCGGTTGTAGATGTCGGCCACGGTGTAGAGCAGTTCCGTAGAGGCGGCGCGCAGCTGCTTCAGGTCGGTCAGTCCGGCCCAGTCCATCACCTTCTTGGTGTTGGCCTCCGACTCCTGCAGCGTGGGGTTGTAGGTGAAGAAGCGGTTCACGGGCGTAGCCGGTTTGGCCTCCTCGCCCTCCTTGGCCGGAACATTGATGCCGCCGCCACTCATGATGACGGCCTTCTGGAACAGTCCGCGGGCCAGCGGGCTCTCGCAGAGCGTCTTCACGCTGCCTGCTCCTGCACTCTGCCCGAAGATGGTCACGTTCTCCGGGTCGCCGCCAAACTGCGCAATGTTGGCCTTAATCCATTTCAGCGACTGTATCTGGTCCAGTATGCCGTAGTTGCCCGACACGCCGTGGGGGCTCTCCTTCGACAGCTCCGGATGGGTGAAGAATCCGAAGACGCCCAGACGGTAGTTAATCGTGACGAGCACCACATCCTTGGAAGCCCATTCCTGGCCGTCGAACTCGGGCTCCGAGCCCCATCCCTCACGATAGCCGCCGCCATGAATCCATAGTGCCACGGGCAGTTTCTTGTCCACCTGTCCGGGAGCCTTGGTCCACACGTTCAGATAGAGGCAGTCTTCGCTGTAGGGCGCCTCGTCGCCATAGCCCCACTCCGAGGCATAGAAGCCCGGATAGTGGACGGCCTGATAGCCGGGATGTCCGAACTTGTCGCACACGCGCACGCCCTCCCAGGCCACCACGGGCTGCGGCTCCTTCCAACGCAGGTCGCCAATGGGCGGAGCAGCATAGGGAATGCCACGATAGACCATCACTCCGGCGTTCTCTGCCGGAACGCCTTGCACCTGACCACCCTCGATGGTCAGCACCGGATTGTTCACTTTCGAGCCGCAGCCCACAAGCAGCAGGGCAGCAGCAAAAGCCGTCAATAATTTCTTCATTCTTACTCTGGTTTTAGTTGATAATGATTGTTTTGTTCTTGTCACGTCAATGCACAAAGATAGCTAAAACAATCGTTCCCCCACCCTTTCACCTATTATTATTATACGCGCGCGACACTGTCGGCGAACTTTCTGTTACATATTCGCAGACAACAAAGCCAAAAAAAAGCGGATCAATCCAAACATTCATGCTATTCGTCATCCCCCTCCATGTTGTCATCATATCCTGCACCGAGGAAAGGCTAAGTGTTTTTAACACACATTATTATAATATCACTAAACGGAGCGCTTGCCTGTGGTAAGTTTTTATTACTTTTGCACCCGGACAAACTAAGAGACCAACAAACAAACTCAAAAAACAGAAAACTAAAACAAACATGAAACGAATTGCATTTCTCTGCCTCGTGCTCACTACGGCCATCTGCTCGTGGGCCGGCGACTACGACAAGTACTACACCCAGCTGCCCGTGGAACTGGCGCGAGTGACGGCTCCGCAGATTCCCGACAACACCGTCAAGCTGACCGACTTCGGCGGCATTGGCGACGGCGTGAGCGACAACACGCAGGCCTTCAGCAAGGCCATCAGCGCGCTCAGCAAGCAGGGCGGCGGGCATCTGGTGGTGCCGGCAGGCGTCTATATGACGGGGCTCATCTCGCTGAAAGACAACATCGACCTGCACCTGGAGCGCAACGCCATCATTATGGCCACGCCCGACAAGACGCAGCACCTGAAGACCGACAAGCAGACGGGTGAGCGCGACGACCGCGCCACGCCGCTCATCAACGCCAGCAAGCGCAAGAACATCTCGATCACCGGCGAGGGCATCATCGACGGCAACGGCAAATGGTGGCGCCCCGTGAAGCGCGTCAAGGTGAGCGACACGGAGTGGAACCAGTTCCGCGCCATGGGAGGCACGGTGAGCGCCGAGGGCGATCTGTGGTATCCCTACGACCTGAAGCACTTCGACAATCTGACCGACGGTGCTGAGAAGGAGATGAAACTGAGAAACCACATGGTGCGCTTCTCCGACTGTGAAAACGTGCTTGTGCAGGGCGTGACGCTGCAAAACTCGCCCAACTTCCACCTGGTGCCGCAGCGCTGCCAGAGCGTCATCATCGACGGCGTCACCGTGCGCTGCCCCTGGAACGCCCAGAATGGCGATGCCATTGACATCGGCCAGTGTAAGCGCGTGCTCATCGTGAACAACACCATCGACGCGGGCGACGACGGCATCTGCATGAAGGGCGGAGCGGGAGCCAAGGCCCTGGCCGACGGACCCTGCGAGGACATCCTCATCGAGGGCAACACCGTGTTCCACGCCCATGGCGGATTTGTCATCGGTTCGGAATTTTCGGGCGGCATGAAGAAGATTGTGGTGCGACGCAACACCTTCAGCGGCACCGACACGGGCCTGCGCTTCAAGAGCGCCGTGGGGCGTGGCGGCACCACGGAAAACATCTTCATCAGCGACATCATGATGAACGACATCAAGGACGAGGCCATCGTCTTCGAAACCACCTACTTCGACAACCACGTGGGAGCCAAACAGTCCGACGGCAAGCCTGCCGTGCAGGAGTTTGTGCCCAACTTCACCGACATACACATCAGCAACGTGGTGTGCCGCGGAGCCACGACGGGCATTGCCGCTCACGGTGCCCCGGGCATGATTCATGGCATCACCATCGACAACTCCACCATCTTCTACACCAATACCGACAAGAGCATCGACGAGGCCTGCGATATCAAGATGACCAACGTGAAGCTGGTGACGTTTGAGAAGTAA
>CAMOPD010000207.1 GCA_946622085.1 uncultured Prevotellaceae bacterium | reverse complement strand
CCACTCACGCCTCGTAAGCACGCCACTTACTCATCGTGAGTGGCGTGCTTACTCATAGAGAGCGAACGACCCTCCCTCCGTTTTGTCAAAAAAATTCACAATTAAATATAGTCGTCATCCTGAGGGCTGATTTCAATTGATGTGAAGATTTGATAGTGGTTGTTTCGGATGTGTGGTGGGGAGAGAGACAGAAAAAGTAAAGCCATGCCCTGTATTTCGCTTTAATGCCCCGATTATTGTCTTTCCCGATTGATGTTACGTGCATAAGAAAAGGGGACAAAAGCACTTCTTTCAGACGCTTTTGCCCCCTCGGGATGAGAGTCACATGCTGCATTTTCCCTTTCAGAACAGCTGGCTGATGACCTCCTGCTGATGAGGCGTCAGATGCTGCGGAAGCAGCACGTTGTAGGTCACGATGAGGTCGCCGAACGTGCCGTTGCCCCTGTCGTAGCCCTTGCCGCGCAGTCTCACCTTGGTGCCGTTCTGAGTGACGGGTTTCACCTTGAGCCGTATTTTTGTGCCATTGCTCAGTTGCAGGATGAGCTCCCCACCCAGAAGTGCCGTCTTGAGGTCTATGTTGACGGTTGTTGACATCTCGCCGGAGTGCTGCCGCCCGTAGGCCGAAGCCCTGCCGCCCTGCTCCTTGGCGCGCGAGCCGAAAAGCTGCTCGAAAAAGCTGCTGAAGCCGCCCCCACTGCCGAAGGAGCCGAAGTCGAAGCCGTCGAACGACGAGCCGCCACCCTGCCAGCTGCCGAAGCCGCCACCAGCCTGCTCGTAGGTCTCGGCTTGACGCCACTGCTCGCCATACTGGTCGTATTTCTTGCGCTTCTCCGGGTCGTTGAGCACGTCGTAGGCTTCGTTGAGTGCCTGAAACTTGGCTTTGGCCTTGGGGTCGTCGGGGTGCAGGTCGGGATGAAACTGCTTGGCCCGCTTCAGATAGGCCTTCTTCACATCCTTCTGTGCAATGTCCTTGCTCACTCCCAAAATCTTGTAGTAGTCTATAAATGCCATAATGCGTTCCTCCTGTATCTATTTTTTAATATACTTTCTCATAATTACGGCATGCAAAAATTATGCCGTTCTTTTTCGTGTATGCGGGGAACAAGGGCTTCGCGGTGAGGACACATGTATTATCTGCTGACATCGGGCGCACTCAAGTCGGAACAGAAAAACGCTGCCGCGAAAAAAGAACGCCTTTAACAACCTTTAGCATCGACAGACTGGGCATTAAGCGAGAATATGCTTACTTTTGCGACGAAAAAAAAAGAAGTAAGCAGCCTCGCAAGCCGGGCTGCACCAAAGAAAAAGAAAGAGAGAGCCATGAGCCCCATACTGTCAGCCTATATTGTTTTCCTGAGATGGTGCCTCGCTGAAGGCAGCATCGAGGACATCTTGCCCACGGCCAAAGGCATCTGCTGGCACGACCTGCTGGAATTTGCCAAGAAACAGTCGCTCGTGGGCGTGTTCTATGGCGGCATCCTGCGCCTGGGGCAAATGACCACCAACAAGCCCACCGACGACGACGTGATGGAATGGATGGCCGTGGCCAACAAGATAAGGAAGCGCAACGAACAGATGTTTGAGCGCGCGGCATTCGTACACCGCACGTTCCTCTCGGAGGGTTTCCGCAACTGCCTGCTCAAGGGGCAGGGCAACGCACTGATGTATCCCGACCCGATGATGCGCACCCCCGGCGACATCGACATCTGGGTGGAAGGCGGTGACAGGAAGGCCATCAAATACGTCAGGCGCATCTCGCCGGATGCTAAGATATGCTATCACCACATAGACTTCAAGAAGGTGAAGGGCGTTGAAGTGGAGGTGCACTACCGCCCCTCGTTCATGAACAACCTGCGCGCCAACCGCCGCCTGCAGGCCTTCTTCAACGAGCACGCCGGGCACCAGTTCAACAACGAGGTGAAAGGCCCCAACGGGGTGGATGCGTTCTCTGTGCCCACATGGGATTTCAACGTGGTATTTCAGCTCTGCCACATAGCCAACCACTTCTTCAACGAGGGCGTGGGCCTACGCCAGATAGTAGACTACTACTACCTGCTGAGCCAGAGGCAGGGCGAAGACCGCCGTGCCGAACTCAGACAGCTGGGGCTCAGCAGGGTGGCCGGAGCCGTGATGTATGTGGAGCGGCACTACCTGGGGCTCGCCCAGGAACATCTGGTGAGCGACGAAGACCGCCGGCGCGGAGAAATGCTCATGAAGGAGATCATGGCGGGCGGCAACTTCGGCCAATATGACGAACGGCTGCTCAGCGGTGTATATAATAATAAGGTACTCAAGAATGTGCAACGGCTGGTGCGCGATGTGCGCCTGGCACTGCTCTTCCCCTCGGAAAGTCTGTGGGAACCGGTGTTCAGATGGTGGCATTTCTTCTGGCGCCGAAAGATGAACAAGCTGGCCAGTACCGATGCGCAATGAGCAGAAGTGTGCCCCCGCACCCGCCTCGCCGCACAAAAGAAAGAAAAAAGCTGTTGAAATATTTGTACATGTGCAAAAATAGGTTTATCTTTGCAAAGATTTTAACGATATATCGAAAAGAGAAAATATGAAAAAGTTTTTGTTCCCTATTGTTGTAATAACAATGGCATTGCTTCTAAACAGTTGCGGAAGCAGTAAGAAAGTTGCTTATTTCCAGAATATCGACGAGGTGAGCCTGGCAGCTTCGCGCGGTCTCTACGACGCCAAGATCATGCCCAAGGACCTGCTCACCATCACCGTGAACACCACCGACCCGGCAGCTGCCGCGCCCTTCAACCTGGTGGTGCGCCGTTCGCTGGGCAACGACAACCAGCTCTCTACGGGCGGTGGAAGCCTGCAGGGCTATCTGGTGGACAACGATGGCGACATCGACTTCCCCATCGTAGGCAAGCTCCACGTGGTGGGACTCACCAAGCGCCAGTGCGAAAGCCTCATCAGGGAGAAAATCATTCCATATCTCTCGAAGACGGAGAACCCCATCATCACCGTGCGCATGTCGAGCTACAAAGTGACCGTGCTGGGCGAAGTGGGCCGTCCGGGCTCCTTCTCGGTGGGAACAGAAAAGATAAACATCCTCGAGGCCCTGGCACAGGCCGGCGACCTCTCCATCTATGGTAAACGCGAAAACCTGCTCCTCATACGCGAGGATCCCACCGGGCAGAAACATCAGTACAGACTCAACCTGAACGATGCCAACCTGATCAACTCGCCTCTCTACTATCTGCAACAGAACGACGTCATCTACGTAGAACCCAACACGGTGAAGGC
>CAMOPD010000206.1 GCA_946622085.1 uncultured Prevotellaceae bacterium | reverse complement strand
GCGAGGCCATGATCATGAAGTTCCAGCGGTAGCTCCAGAACTGGCTGACGGGGCTTTGCGGGCCGCCTTCGCAGAAGAGCAGGGTGGGGTACTTCTTGGTTTCGTCGAAGTGGGGCGGCAGGATGACCCAGTAGAGCATCTGCTGCCCGTCGGTGGTCTTCACCCATCGCTGCTGCACTTTTCCTTTGGCCAGTTGGTCGAAGATGTGCTTGTTCTCGGCGGTGATTTGCTGAATCTTGGTTGTCTGTGGCTTCTTGAAGTTGGGCGTGATGACGTAGAGGTCGGCGCTCTCCATGTAGCTGTGGCGCTCGGCCAGGATTTGCTTACCGTTGTTCATCATTTGCAGCGAACCGAAGTCGGCCCAATGGTCGGTGAGCTGTTTCACTTCGCCTTTCCAGTTGATGGCGTAGAGGTTCTCGGTGGCGTGCCATACGCCGATGAAGTAGATGAGTGCGTCTTTGTTGTCGCTCCAGCAGAAGTCGTCTACGTTGGAGTCGAACGTCTCTGTGAGGTAGCGCTTGGTGCCTGTGGCCAGTTCGTAGACGCAGAGGCGCTGGCGGTCGCTCTCGTAACCGTCGCGGGCCATGGATAGCCAGGCCACATACTTGCCGTCGGGCGAGAACTTGGGGTTCTGGTCGTAGCCGGGATTGTTCTTCAGGTTCTCGGGTGCGTTCACGGCCTGTGTCTTCAGCGTTTTGGTGGGGTCGACGGCGGGTGCTTTGTATCCGGCTTCCTTGCAGAGGTTCTTGGTCTCTCGCGTACCTATAATATATAAATAGATGTCGGAGTCGGTAGAGATGGAATAGTTGAGTCCGGTCTTCTTGCGGCAGGTGTAGGCTATGCTCTTTGAATCGGTGCTCCAGTCGAGCTGCTCTATGCCTCCGAAAGGTTCCATGGGGCACTCGTAGGGCTCGCCTTCGAGTATGTCAGTGCCTTGGCCGATGCCTTCGGCTGTCACGTCGGCCACGAAGGGATGCATGATGCTCTCCACGTAGTGGTCCCAGTGGCGATACATCAGGTCGGTGACCAGCCGTCCGGTGGCCTTCGGCAGGTCGTCGGGATTTTTCTTGATGATGTCGTTGAAGGGGATAGACTTGAGCAGGATGACCTTGGTGCCGTCGGGCGAGAACTTGAAGCCTTCCACGGCTCCGTCGGTCTTCGACATCTGCTTGCGGTTGCTACCGTCGGCATTCATGGTCCATATCTCGCCGTCGGTGAGGAAGGCCAGCGTCTCGTTGCTGAGCCATGCTGCGTCGGTTTCGTTCTTGTTGCTCCGGGTGAGCATCTGCTTGTTGCTTCCGTCGGCGTTCATCATGTAGAGCACGTGGTGGCTCTTGTTCTCCTTCACGCTGTAGTAGCCCACCTGGTAGGCGATGTGCTTGCCGTCGGGCGAAGCGGCATAGCCTCCTATGCGGCCCATGGCCCAGAGAGCTTCGGGCGTCATGAGGTCGCTGCTGAGTCGGATGTTCTGTTTTCCAATCTTCATGGTTTCTTGTGCTTGCGCATTGCCGTTGCCCATGACGAGCAACAAGGTGGCAATCGATAGAAATAGATTTTTCATATTGCTAAGGTTCATGTGTGTGTTTTTTATTATTTCTTTCTCACGGGGTCGCAGGTGAGTCCGCATCCCAGTTTCTTGAAGATCTTGCGGTCTACTTCGCTGAGCATGACGGTGCTGTGCACCTGGCAATCGCGCAGTCGTGGCAGCTGCTCGAGTGCGTGGCGGCAGTTGTCGTCGTCTTGCGAAAGCACGGAGAGGGCCACGAGCACTTCGTCGGTGTGGAGCCGGGGGTTCTTTGCTCCCAGATATTCAGTCTTGGTCTTCTGCACGGGTTCGATGAGGCTTTGCGGAATGAGCTTCACCTCATGGTCGATGCCCGCGAGATGCTTGGTGGCATTGAGCAGCAGGGCAGCCGAGCAGCCGAGCAGCGGCGACGACTTCGACGTGATGATGGTGCCGTCCTCCAGTTCTATGGCAGCTGCGGTGTGCCCGCTTTCTATCTTTTTTTCGTAGGCCGCCGTCGTCACCCGTCGGAAGGCGGTGGAGATTTTTGCCTGGTTGAAGAGCATGCGTATCTTGCTCACCTCGTTTTCGTTGTCGGCTCCGTCGGCCATCTTGTTGGTGGCATCGTAGAATCGGCGTATGATTTCATTGCGCGATGCCTGGCAGCACACCTCGTCGTCGCTGATGCAGAATCCCACCATGTTGACTCCCATATCGGTGGGCGACTTATAGGGATTCTCTCCATAGATGCCTTCGAAGAGGGCGTTGAGCACGGGGAAGATCTCGATGTCGCGGTTGTAGTTGATGGCCGTCTTGCCGTAGGCTTCGAGGTGGAAGGGGTCTATCATGTTCACGTCGTTGAGGTCGGCCGTGGCGGCCTCGTAGGCAATGTTCACTGGGTGCTTCAGTGGCAGGTTCCACACGGGGAACGTCTCGAACTTGGCATAGCCGGCCCTGATGCCGCGAATGTTCTCATTGTAGAGTTGCGACAGGCAGGTGGCCATTTTGCCGCTGCCGGGTCCTGGAGCGGTGACGATGACGAGCGGGCGGGTGGTCTCTACGTAGTCGTTCTTGCCGAATCCCTCTTCGCTGGCAATGAGTTCTACGTTGTGGGGGTAGCCGTCAATGGGGTAGTGGAAGTAGGAGCGTATGCCCATGCGCTCCAGCCGGTGGTGAAACTGGTCGGCAGCATGCTGTCCCGTGTAGTGGGTGATGACCACACTGCCCACCATGAAGTTGCGGCTCATGAATTCGTCGCGCAGTCGGAGCACGTCCTCGTCGTAGGTGATGCCCAGGTCGGCGCGCACCTTGTTCTTCTCAATGTCGTCGGCCGACACCACGATGATGATTTCTATTGACTCGCGCAGCTGGGCCAGCATGCGCAACTTGGAGTCGGGCTTGAATCCCGGCAGCACCCGCGAGGCGTGGTGGTCGTCGAAGAGCTTGCCGCCCAACTCCAGATAGAGCTTTCCGTCGAACTGAGCGATGCGTTCGCGTATATGCTCTGATTGAATTTTCAGATATTTGTCGTTGTCGAAACCTATTTTCTGCATGTTCTGTCTCCTTCTTCCGTTATTGCTTATATCCGTTCTTGCGCTGCTTTTCCAGTTCTGCGGCCTGCTTCTGCATGGCTTCCAGCCGTGCGGCCAGTCCGCCCTGTTTCTTGGGGTTCTTCTTGTTTTCCTTGTATTTGGCTTCCAGTATGGCCAGCAGCTTCTCGTCGTTGGTGGTCTTTCGCAGGGTCCACATGATGGCAGCCGAGAAGAAGAGCGAAATGAAGTAGTAGAAGTTCAGTCCGGAGGAATATTC
>CAMOPD010000205.1 GCA_946622085.1 uncultured Prevotellaceae bacterium | reverse complement strand
GCACCGAAATCACGTTTGTTTTAGGTAATTCCATTTTTTATTCCTATCTTTGCAATCAAGTATAGCGCACTAACCTCTTATTTCATGTTATGACGAAGCCAGACAAACTAATAGCCAAAGACGCTGCCGACTTTGCACAGCGATGGCAGGGGAAAGGATATGAGAAAGGAGAGTCTCAGCTGTTCTGGGCCGACCTGCTCTCCAGCGTGTTCGGAGTGGACGACCTGCCCTCCTTCATCCGCTATGAAGAGCAGGTGCAGAGCATGGTAGACTCCACCAACTTCATCGACGGGCACATCCCCTCGACGAAGGTGCTCATAGAGCAGAAGTCTATCGGCAAAGACCTGCGGGCACCCATCAAGCAGAGCAGCGGCATCATGCTCACGCCCTTCCAGCAGGCCAAGCAATATGTGGCAAACATGCCTCGCTCGGAGCATCCCAAATGGATTGTGACCTGCAACTTTGCCGAGTTTCTGGTCTACGACATGGAGCGCCCCAACGGAGAGCCGCAGCAGATATTCCTCAAGGACTTAGGCAAGGATTACTATCGGCTGAAGTTCCTCGTCGACGACAAGTCGGAGCACATCAGCAAGGAGGAAGAGGTGTCGATGGAAGCCGGCCAGATAGTGGGCCGCATCTACGACGCCCTGCTGACTCAATATGACGACAACTCACCGGAAGCCCTGCGGTGGCTCAACATCCTCTGCGTGCGCATGGTGTTCTGCCTGTATGCCGAGGACGCCGGCATATTCAGCCACGACCAGTTCCACGACTACCTGTCGCGCTACGAAGCCGCCGACCTGCGCAGTGCGCTCATTCGCCTCTTCGAGGTGCTCAACACCCCCGAGGAGAAGCGAAGCCGCTATCTGATGGACGACCTGAAGGCTTTCCCCTACACCAACGGGGGATTGTTTGCCGCCGACATCGAGATTCCCCAGTTCACCGAAGAGCTGCGCCAGGTGCTCCTCCATAATGCCAGCCTCGACTTCGACTGGAGCATGATTTCGCCCACCATCTTCGGCGCCGTCTTCGAGAGCACGCTGAACCCCGTCACCCGCCGGGCAGGGGGCATGCACTACACGAGCATTGAGAACATCCACAAGGTCATCGACCCGCTGTTCCTGGACGAGCTGCGGCAGGAGTTTGAGACCATTCTGGAGGAGAAAGTGGAGAAGACGCGCAACCGGCAGCTTGACGCCTTCCAAGACAAGCTGGCCTCACTGTCATTCCTCGACCCGGCCTGTGGTTCGGGCAACTTCCTCACGGAGACCTATCTTAGCCTGCGCCGGTTGGAGAACGAGGTGATTCGTGCCCGCTACCACGGCCAGACATTCCTGGGGCTGGAAGGCAATTCGCCCGTCAAGGTCAGCATCTCGCAGTTCTATGGCATTGAAATCAACGACTTTGCCGTGACGGTGGCCACCACGGCCCTGTGGATCAGCGAGGCCCAGATGCTGCGGGAGACAGAGAGCATCATCAAGCACGACATCGACTTCCTGCCGCTGAAGAGCTACCCGAACATCAGGGAGGGCAACGCCCTGAGGATGGCCTGGGACGTGATAGAAGTCAGAAAAGACATTCCTACAATTCATGCCAAGAACGTGCACCTGATAGTAGAGCCAGAGCCCATGGTGGCTTCCGAGCCCATGTATGACGAACTGAACGTCATAACCAACCGATTCGACGGTGACGTGCGCGAAGACGTCCAGCGATATAGCGTAAGTTATAATTACATCATCGGCAATCCGCCATTCTGCGGGCGCAGATACAGAACACCAGAGCAGACGGCAGACGTTGCCCGATTCTTCGATTACAAGGACATCGACTACGTGGCTTGCTGGTATAAGAAAGCGGCGAAGTTGATACAGGGAACATCTACACGATGTGCTTTTGTCTCCACCAACTCCATTACTCAAGGCGAGCAAGTCCCGGCTCTATGGAACGGCCTTGGGGTGAAGATAGACTTTGCGCGCCGCACTTTCAGATGGGACAGCGAGGCGTCGCTTAAAGCTCATGTTCACTGCGTCATCATTGGTTTTTCGGCTTCGGGCATGGTCAATGCGAAGCACACTCGCCCCATTCTCTTCGACGGGGAAAGCAGCATAGAAGCAACACACATAAACGGTTACCTGCTCGATGCGCCTGATGTCTATGTCACCTTGCGCTCAAAACCGTTAGCCGACGTTCCGCTTATGAGGAATGGCAATGTTCCGCTGGATGGTGATGCCTTGAAGGTTGAAGCAGAAGACGTGCATTTGTTCTCAGACTCCAAGCATCTGCTGAAACGGCTTATTGGTGGGCGCGAGCTCCTTCACAACGAGCCCCGCTATGTGCTGTGGCTGGTGGGAGTCAGCCCATCTGAAATAAAGAAGCATGCGGCGGTCTATCATCGGGTGGAACAATGCAAAAAGAACCGTGAGGCAATGAAAGATGCCGGCACGCGCCGACTGGCAGAAACGCCAACCACATTCAGAGACACGCTTAATCCTGCCAACTACATTGCGCTGCCTATGGTCTCTTCTGAGCGTCGGCGCTATATCCCAATGGCCTATTTCCATGCGGATACAATACCCACCAATCAAGTCCAAATCATCCCCGATGCCACGCTCTATCATTTCGGCGTGCTGGAGAGCAACGTACACATGTCATGGATGCGTGCCGTATGTGGCCGATTAAAAAGCGATTATCGCTATAGCAAGGATGTGGTTTACAACAACTTCCCCTGGCCCACGCCTACAGAAGCCCAGCAAGCCAAGATAGAGCAGACGGCACAAGGCATCCTTGACGCCCGTGCGCTCTATCCCGACAGCAGCTTGGCCGACCTCTACGACGAGGTGGCCATGCCTCCGGAACTGCGCAAGGCTCATCAGGCCAACGACCGTGCCGTGATGGAGGCCTACGGCTGGAAGCCCGGCAGAGATTTCACCGAGAGTGTCTGTGTGGCTGAATTGTTTAAGCGCTATGAGGAACTGACGAAATAACGGTCACTCTGGCTTTTATGGAATTCAAGGAGTGACAAGTGACAAGTTACGAGTGACGAGTTCAGAGTTCCGAGTGACGAGTTCAGAGTTATGAATGGCTTTATGCGCGCCAATAGTAATCACAACTCTGAACTCGTCACTCGGAACTCTGAACTCGTCACTCGGAACTCTGAACTCGTCACTCGGAACTCTGAACTCGTCACTCGGAACCCTGAACTCGCAGATACATCTTCCGCCGGGCGTAGTCAATCACTGCGCCGTGCTTTTCAAGGAAGTCCGTGCCCAAGACGCCATCTACCTGCCGGGCACGGCTTTTCTTGAACTGGGCATTGATATAGGTGATGT
>CAMOPD010000204.1 GCA_946622085.1 uncultured Prevotellaceae bacterium | reverse complement strand
GATTCCATAAAATCACGTCACGATTCCATGGAATCACGCCGTGATTTTAGTTTTTTCGCCTCGCTTTTCATGTTTTTCCGGCGTGTTGTAAGCATTTTGCCACTCCACTTGAGGCCCTTTATGGGCACATTTCGTCGATATTATTTGGCCGATTCGCGTTTTTTGCGTTATTTTGCACCGCTTAACAGGCAAAGACACGTATTACTTTTAAAAGAAAGGATAGAAATGAAAAAGATTGTAACACTTTGTGCTGCCGCCCTGATGGCAGCTTCAGCTTCCGCCCAGGCATTGGTGGAGAGCAAGACATTCGATAACATTTACATCGGAGTAAATGGCGGCGTGGGCGTGAAGACCACTGGCAGCGAGCTCATGGACGACATCAATCCGAATGTCGGCCTGCGCATTGGCCGCTATTTCACGCCCGTCTTCGGACTGGCCGTTGAAGGCAATGCCTACTTCAGCTGCAACCCCTATCCCTCTACGGGCACGGCGGTGAAGTTTGTCAACACGTCGCTCCTCGGCACCGTGAACCTGAGCAACTGGTTCGGCGGATATCCCGGCCGGCCGCGCACCTTCGAGCTGACGGCGCTCTACGGACTGGGCTGGGGCCACCTCTTCACCAACCATGCCAGCGGCTACAAGCGCGCCAACCGCATGACGTCGAAGGCCGCACTCGACTTCGCCTTCAACCTGGGGGCCAGCAAGGCATGGCAGATATACATCGAGCCGAGCATGACGTGGGCCTTTGAGGGCAGCCAGACCAACCGCCTCAACGACTATCACCACGCCTCGGTGAACGAGGACCAGCCGGCCTACAACATCAACAACTCCATGTTCCAGCTCAATGCGGGCATCGTGTATAAGTTCTCGTGCTCCAATGGAACCCACAACTTCAAGAAGGCTGAACTGAAAGACCAGGCCACCATCGACGCACTGAACGCCAAGGTGAACAGCCTGCGCGAGGAAATCAGTGCGCGCGACGAGGACCTGCAGGCCAAGGACCGCGAGATTGCCGACCTGGTGAAGGCCCTCAAGGACTGCAAGGACTCCAAGCAACCCGTCATCGTGAAGCAGACGTCTACCACGACCAACCTCCTGCCCACCGTCATCTTCCGCCAGGGACGCTCGTCGGTAGACCCGGCACAGTTTGCCCAGATTGAACTCATTGCCAGCTACATGAAGAATCACCCCACGGCTCATGTGGAAATCAAGGGCTACGCTTCGCCCGAGGGCTCGGTGGAACTGAACCAGAAACTCTCGGAAGACCGTGCCAAGGCCGTGAGAGACGTGCTCGTGAATCGCTATGGCATTGCCGCCAGCCGACTCACCACCGTGGGCTGCGGACCCACTTCGACTCTCTTCGAGCAGGTGGAATTCAACCGCGTGGCCACATTCAACGACAACACGAAATAAGCATTTTCTGCCGACAGGAGAGAGGACTCGGGCGCCAAGGGCTTCGGGTCCTCTTTTTCGCTGTTAGGCCGCAAAAGTTTGGTTTATTTCCGCTTTTTATGTATTTTTGCAGTCTGAAACAGCAAAACACCACTTTTCTTATGGCTCAACCATCCGACGAACAGCAACTTTCAAGGGAAGAAAGGCTCAAGGCACAAATGGGAAAACCCATTGCCGAAGACAATAACCCCTGGTATGCTATTCAGCTTTTCACGCTGAAGCAGCTCGACATTGCCGAGGAGCTGGGACGCCAGGGGGTGGAGTTCTTCATCCCGTTGCAGTATGTTGACTATGAGGATAAGAACGGGCGCCATCGCTCAAAGCTGCGCCCTGTGGTGAGCAATCTCATCTTTGTGAAGAAGTCTTTCGAGCCCGGCGTGCTCACTCATATCCTGGAGGGAATGCCCTACAATATGCACGTGGTCAGGAGGGAACGGGGCTCGAGAGACTATTACGAAATTCCCGCCAAGCAGATGTACGACTTCCGCGTGATGTGCAATCCCGACCTGCTCATCAAGAAATATATGAGCGAGGCCGAAGCCAAGCTGAAGGTGGGCACGAAGGTCGAGGTGACTCATGGGCCGCTGAAGGGGCTCAGCGGCAAGCTCGTCAGGCAGAGTCATAAGTACTTCCTGCTGAAGGAAGTGCCCGGCATGGCCGTCATGATAAAAGTGACGCGATGGTGCTGCCGGCCTGTGGAGGAAAAATAAAGACGAATAGGCGGGAGACTGGTTGCCAGGCCGTTGCCTGGAGCCAGTCTCCCGCCTATTCTCTATCCGTTGCCTTTTGCTTAGAATTCGCTCGTGAAGTGGAACTTGATGTGCTCAAAGTCCTGTTGGGCCATCTGGAGCACGTAGCCCGAATCGGCCAGAAAGACGTCGCGACCGTCTTTGTCCTTGGCCATGTATTGATATTTCCGTTTCTTGAAGGCTTCCAGTTCCTGCGGGTCGTCGGCCTCCACCCAGCAGGCCTTGTGCAGATGTACGGGCTCCCATCGGCACTTGGCGTTGTATTCGTTCTCCAGCCGGTACTGAATGACCTCGAACTGCAGCTGGCCCACGGTGCCGATGATCTTGCGCCCGTTGAACTGATTGACAAACAGCTGGGCCACGCCTTCGTCCATCAGCTGGTCGATGCCTTTCTGCAATTGCTTGGCCTTCATGGGGTCGTCATTTTCAATATACTTGAACATTTCGGGCGAGAACGAGGGCAGCCCGCGGAAGTGCAGCTGCTCGCCTTCGGTGAGCGTGTCGCCAATCTTGAAGATGCCGTTGTCGGGCAGTCCCACAATGTCGCCAGGCCAGGCCTCGTCGATGGTCGATTTGCGCTGAGCCATGAATTGCGTGGGCGACGAGAATCGCACCGTCTTGCCCTGGCGCACCAGCAGATAGGGCTGATTGCGCACGAACTTGCCCGAGCAGACCTTGCAGAAGGCGATGCACGAGCGGTGGTTGGGGTCGATGTTGGCCGTAATCTTGAAGATGAATCCCGTGAACTTGGGCTCCTCGGGGCTCACGTTGCGCTCCTCGGCCTTGGTGGGCTTGGGGCTCGGGGCAATCTCGACAAAGCAGTTGAGCAGTTCCTGAACGCCGAAGTTGTTGAGCGCCGAACCGAAGAATACGGGCGCCACTTCGGCCGAGCGGTAGGTCTCTACGTCGAATTCGGGATACACGCCGTCAACCAGTTCCAGGTCGTCGCGCAGCTTCTGGGCATCTTGCTCGCCCACACGGGAGTCGAGCTCGTCAGAGTTGATGTCCACTTCCACCTTCTCCGTGACGCGTTGCTTGTCGGGGGTGAAGAGGTCGAGCTTCTGCTCGTAGATGTTGTAGACGCCTTTGAACTTGGCTCCTTGGTTGATGGGCCAGGAGAGCGGGCGAACGCCAA
>CAMOPD010000203.1 GCA_946622085.1 uncultured Prevotellaceae bacterium | reverse complement strand
CGCGCCACATCGCGCATCATCTCGGCATAGCGAGCCACCTCATGCTCATCGGCAAAGCTCTGGTTCAGGATGAAATGATAGTTGCCCTCGAAGGCATGGCCATAGATGCAGGCGTCGTCGTAGCCGTGGTCGGCAATGAGCTTCTGCAGCTTGACGGTAGCCTCGGGCAGCGATTCGATGGGAAAGGCGACATCCTCAATGAGACAGGATGTGCCAACAGGACGTGTGCCGCCCACGCTGGGGAAGATGCCGCTGCGGATGGCCCAATACTTGCCATAGACTGCGGGATCTTCGGTGAACTCAGCAGGAACATACAGTCGGAATTGCCCCAGACACTCCTTTATCTTCGCCATCTTCTCTACCAGCTGTTCGTGCGTCACGGCTTTTGTCTCGGTGAGTATGGCTGTCAGGTTGTGATAGTCGCCAGGCTCTACGCCCTCTATCTTTCCTGCATCCACATCCTTCTGGTATTGCAGATAGACAGGGTCGTCAACCGAACTCAGCGACTTGTAGTCGAGCATCTCGGCACTCTTCACCATCAGTTGCTCGGCGCTCATGGCCAAGTCTTCATCGCCAGCCTTCAGTTTCTTCATCGCCACCACCGCCTCGCAGCTCTCCTTCATCGTCATGAAATAGACCATAGCCGATGCTTTGAAGGGATAGTCGCGCAGTGTCTTCATCGTCACCTCCGACAGGAAAGCGAGTGTGCCCTCCGAGCCTACTACCGAGTGGGCGATGATGTCAAACGGGTCGTCGTAAGCCACCAACGGGCGCAGGTTCAGGCCCGTCACGTTCTTGATGGAATATTTCTTCAAAATACGCGTGCGAAGCTCCTCGTCGGCCCGCACTTTGTCGCGTAGCGCCTCCATCTTCCTGATAAACTCAGGATGGCTTTTGCGGAAAGCCTCGCGGCTGGCTTCGTCGCCAGTGTCTAAGACCGTGCCGTCGGTCAGAATGATGCGGGCCGAGACGAGCATACGGTCACTGTTGGCATGGACGCCGCAGTTCATGCCCGAGGCGTTGTTCACCACGATACCGCCCACCATAGCCGAGCCTATCGATGCCGGGTCGGGCGGAAATACGCGGCCATAGGGTTTCAGTATCTGATTGACGCGGGCACCGACGATGCCGGGCTGCAACGTAATTGTCGCGTGGTCATCGGGCAGACGGTATTTCTCCCAATGCTTTCCCGCCACGATGAGCACCGAGTCCGTACAGCTCTGTCCTGAGAGCGAAGTACCGGCAGCGCGGAACGTGAACGGCAGTTGATACTTGCGGCAAAGCCCGACGATGCGGGAGATTTCCGCCTCGCCATCGCTGCGGAGCACCACCTTTGGAATCTGACGATAGAAGCTGGCGTCTGTTCCCCATCCAAGGGTGCGCAGCTCGTCGGTATAGATACGGTCAGACGGCATGAACTGTCTGAGCTCGGATAGAAATTCTTTGTTAATCATACGCAGTAACTCATTCTTTACTCTTCACTAAAATACGTGCAGTCCGAGGAACACCATCAGACCGTTCATCAGAATCCAGAAAATGGCGAAGGGCATGGTCTTGCGCATAATGTCGCCGTCCTGCCCCTCCATATTGCAGGCAGCGGTGGCAATGGCAATGCTCTGCGGCGAGAGCAGCTTGCCGCCCTCCGAGCCGGCGCAGTTGGCAGCGGCCAGCCAGTTGGTCTCGTTGCCCGGCACGCCGAAGAAGGTGCTCTGGTGCACCAGGCCCAAGTCGCTTGCAGCCGTGGCCTGAAGCTTTCCGAAGAGGATGTTGGCATTGGTGGCGCTACCCGTGACAAACGTTCCGATGGAGCCGATGAGCGGAGCAAAGAACGGGAAGAACGTGCCCGTGAGAGCCACCAGGCCCTTGGCAATGTCGTTCGTCATGCCCGTGTTGTTCATCAGCATGGCCATGGCCACGAGGCAGCAGATGGTGACAACGGTCTTCTGCAGGTTGATAGTGGTCTTGGCCAGCAGCTTCATCAGCTTGCCGAAGCTCATGCCCTGGATGAGTCCGCCGATGACGGCACCGAGGAAAATCATCAGACCGGCATTCGAGAGCCATCCGAACTTGAAGGCGTTGCCCGTCACCGGCAGGTTGAACTGCGTCACCAGATTGCTGTTGAGCAGCGCGTTGATGCTGGGCACTATCTTGCTGCTGATGAGAATGAAGAAGATGATGAGACCGTAGACGCTCCAAGCCTTCAGCGTCTTGCTGAGGCCGAACTTCTGCTTCTCCACCTTCACCTCGTCCGACGGGTTCTCGTCGTGGATGAACAGCTTGTTGTAGATGAGCATGGCGATGATGGCAGCCACACTACCCAGAATGGCGGGTGTCTCCGGACCGATGAAGTGGGCGCAGCAGAACTGCACGATGATGGAGAACGTGCCCACGAAGAGCGCCAGCGTGACGTTCTTCATGATTTTCGTGCGGTCGGTCATCATGAGAATCACGAACGGGGTGATGTAGAACATCAGGGCCAGCTGCACGATGATGAACGTGGCCACCTCGCAGAGCATTTCAGGCGAGGCCACGCCCTCGGCAGCCACCTGGTTGGCCAGCGTCGTGGCGGGCAGACCCACCGCGCCGAATCCCACGGCCACCGTATTGGCTATCAAGCAGATCACGGCCGAGAACATGGGCTTGAAGCCCAGGCCGATGAGGATGGCAGCAGGAATGGCCACTGCCGTTCCGAAGCCGGCCATGCCTTCGAGCACGCCGCCGAGGCCCCACGTCAGGAGCAGCACGAGCAGTCCCTTGTCGGAGGTCATCTGGATGAATTGCGTCTTGATGGTCTCAATTTCTTTTGTTTCGCAGAGAATGTTGTAGCTGAAAATAGCGCAGATGATGATCAGGATAATCGGGAAGCAGGCCTTCAGGAATCCTTCAATCACCGACCAGATGGTGATGCCATAGATAGAGCTTTCGGCATACTTCTCCGGCACGATGCCCATGGCCGGGGCGGCAAAAAGGGCCAGAAGGATGGTTACTACGAGGGTAATCACGGCGCTTTTATAGCCCGAAACCTTGAAACCCATCATCAACACAATGAGCAGGACGATAGGAATAACAGAAACTAATGCTGACATAAAAGAATGTTTTAAGTGTTTTTATTAGATTATTATATAAGTTGCTGATAACAATTGTTCGCAAATATAGTCTTTTTGTTTGAAATTGCAACAAATTGACTGTTAAAATCTTCGAAAACCATCAAAAACTTTTCATCCTGCAACGCCCCCAGGCTCTCATGCATTCCTTTTTTCCTCAACCGGTTCCACCCCTTCTTGCCAAACCCATGCTGCCGCAAGAGGGAGAAAACCATGCTTTCAACCCGCAATCAAGCCACTTGCTGTCTGTTGACTGGAGTCAACGCATCTGTTGACTTAAGTCAACGC
>CAMOPD010000202.1 GCA_946622085.1 uncultured Prevotellaceae bacterium | reverse complement strand
TTCTCTGCCAGGTCGAGCATGCCGCCTTGCTGTATCATGAAGCGGCGGCTCAGCGATAGCCCTATTCCACTGCCGCTGCGCTTGGTGGTGAAGAAGGGCACGAAGAGCGACTGTCGGTTCTCGGCGGGAATGGGCAGCCCGTCGTTGCCTATGTAGAGCGTGAGCGGCCCGCCCTGTGTTGAATGCTCCATCTGCCCTACCATTATTTTCCGGGCTCCGGCCTCCACGGCATTCTTAGCCAGATTCATCAGCACTTGCCTCAGCATGCCGGCATCTGCATGCACCGTGATGTCTGCCGGCATGTCCACCAGCCATGCAAGCTTTGGATAAGCCTGGCCCACCTCATCCAGCAGCGGGCGCAAGGGCACGTCGGCCAGAACGGGCTGCTCCAGCTGCGACATCTTGCGATAGTTGGCCACGAAGTCGCTCAGGTGGCGGCTGGTGTCGTAGATGGCTTGCATGCCCGCCTCGAGAGGAGTGCCTTTCACGTCCTGGCGCCCGAGCATCGACTGGCTGATGCTGGTGATGGGGGCCGTGGCATTCATCATCTCGTGGGTCAGCACGCGAGTAAGCCGTTCCCACGATTCCACCTCACTCTTATTCACCTCCTGCCGTATGATTCCGCCCAGCTGGTTGAGCGTCTCCTGCATGGCACGCTCGCCGGGCAACAGCCCGTCGGTGGGCAGGCGGAAGGTGAAATCGTGGTTGCGCATGGCCTCCTGCATGAGATGAGCGCGCAGACGAAGCCTGCGCTGATGGCGAAAGAACCACCAGACAACCACCGCAATGGCAACACCTATTATAATAATACAGAGAATCATCAGGGGGGGAGAAATCTGTCAGCTGTCCTCACCCTTTGGCGAAGTGTCGGGGGTGAGGCTCCTTATCTTGTTGTAGAGCGTCTGCCGAGTGATGCCAAGCAGCTCTGCTGCCTGGGTGAGATTGCCGTGGCAGTGGTCGAGTGTGCGGCGGATGTGCTTCTTCTCCATCTCGTCGAGAGTCACAATCTCGTTCTGCATGTCGAGCACATCCTTCAGCTTGCGCACCAGTTCGTCGTTGTCCCAGGGTTTGGTGATGAAGTCGGCGGCTCCGCTTTTCAGTCCCTTCACCGCCAGCGCAACGTCGGCATAGGCCGTGAGCAGCACTACGGGTGTCTGCGGATGCAGCTTGCGTATGGCGCGAAGCCAGAACAGACCCTCCTGCCCACTGTTCACGCCAAGGGTGAAATTCATGTCGAGCAGCACGATGTCTATGTCCTCCTGAGCCATCAGTTTCATGATGCCGTCGGGTCGCTCCAGCGTGAGTATACGTTCGAAGATGCCGTCAAGCAGATAGCGCATAGCCGTCAGGATAGACGTGTTGTCGTCAACAATAAGTATGGTTTCATGCTTCTTCATGGTTGCAAAGATAAGCTTATTCTGTCTAAAAATCATACAGTAAGGTGTCTAAAAATTAGACGTTTTGCATGTTGCGGTGCCAAAAAGCTTGATGGAATAACTGATAAGAAGTAACTTTGCTTTGTGAAAAAAATCAGAACACGATGATGAGACAAGAGTTTTTAGTAGCTTTCCTGTGGGTCAGTCTTCAGACTGCTGCCCAGACTTCATGGACCATGCGCCAATGCATGCAATACGCCGTGGAGCACAATCATGAGGTGAAGCAGGCAGAGCGCGAACTTGACAGTCACCACGCAGCCAAGACGGGTGCCGTCGGGCGGTTCCTGCCAGCAGTCAGTGCCAGCGTCGGGGCACAGTATAACTTCGGACGTGCCATCGACCCCGAGACCAACACCTATACTGACGTCAGCACGTTCTATAATGGCTATTCCCTGCAGGCATCACTGCCCGTCTTCGACGGGTTCAGCCGCGTGCATGCCCTGCGGGCCGCCAAGGCCGGTGTGCTGATGGGACAATCGGAGTTGCGGCAAAAGCAGAGTCAGACGGCGCTCGGCGTCATGCAGGCCTTTGTCAATGCCGTCTATTGCGAAGAGATGGTCGGTATGGCCGCCGAGAAGGTGCAGGAGACAGAGCTGCTGCTCCGGCAGACTCGGTTGCTGGAGGAGGTGGGCCGCAAGAGCCTGGCCGATGTGGCTCAGGTGGAGTCGCAGAAGGCCGAGGCCGACTACGAGCTGACGCGCCAGCAGAATCTGCTGGCATCGGCCATGCTGGAACTGAAAAAGTCCATGGCCTTCCCTTTGGGCGAAGAACTAACCATAAAAAATGAAGAATGGACTGCCGCCACACCTCCCGCAGTAGGAATCCCTGTCGGAAATTCTTCATTTGAATTGCAGACAGCACACCATCAGATGCAAGTCAGCCTGCATGAGTGGCATCAGGCCCGCGCTTCCCTTTATCCTTCTCTCTCGATGAGCGTGGGCCTGAACACCACTTACTACCATACGCTGCATTCTCATGTGGGGCAGTCGTTCCACACGCAGTTGAAGAACAACATGGGCGAGTATATAGGGGCCACGCTGAGCATTCCCCTGTTCAACCGCATGCAGACGATGACCACTGTTCGCCGCGCCAGAAACAACTATCTGATGGCCCGCGAGAGCTTCGAGCAGAGACAATTGGAGGTGGAGAAGCTCAGCCGCGAGGCATGGCTGGACTGGCAGGGCTATCAGAAGCAGGCACGGCAGATGCAGGAGAAGGTGGAGGCCGACAGCATAGCCTATCAACTGACGCGGCGGCAGTTTGAGGAGGGGCTATCGACAGCCATCGACTTGCGTGCCACATCCTCGCAACTACTCAACTCGAAGGCCACCCTGCTACAGTGCCAGCTGATGGTGAGGGTGAAGGAACAATTAATAAGATATTATAGAGGAGAGACGATATGGACAGAGTGATAGAAAAGACAAAGACGCAGCAACTGAAGAAGTATTGGCCGTATGCGGCGGGTGGAAGTCTGCTGCTGGTAATCTTGTGCTGGCTCGCGTTTGGCAATCATGCCTCAACGCTGAAGGTCAACAAGGACGAACTGACCATCAGCGAAGTGCGGCAGGCAGAGTTCAAGGACTATGTGCGCACCAACGGACAGGTGATGCCCATCCAGGTGGTGCAAATCTCGCCAGAGGAAGGCGGCATCGTCGTGGAGAAGGTGGTGGAAGAAGGTACGCACGTCCGTAAGGGCGACGTCATCGTACGCCTCTCCAACTCCAACCTCGACCTGCAGATCCTCAATGCTGAGGCCGAGTTGGCCGAGAAGCAGAACCTGCTGCGCAACACCCAGGTGGCCATGCAGCAAGACCGACTGAACAACCAGACGGAGCAGGCACAGCTCGATATGGACACGCAGCGCAAACGGCGCACCTTCGAGCAGAACAAACGCCTCTTCGGCGAGAAGCTCATCAGCCGCGAGGACTATCTGCAGTCGCAGGAGGACTATCAGCTCTCGGCCAAGAAACGCTCGTTGGTGAGCCGTCGACTGAAACAGGACTCCATCTACCGCACCGTGCAGATGGACCAGATGGAGGA
>CAMOPD010000201.1 GCA_946622085.1 uncultured Prevotellaceae bacterium | reverse complement strand
TTATATTTGTCAGCTAAATAAGGAACTATTGTTTAACTAAACCAGAAATAATTATGGCATACAAGATTATCGACATTGAAGGCGTAGGCGATGTTTACGCTGAGAAGCTGCAAGCAGCAGGCATCAACACAGTAGACGAATTGCTCGACCGTTGCGCTGCTCCGAAGGGGCGCAAGGAGCTGGAGGAGGCCACGGGCATCAGCGGCAAGCTGATTCTGCGCTGGACCAACCATGCCGACCTCTTCCGCATCAACGGTGTTGGCCCTCAGTTTGCCGAGCTGCTCGAGGCTGCCGGCGTTGACACGGTGAAGGAGCTGCGCCACCGCGTGGCCGAGAACCTGCAGCCGAAACTCGAGGAGGTGAACGCTGAGAAGAATCTCTGCAACCGCGTGCCCTCGGTGAAGGAGGTGCAGAAGATGATTGATCAGGCCAAGGAGCTGGAGCCTCGCGTGAGCTACTGAAAAGTTTAGGAAAGTAGCAGATGCCACTAAGCATGCGCCCTACAAGGGGAAAAAGCGTTGTCTGTCAGCGCTTTCCCCCTTGCAGGGCGTATTCGTGTCAGAATCTCTCCCCCCCCTGGGTGTTCAACCCTGAGGGGTAGTTGAAAAGTTGAGAAGACCCTGTGCCCCAACATTTGTCTTTTCCTTGGGGCTTCGGTTTTCAATTCTCTTTCCACTCTCTGGGCTTTCCTCCCGTGGAAAGAACTTTTCAACTCTCATACATCCTTTTCACTTCATAGATTCACTTCAGAGTTCTCAGCAGGAAGTCGGACACGGCGCGGGTGGCGCGGTAGATGTTCTGCGAGAAACCGTGGTCGTGGGCGTCGAGGATGAGCAGCTGGGCCTCTGGCCACACCTGCTTGTAGCGTTCGCCGTAGGTGTAGGGCACCACGCGGTCGCCCGTTCCATGAACGATGAGTGCCGGCCCCTGATACTTGGCAGCCGTCTCGTAGATGGGCAGCGAGAAGGCAGTGCGGATGTATTCGCCGCCCAGCTTCCGTCCTCCGAAGAGCTCCACGTATTCGGGCGGGTCGAGCGGGTCGTACTGGGCGCCGAAGGTGCTGCCGCGAATGGCATCGTCGCGCAGCACGGCGGCGGGCGCCATGAGAGCCACGGCGGCAATGTCGCCCTGCTGCAGCCGGCCAGCCGCCATGCTGGCCACCACGCCGCCCTGTGAATGTCCCACGAGGGCCACGCTGCTCACGTAGCGCAGGTCGCGCACGTATTCAATCACTTTCAGGGCATCATCTATCTCGCCCGGCACGGTCATGTCCTTGAAGTCGCCCTCGCTCTCGCCATGGCCGTTGAAGTCGAAGCGCAGGCTGGCCACGCCATGGGCCTGCAGCGAGTCGGCAATGAGTTCGAAGAGCGGCCCTTCCTTGCGCCCGCCGAAGCCATGGCAGAACACCACCATGGGGCAGCGCTCGCCCTGGGCCAGTTGTGGCTTCTGGATGATGGCGGCCAGGCGGCCCTTGCTGCCGTCGATTGTGAGCCGTTCGGTGGTGCCGCTGATCTCTTTCTTCTCGGCCAGTTTCTCGGTGAGCGTCTTCTCCATCTTGTCGCTCAGCACGGTGCTCAGCACCACCTCTCCCTGCGGGTTGACGAGCATCATGGAAGGTATCCACTTCACGCCGAAGGCCCGGGCCACCTCAGAGTCGCGCATCTTCTTCAGGTCGCTCAGCTGGGCGTACTTCACGCCGAATTTCCCGATGGCATTCCGCCAGGCGGCGGCATCGGTGTCGAACGAGAGTCCCACGAACTGCACGCCGCGCGGGGCGAAGTCGGCATACATGCGCTCCACGTTGGGCATGTCGCGCCGGCAGTCGGGGCACCACGAAGCCCAGAAGTCGAGCACCGTCCATTTACCTTTCGTCAGTTTGCTCAGCTTCATGCTCTTCCCCTCGGGTGTGGTGAGCTTGAAGTCGGGAATCTTCGAGCCCGGCTTCAGCAGTTCGGTGGCATACTTGGTGTCGGCATCTTTCATTGGGAATTGTGCCTTGAGGTGTGTCGAGGCCATGGCGGCCAGCAGCATCATGATGATCAGTGTCTTTTTCATGTTTCGTTTCGTGTGTTAAGTTGTTCTTGACTGCAAAGATAGCACTTTTTCTGAAGTTTGTTCTTCTTTTTGGCCTATTATTGTTATCTTCGCGCCAACTCGAGAGATGTCCCTTCGCAAGATTATACATATCGACATGGACGCGTTTTTTGCCAGCGTGGAGCAGCGCGACAATGCAGCGCTGCGGGGGCAGCCCATTGCCGTGGGCTACGACGGGCCGCGCGGCGTGGTGTCTACGGCCAGCTACGAAGCGCGCCGCTACGGCGTGCACTCGGCCATGTCCATGGCGCGTGCCAAGCGTCTCTGTCCGGAGCTCATCATCGTTCCTGGCCGCTACCATGTATATAAAGAGGTGTCGGCTGCCATTCATCGCATCATGAGCGACTATACCGACCTCATCGAGCCCCTCTCGCTCGACGAGGCTTTTCTCGACGTCACCACCAACAAAATTGGGGCCGATATGGCCGTTGACATTGCCCGCCAAATCAAACAGCGCATCCACCAGGAACTCCATCTGACGGCCTCGGCCGGCATCTCCTACAACAAATTCCTGGCCAAGATAGCCTCAGACTATCGCAAGCCCGACGGCATCTGCACCATCCATCCCGACCGGGCGCTCGACTTCATTGGCCAGTTGCGCATCGAGCAGTTCTGGGGGGTGGGCGAGAAGACCGCCCAGCGCATGCACCGCATAGGCATCTTCACCGGCGCCGACCTGCGGCAGTGCTCGCGCCAGCATCTCATCGAGCACTTCGGCAAGATGGGCTCCGTGTTCTACGACTTCGCACGGGGCATCGACCACCGGCCCGTCATCACCGACTACGAGCGCAAGTCGGTGGGCTGCGAGCACACGTTCCTCGAAGACATCTACCGCCCGGCGGCCGTCACCATTGAGCTCTATCACACCGTGCTCGAACTCGTGGGGCGCATCGAGCGCGCCGACTTCGACGGGCAGACGCTCACGCTGAAGGTGAAGTTTGCCGACTTCAGGCAAATCACACGGAGCCAAAGCCACCGGAAACCCCTCAGACGCAAGGACGACATTCTGCCCATGGCCAAGGCCCTGCTGCGCCAGGTGGACATCTCCGAGGCCCATCCCATCCGATTGCTCGGCCTCTCGGTGTCTCATCCGCCGGCCGCCGAGTCGTTCTCGTCGGCCCAGCCCGTCGAGCTGGAACTCGAGTTCGAGGACTGGCCTGAGTAGTGGTTGCGCCATTTCGCTTCTTTCCTCCCCTAAAACTTTCCCCTTGAACGTCCGTTCTGCGACGGGCCTATTGTTGAATTCAGGTCTCGTCTCTACAGCCGTCCTGTCAGCGCCATGAGCCAATGTGCTCGCATGCTCAGGCGCCAGCAGGGGCCTGTCTGTGTCTAATCGTGCTTCTTTGAAACCGAAATCACGCCAACTTCTATCTGTTGACTGGAGTCAACAG
>CAMOPD010000200.1 GCA_946622085.1 uncultured Prevotellaceae bacterium | reverse complement strand
AGTCTTCGTGGGTGATGCGCATGGCGATGCTGCCGTCGTCGGCAATGAGGTTGGGGGCCAGGTTGACGGCGCCGTCGAGAATCACGGTAGTCGGCTTGGTGGCCATTTCCATCACGTCCCAGGCCACCTCGGGCACGTTGCGCACGTAGCGTTGCAGGCGTGCCTCCGAGTCCACCAGGCAGATGAGCGCCTTCGAGTCGTCGCGCTGCTTGATTTGGTATACACGGGCCACGGCGTCGGCGTTTGTCGCGTCGCAGCCGATGCCCCAGATGGTGTCGGTGGGGTAGAGGATGACGCCCCCACGGCGCATCACCTCTACAGCATTCTTGATGTCTTCTTCTTTTGTCATGTGTTATGTTTTATCTTTCACCATAGCGTCATATGTCCATGGTGAAAAGGTCTGTTAGGTTCACTCTTCGCTCATGTCGGCCACCATCTTGCGGTATTGTGCATACATTCGCGTTCGGGTGATATAGCCAATGAGCCGGCCGTCGGTGTCGAGCACGGGGAGCATGGTGGCATCTGTCTTTTCGAATTTCTGCATCACGTCTTCCATCGGGTCGTTCACGCCCAGTGTGTCGGCGGGCGGTGTCATGAGCTGGGCCACTTGGAAGTGGGTGTAGAGTTCGGTGCGGAACATCAGGTGGCGAATGTTGTTGATGTTGATTTCGCCGAGCAGATGGCCGCCGTCGTCGACCACGGGCAGGATGTTCAGGTTGCTTCGGCTGATGGCATGAATCAGTTTCCCCAGCCACATGTCTTGCGGAACGGCTGTATATTCCTTGTCAATCACGCTGTCGAGGCTCATCAGTGTCAGTATGGCGCGGTCGGTGTGGTGGGTGATGAGTCGGCCTTCGCGTGCCAGCCGCATGCCGTAGATGCTGTGAGGCTCAAAGATGATGATGGTGAGATAGGAGCAGACGCTGACAATCATCAGCGGGATGAAGAGCCCATAGCCACCCGTTATCTCGGCAATGAGGAATATTCCTGTCAGCGGGGCATGCATCACGCCCGCCATCACGCCTGCCATGCCCAGCAGGGTGAAGTTCTTCTCGGGCACGTAGACGCCTATCTGGTTGATGTTCCAAAGCCGCGAGAACAGGAAGCCGCCAAAGGCTCCTATGAACAGCGACGGAGCGAACGTTCCGCCGCATCCGCCGCCGCCGTTGGTGGCCGATGTGGCAAATACTTTGGTCAGCAGCACCAGGGCCAGATAGGCTATCAGCAGGTGGCTATGACCATAGAAGAGGGAGTTGTTGAGGATGGTTTCCCAGTCGGCCTCGGTCTTGCCGTTGAGCAGGATGTTGATGCTGTCGTAGCCTTCGCCGTAGAGGGCCGGGAAGATGAAGATGAGTGTGCTCAGCACGATGCCGCCCAGGGCGAGCTTGGCGTAGGGATTGTTCTTCAGCTTGCCGAAGACACTCTCGCAGGCGTTCATGGTGCGGATGAAATAGAGACTGATGAGTCCGCAGATGATGCCCAGCAGGATGGTGGCCGGCACGCGCTCAATGACCCATTCGCCATCGAGCGTGAAGTGGAACAGCGACTGCCCTCCTATAAACAGATAGGTGAAACAGGTGGCCGTGACACTGGCTATGAGGATGGGCAGCAGCGAGGCCATGGTCAGGTCGATCATCAGTACTTCGAGCGTAAAGACGAGCCCCGCAATGGGAGCCTTGAAAATGCCTGCAATGGCGGCGGCAGCTCCACATCCCACGAGCAGCAGGAGCTTCTTGTTGTCAAGATGGAAGGCCTGGCCAAGATTGGAGCCTATGGCCGAGCCCGTGAGCACGATGGGGGCCTCGGCACCCACCGAACCGCCAAAGCCGATGGTGATGGCCGATGCTATGACCGACGACCAGGTGTTGTGGCCTTTCAGTCGCGAACGCTTCGACGATATGGCATAGAGTATGCGGGTGATGCCATGAGAAATGTCGTCCTTGACGATGTATCTCACAAACAGGGAGGTGAGATAAATGCCAATGACGGGATAGACGAGGTAAAGCCAGTTGAACGATGTGTAGTCGAAGCCTGCCGTCAGCAGCAGCTGGATTTCATTGATGAGCCAGTGGAGCACAAAGGCTGCCACGGCAGCAAAGAATCCCACTGCCAGCGCCAGCAGCAGCGTGAATTGCTTATCGGATATGAATTTTGGCTTCTCCATTTATGCCCACAGATTACACAGATTGACACAGATTATGACTATAAGGACAGAGATAACTGCAGTTTAGTGCTTGAACCTCTCAAACTTTAACGATGTCTCACCAAAGTTAATCAATAATCCTATTACATAGCCCGTGGCATGTAAATAGTTGATGATTTGCGAACGATGAGCCGAACTAATGCTGTCAACTGCTTTCAACTCAACAATGATGTCTTTGTAGCAAATGAAGTCAGCAAAATATTTATGTGACAATTGATGTCCTTTATACGCTATGGCTATCTCTTGTTCTCTGACAAATGGAATTCCACGTTCTTTAAACTCCATTTCCAATGCATCGCCATAAACTGCCTCAAGAAATCCGTTTCCCAGCTCTTTGTGGACAGCCATGGCTGCACCAATTATATTATAAGTTTTGTTGTAATCGTTGTCTTTATTCTCGTGTGAAAACTGATCCATAATTAAACAGAAAAGTAACGTTTCTTTATGTGTCTTTTAGGAAGTTCCCTTTCTTCTTTTATGCCCAATCTGTGAAAATCTGTGTAATCTGTGGGCATTATTCCACAGTTACCGACTTAGCCAGATTGCGGGGCTGGTCGACATTCAGGCCTTTGGCCACGGCCACATGGTAGGCTATGAGTTGCAGTGGGATGACGCTGAGCAGCGGTGCCAGTGTGCTCAGTGTCTCGGGCACTTCCACGGTGAACTCGGCGAGTTTGCTCACCGCCTCGTCGCCCTCGCTCACCACGGCAATGATGCGTCCGTTGCGGGCGCACACCTCTTGAATGTTGGAGAGAATCTTCTTGTATAGTTGATGGTGCGTGGCCACAAAGACTACGGGCATGTCCTGATCCACCAGGGCAATGGGGCCGTGCTTCATCTCTGCGGCAGGATAGCCCTCGGCATGGATGTAGCTGATTTCCTTCAGCTTGAGCGCTCCCTCCAGTGCTACGGGATAATTGTAGCCGCGGCCCATGTAGAGCGCATTGCGGGCGTATGTCAGTGTGCGGGCTATTTGTCTTATCTTGTCGTCCTGCTTCAGAATCTTCTTCATCTTCTCGGGCAGCACGGCCAGTTCGGCAATGTGGGCCTCGTAGTCTTGCTGGCCGATGGTTCCCAGTTCGTGTCCCAGTGCCAGTGCAAAGAGAGTCATCACTGTCACCTGGCCCGTGAAGGCCTTGGTGGAGGCCACGCCAATTTCCGGTCCCACGTGGATGTAGATGCCCGTGTCGGAGGCGCGGGCGATGCTCGACCCCACAGCGTTCACGATGCCGAAGCAGAGCGCGCCGTTGTGCTTGGCCAGTTCGAAGGCGGCCAGCGTGTCGGCCGTCTCGCCGCTCTGCGAGATGGCTATCACCACGTCGTCGG
>CAMOPD010000199.1 GCA_946622085.1 uncultured Prevotellaceae bacterium | reverse complement strand
GTCTTGAGATACGCTCATTCTTCGTACATCTTGTCGATGATGTCCTTGTAGTTCTTGTTGAGCACTTGTCGGCGAATCTTCAGCGTGTTGGTCAGCTCGCCTGCCTCCATGGTGAAGTTGTGGGGCAGCAGGGTGAAGCGCTTTATCTTCTCGTAGCTGGCCAGCTGCTGTTGCAGTGTCTCTATGCGTTCGTGCAGCATCTTGATGATTTTCTCGTTGCGGCAGAGCTCTTCGCGGTTGGCATACTGGATGTTGTTGTCGTCGGCATATTCTTCGAGCACGTGGAAGTCGGGCACGATGAGTGCCGAGACGAATTTGCGCTCATCGGCTATCACGGCCACCTGCTCCACAAATTTGTCTACGAGCAGTTTCGACTCAATCATCTGCGGGGCAATGTACTTGCCGTTGGAGGTTTTGAAGAGGTCTTTGATGCGCTCCTTGAGGAAGAGTTCGCCGTTGCGCAGATAGCCGGCGTCGCCGGTATGGAAGAATCCCTCGGCGTCGAAGGCCTGTTCGTTCAGTGCGTCGCGCTTGTAGTAGCCTTTGGTGATGGTGGGACCCTTGAGCAGCACTTCGTCGTTCTCGCCGATTTTCACCTCAATGCCTTCGATGGGGCGTCCCACTGAGCCCACGGTGTAGGGCTCGCCCAGGTGGTCGCAGCTCACGGTGGCCAGGCTTTCTGTCAGTCCGTAGCCCACAATCATGTTGATGCCCACGGAGTGGACGAACTCCTCCACTTCCTCCGACACGGCAGCGCCGGCGGTGGGGAAGAAGTGGGCGTCCTCCAGGCCCAGCTGCTTGCGTATGAGGCTGAAGAGTGTCTTGTCATACATTTTGTATTCCAGATGCAGCGGCAGCGGCGGTCGCTTGCCGCGGCTCAGATATTCTATGTTGTGCTTGCGGCCCACGGCCAGTGCCTTGAGCATGAGTTTCCGCTCCACGGCATTGGCGTTGTCTATCTTCTCCTTCACGCCCACGAGCACTTTCTCCCAGAAGCGTGGCACGGAGCTCATGCATGTGGGGTGGGTCTCGCGCATGGCCTGCTGCACCTCCTTGGGATAGGTGTTCACTATCAGTTCGGCCCCCTCTGACAGGCACAGGTAGGTCCACCCGCGCTCAAAGATGTGGGTGAAGGGCAGGAAGTTCATCACGCGGTCTTTCTCGCCCACGGGCACGCACTTGTCGTTGGCCTCCAGGGCGGCAGCATACTGTCCGTAGGTCAGCATCACGCCTTTCGACTCGCCCGTGGTGCCGCTGGTATAGAGGATGTTGGCCAGGTCGTCGTCGTTGGCCTGCTTGTACAGCTCCTCCAGTTCGCT
The DNA here is from genome assembly GCA_946622085.1 of uncultured Prevotellaceae bacterium. Classification (GTDB taxonomy): domain Bacteria; phylum Bacteroidota; class Bacteroidia; order Bacteroidales; family Bacteroidaceae; genus Prevotella. The sequence continues at coordinate 2,232 of CAMOPD010000199.1, read as the reverse complement.
CTGCCGCGGACAGCCCTCACCCAGCTTCATGAAGTCGTCGAAGAAGATGGTGTTGGGGTCGTGCGGATTGATGCGCACGCTCGGGTCGAACACGATGATGCGCTCCAGCGTGGGGCACAGGGGAAACACCTTGTGGGCCTTGTCATATTGCTCTTGTTCGCCCACGAAGAGGAAGCGCACCTGCGCATCGCCTATCATGAACTGTATCTGCTGTTCCGAACTGGTGGCATAGAACGGAATCGTGACGGCGCGGATGCCGAAGGCTCCGAAGTCGGCGAAGAGCGAGTAGATGGTGTTCTGCGAGAACACGCCCACGTTCTCCTGCACGCGTATGCCCAGATTGAGCATGGCATTCGACACCTGGCGCACTTTCTCAGAGAACTCGTTCCACGAAGCCGTCTTCCATTTCAGGCTGCCAAAGTCGCGATAGTTCAGCACGGTTTTCTCACCGTACTTCTTGGCCTGCTCATGAATGAGCACCGAAAAATGAGATTTGTTCTGCATAGGCATTCATGTTTACGATGCAAAGATAAACATTAATATTGACAAACACAAATTTGAAGTGCGCTTTTTCTGAAACCCCTTGTCGCCCACGCCGCCCCGAAAATGATTTCTTCTGGCTCGATTTCAGGCTCTGAAAGCGAGACGCGGAGTGTGATTTTGTAAAGAAAATTCAAAGTCAATTTCTCCTTTCTGGGGTCATTTTTTGAGGGTAAAATCACTGTTTTTGTAAGTCGCTCATAATCAGCAGATTAGGAATAGGTGTGTCATTCTCGGGTAGTAAGTGGCGTTCTTACTACCCGTAAGTGGCGTGCTTACTCCTCGTAAGTGGCGTTCTTACTCCACGTGAGTGGCGTGCTTACTCATTGCGTAGCAGTGACGGGCTGTTTGTTTTGTAAATATTTTTCAGAAATAATTTCTCCGGTCATGCTTTGCCCCTAAAGGAGCCTTCGCCACAGGCTGTGGTGGTTTTTTGCGCGAAAAAGACTTTACAAAGCGAAAAAAACATTATCTTTGCATCTGATACATATATATAAATAAGGTGTGGGCGAGAGAACGCCGCTAATGGCTGCCCGCATGAGTTAACACCCCTTTCCCCATGGACTATACCAACGAAGCTCTTGAACTGCTCAGATGGCTCATTGCCACGCCGAGCGTCAGCCGCAATGAGGCAGCGGCCGCCGACATCATGGAGCAGACCATTGCCCGCTACGGGTTTCAGCCCCGGCGCGAGGCCAACAACGTGTGGGCCGTAGCGCCCGATTACGATGCCGCGCGCCCCACGCTCTTGCTCAATGCCCACATAGACACGGTGAAACCCGTCAGCACCTGGACGCGCAACCCCTATGAGCCCGCCTTGGAGGGCGACGTGCTCTACGGGCTGGGCTCCAACGACTGCGGCGGCGGACTGGTGAGTCTTCTACAGGTGTTCCGCATCATGGCCGAAAGGAATCGGGCCTACAATCTGGTTTACCTCGCTTCGGCTGAAGAGGAGGTGACCGGTCGCGACGGCATCAGCCGCGCGCTGCCCCTGCTGCCGCCCGTCAGCGTGGCCATTGTGGGCGAACCCACGGGCATGCAGCCCGCCATTGCCGAGAAAGGGCTCATGGTCATCGACGGTGTGGCCCGCGGGCGCTCTGGTCATGCGGCGCGGGGCGAGGGGGTGAATGCCATCTACGAGGCACTCGACGACCTGCTCTGGCTGCGCGACTATCAGTTTCCCCGCGTGAGCCCCCTGCTGGGCCCCACCAAGCTCAGCGTCACCGTGGTCAACGCCGGCACCCAGCACAACGTGGTGCCCGATGAGTGCCGGTTCGTCATCGACGTGCGCACCAACGAATACTATCAGAACGAAGAGGTGTTCCAGTTTCTCTGCCAGCACGTCAAGAGCGAGCTCACCGCCCGCTCCTTCCGGCTCCACTCCTCGAGCATCCCCGCCGACCATCCGCTGGTGCAGCGATGCGTCAGCATGGGCATGCAGCCCTATGGCTCGCCCACGCTCAGCGACCAGTCGGTGATGCCCTTCCCCTCGTTCAAGCTCGGTCCGGGCGAGTCGGCCCGTTCCCACTCGGCCGACGAGTTCATCCGCGTGAGCGAAATCAGCCGCGCCATCGGGCAATACGTGCAACTGCTCGACGACATGGCGTTTTAATGCCGAAACCAACATCATGAACACCATAGACACAACACAAAAACATGGGATTTTTCGACTTCCTGAACAGCAACAACCAC
>CAMOPD010000198.1 GCA_946622085.1 uncultured Prevotellaceae bacterium | reverse complement strand
CACCAAGACTCCGCTGAACGAACAACTGGAACGGCTGGCCAAGCTCATCAGCAAGGTGGGCACAGCCGTCTCGATAGTTGCCTTCGTGCTGTTTCTGGGCCACGACGTGCTCACCAATCCGCTTTGGCACACCACGCGCTACGTGGAGATGGCCGAGGTGGTGCTGCGCTATTTCATGATGGCCGTGACGCTCATTGTCATGGCTGTGCCCGAAGGGCTGCCCATGGCCGTGACGCTCTCGCTGGCACTCAACATGCGGCGCATGCTGAAAAGCAACAATCTGGTGCGCAAGCTGCATGCCTGCGAAACCATGGGCGCCGTCAACGTGATTTGCACCGACAAGACGGGTACACTGACGCAAAACCAGATGAAGGTGGTGGAGATGTTCGCTCTCGAGGACGGCAACGCCGATGCCCGGCAACGGCTGGCTCAGGCCATTGCCGTGAACTCAACGGCCGAACTCAACGGCGAACAAGCCATAGGAAATCCCACGGAAGCTGCCTTGCTGAGATGGACACGAGACCAAGGCTACGACTATGAAGCACTGCGCCACGCTGCACAGATGCTGCACCAGACGCCCTTCACAACGGAAAAGAAATACATGGAAACCACGGTGCTGACGGCATCGGGGCCCATGACGTTCATGAAGGGCGCGCCCGAAGTGGTGCTCAGCCGATGCGACGGCGAAGGCATCGAGCTCGGCTGCGTCAAAGAGAAACTGCTGCACTATCAGCAGCAGGCCATGCGCACCCTGGCTTTTGCCTACACAGAAGGCGACCAGCAGAGCAGCCCGTGGCATCTGCAGGCCATTGTGGGAATCAGCGACCCGGTGCGCCAGGACGTGCCCGAGGCTGTGGCCCAATGCCGAAAAGCAGGAATAGAGGTGAAAATCGTCACTGGCGACACATCGGCCACGGCCATAGAGATAGCCCGCCAGATAGGCATCTGGGACGAGCAGGCTGACGCGAAGACGAGCGCCCGCTGGCACATCACGGGCCAGGACTTTGCCGCACTCTCCGACCAGGAAGCCCTGCAACGGGCCGCAGAGCTGAGAGTGATGAGCCGCGCACGCCCGGCCGACAAGCAACGGCTGGTGCAGCTGCTGCAACGCAATGGCGAAATTGTGGCCGTGACGGGCGACGGCACGAACGACGCGCCCGCCCTGCACCATGCCCACGTGGGACTGTCGCTGGGCTCGGGAACGAGCGTGGCCAAAGCCGCCAGCGACATCACACTGCTCGACGACTCGTTCCGCTCAATAGTGAACGCCGTGATGTGGGGGCGCTCGCTCTACAGAAACATCCAGCGCTTCCTCTTCTTCCAGCTCATCGTCAACGTCACGGCCCTGCTCCTGGTGCTGGGCGGCTCGCTCATAGGCACAGAGCTGCCGCTCACGGTGACCCAGATACTGTGGGTGAACCTCATCATGGACACTTTTGCCGCCATGGCACTGGCATCGCTGCCGCCGTCGCGCGAAGTGATGAACCACAAGCCACGCCCGCGCCACGCCTTCATCATCAACCGAAGCATGGGCTGGGGCATCGCCACCATCGGCCTGCTGTTCTTCCTGGTGCTCTTCGCGTTGCTCTGGCTCATTGAGACCATGGGAAGCATCGAGGGTATCACGGTGATGGAACTCACGGAGTTCTTCACCTTCTTCGTCATGCTGCAATGGTGGAACCTTTTCAATGCCAAGATGCTGGGGTCAAACCACTCCGCCTTCCGGCTCATTCATCGCTGCAAGGGCATGCTGCTGGTGCTGGGACTCATCCTATTGGGCCAATGGCTCATCGTGCAGTTTGGAGGCAGAATGTTCCGCACCACCCCACTGCCATGGCAGTCGTGGGCATGGATCATGGTAGCCTCATCACCCGTATTATGGATAGGCGAAGCCTACAGAATGATCTGCCGAATAATGAAACGAAAATGAAAACCATCTATATACAACAACCCCATGAAGAGCTCATGCCCTCTGTGGCCACCATCGGATTCTTCGACGGCGTGCACCGAGGACACCAGTACCTCATGTCTCAGCTGGTGGAGGCGGCGGCCAGGCAGTCGCTTCAGTCGACGGTCATCACCTTCGACCGCCATCCGCGCCAGGTGCTGGGCAGCGACTATCAGCCCCAACTGCTGACCACCATTGACGAGAAGCTGGAGCGGCTCGCCCTCACAGGCGTCGACAACTGCGTGGTGCTTTCGTTCACCCCCGCGCTGGCTTCACTGTCGGCCCATGACTTCATGACGCAGGTGCTGCACGACCAACTCCACGCCCGACAACTCTACATAGGCTACGACAATCGCTTCGGCCACAACCGCACGGAAGGCTTTGCCGACTACGTGCGTTATGGCGCAGCGCTGGGCATGGACGTTATCCAGAGCACCGCCATGCAGATAGAAGGCATCAACGTGAGCTCATCGGTAGTGAGGTCGTTCATCTCCGAGGGTGAGGTGGAAATGGCCACCCGCTGCCTGGGCTACCACTACACGGTCAGCGGACGCGTGGTCGATGGATTCCACGAAGGACGACAATTGGGATTCCCCACAGCCAACCTCCAAACAGACGACCCCTGCAAGCTCATTCCTGCGCCTGGTGTCTACGCCGTGAAGGTGAGCATCGGCCAGTCGGCAGAGCTACTGCCTGCCATGATGAACATCGGCCGGCGACCCACTTTCGGCAACAACTTTCAGCTGACACTCGAAGTGCACATCATCAACTTCTCCGGCAATCTCTACGGCCAGCGGCTGAGCGTGCAATTCGTCCAGCGGCTGCGCAACGAGCAGAAATTTCAGAGCATACAAGCCCTGCGTCGCCAATTGCTCAGCGACGAGAAAACAGTTTCAGAATACTTAGAAGCTAAACAACACCAAGAAAAATGAAAAAAGCCCTCTTCTTTTTCATCATGTTCCTCATGATCCAGGTGGTGGCATCAGTCGTGCTCACCGTGATAGGCAAAGCCATGGGGCTGGCCGACAACTCGCTGTCCATCATCATTGCCACCTCGTCGGTGGCCAGCCTCATCATCATCGTCCTCTTTGCCTGGCTGAAGTGGACACCCGTGAACCGCACCTACATCCGCATGCGTCCCTGGGCGGTGCTCTGCTGGGCAGCCATAGCAGCATTGGGCGTCATCCTGCCCTCCATGGGGCTGCAAGACATCATACCCGAGATGCCCAATCTCGCCGAAACAGAATTAGAAGGACTGCTGAAAAGCCGATGGGGATATTTCGCTTTGGGGCTGGCCGCCCCAGTGGCCGAAGAGTTTGTCTTCCGGGGCGCCATATTGCGAACCTTGCTCAGCACCTTCAACGGCCGCCACTGGACAGCCATTGCCGCTTCGGCCGTGCTCTTCGCCATAGCTCACATGAATCCTGCACAAATGCCCCATGCCTTCCTCATGGGGCTGCTCCTGGGATGGATGTACTATCGCACGGGGAGCATCATTCCGGGCATCGTGGTGCACTGGGTGAACAACTCAACGGCCTACGTCCTGTCTAATCTCATGCCCAACGCCGAGCACCTTTCCGACATCTTCGGCCCCAACCCGCTGCGCTTGACATTTGCCATG
>CAMOPD010000197.1 GCA_946622085.1 uncultured Prevotellaceae bacterium | reverse complement strand
TGATGAGGTCGGCCTGACGGGGAGAGTTGCGCGTCACCTCGAAGCCGAAGCGCGCAAAGTCGTAGCGCGAACAGCCACAGGCCATGAACTCAATGCCGCAGCACGACGTGGCGAACGTGAGCGACCACAGCGAGTTGGCGCGGCCCCAGTTGATGAGCTTGTCGAGCGAACCAACAACGACGTTGGTGCCGCCCTCCTGCAACTCGTCCACCAGCCGGTCAAGACCCTCGTTGTCGTTCCACTCCTCGTAGGGAATGCTCTTGATCTTAGGCTTCCTTATTTCCATTCCAGCGCTCCTTTCCGCCAGGCGTAGGCCAGGCCCAATACCAATACCAACAGGAAGAACCCGATGCTCAGCAATGCCATGGCACCGAAATCCTTCACTACTACCGCCCATGGATACAGAAACACCGTTTCCACATCAAACATGAGAAACAGGATGGCAAACAGATAGAAACCCACGCTCACAGGTAGCCATGACGTGCCCCGAGTGGGAATGCCGCACTCGTAGGGCTCGCCCTTCACCTTGTTGTAGCTGCGCGGGCCTATCAGCTTAGCAATAGCATAAGCTGCCACCACCAGCGTGATAGCCGTTATAATAACGGTAATAAACAAAGTAAAATACATACAGTATGTGTTTTGATATAAAATATTTATTGTGTGCTTTCTGTTCTTGCTTTAAAAGCCTTTGGCGAGAGGACTCACGTCCGTTCGCGCATGCAAAGGTACAACTTTATTTTGTAACAATGGTCATAAAACGGAAAAAGATTTGGCTTATATTCATTTTTGGGGAGGCATTGTTGCTCGTCTTCGTGGGAAAAGAAATATGAATCTCAGGAGAGATTGTTTCATTCAATGAGCATTTTTCTGTCAATGAGACTTCGTTAGAGGAGCGTTCATCTTTTTGGGAGAGGGACAGTCTCCCCAAGGCGCCAATAGGAAAAATCCCGCTCGATGACTTTGCCCGCACCCCTGCCATCGCCAAATCCCTACATCAACAGGATTCCGGGGTTCAGAAAGACAACTCCTTTTTTTTGTGAATAATTTTTACAAAACGAGAAGTAGGCTGTTCGTTCTCGTTGAGTAAGCACGCCACTCACGATGAGTAAATGGCGTGCTTACGAGGCGTGAGTGGCGTTCTTACTACCCGTAAGTGGCGTTCTTACTAACCGATATTGATTTTCAGCACTTTACGGAGGGGCTTTGTGAGGGCAGAAAAAGTTGTGAATTTTCTTTACAAAACGCAATCGTTTACCTGACTGTTGAGCACGCCTCCATGTAGGGACGCGGCGTGGCGCGTCCACCCGTGCTGCATGTCATGAAGCAAGCTTATTGGCGCACCAATAAAAATCCTTTCAGACTGCACCCACGGCTATCTCAACCTCACGCAGAAGGTGTGGCGTTGCATGGAGGTGAAGCGTTTAACAAATACGGGAAACATATTGAAATAAGCAAGGGAGACATAAAAATTGGCCGTTACAAGCTGGTGATAAAAGGATTCCTATAAAAAAGAAGTGCGGGGCACTTCTTAATGAGCTTCGGACTGAAACCGCAATTACGCTCTGTGAATTTGAAATCTCCACAGCGAAGATACGAACTATTTTTGAAAGAACCAAATAAAACTGGGCAAAAGATTTATGCCCTGCATAATGTTCGTGTGCTGGCGATGAACAGGGCTGCCACGGCTGCTGCTGCGGCGATTGCTGGTGGTGATGATCCATTTCCAGTCGACGGGGGGCGAAAACGATGATCTTTGTGGTGATTAATCACAATTCGTAATATGAGCAAGAAACTGTTGAAGGCTCTGCAAGACAAGACGAAGGGTGCCCCAAAAATGAAAAGTGCTTCGAGGCTGATGGCAGCACCCGAAGCACTTGGGATGATTTTGGGGATATTAGTTTATTGGTATGGTGGTATCACTCTGCCTCTAAGCACCACCTTGCTGATGATGGGCGTGGTGTAGGCATAGGGGATGAAGCTGAGTGAAGGCAGTTGGCGGGTGATGATGAGATTGGCCACCTTTCCTCGGCCAATGCTTCCGTATTCTGCGCTCAGCCGCATGGCGTAGGCCGCGTTCAGGGTGGCTGCATTGAGTGCTTCTGCGGGCAGCAGCCGCATCTTAATGCATGCCAGCGCGACGGCAAACTTCATGTCGCCCGAGGGCGTGGATCCCGGGTTATAGTCGCTGGCGATGGCCACGCCCAAGCCGCCTTGTATCATCTTGCGTGCGGGAGCAAACGGCATGTTGAGGAAGAACGATGTGCCCGGCAGGGCAGTGGGCATGGTGGCGCTGCCGCGCAGCAGGAGGATGTCGCGGTCGGTCATGCTCTCGAGATGGTCCACGGAGAGTGCGTCGTGCTCAACGGCCACCTCGACGCCGCCCGAGTCGGCCAGTTCCTGACCGTGAATCTTCGCCCGCATGCCCCAGCGGGCTCCGGCGCGGAGTATGCGGGCCGTCTGCTGTGGGGTGAAGAAACCCTCGTCGCAGAAGACGTCGATGAAGTCGGCCAGTCCTTGGCGTCCCACTTCGGGAATCATCTCGTTGACCACCAGGTCGACGTATTCCTCCTGACGGCCCTGATAGGCTCGGCCCACGGCGTGGGCACCGAGAAACGTGCTCACCACCTTGAGGGGGCTTGTCTGCTTGATGCGCTGAATGACGCGCAGCATCTTCAGCTCGTCGGCCGTGTTCAGGCCGTAGCCGCTCTTTATCTCTACGGCTCCCGTTCCTTTGGCTATGATTTCGCCTATGCGGGTCATGGCCTGGGCGTAGAGCTCGTCTTCGCTGGTCTGGTGCAGCCGGTCGGCGGAGTTGAGTATGCCTCCGCCGCGGCGGGCTATCTCGGCATAGCTGAGGCCTCGTATCTTGTCGACAAATTCGCCTTCGCGGCTGCCGGCATAGACGAGGTGGGTGTGGGAGTCGCAGAACGACGGGAGCACGCAGCCCCCCTGAGCGTCGGTCACTTGGGTTTCGCCCTCGGCAGGGGGGCAACTGTCCATGGTGCCAAAGTCGGCAATGCGCTCGTCTTCGGCCGTCAGCCAGGCGTTGCTGATGGTGTCGAAGCGGGCCATCTCGGCGCCTTGCAGCCTCAGCTTGCCTTGGTCGATACCGGCCAGCAGGCCAATGTTCTTGATGAGCAGTCGGGTCATAGCGGGCTGTGTGTGCGCAGGAATTGAATGGAGTGTTCTATGTGAGGATACATCAGCTCGTCGTTCAGGATGAAGGGCACCACCTTGCGGTATTCTTCATGCAGCTGGCAGATGGCCGGCGACGACTTGAGGGGCAGGCGGAAGTCGAGGGCCTGGGCGGCGTTGAAGAGCTCGATGGCGAGCACGCGCTCGGTGTTGAGGATCACCTTGTAGAGCTTGATGGCGGCGTTGGCTCCCATGGACACCAGGTCTTCCTGGTCCTGGCAAGAGGGGATGCTGTCTACCGACGAGGGCATGGCGAGGCTCTTGTTGAGCGACACCACGGAGGCGGCGGTGTACTGGGTGATCATGAATCCGCTGTTTACGCCGGGGTTGGCCACGAGGAAGTTGGGCAGTCCGCGCGTGCCGGAAACGAGCCGGTAGATGCGCCGCTCGGAGATGTC
>CAMOPD010000196.1 GCA_946622085.1 uncultured Prevotellaceae bacterium | reverse complement strand
GCCTTCTGAGTAGACAGGCGCGTGCGCAGCGAATTGTTGAAGAAAATCATGAGCAGGGTCTTGTTCTTGCCCAGATGCTGATATTTGAAACGGTCGGCCTTAATCTCCTGAGCCTCAGCCAGAGCCTGGCGCAGGTCGCCTATATCACTAACATTGATAAAACTTTTCATACTTTTGTGTCGGTTTTGAATAACAACATGATTGCAAATTTACGAATAAAAAACGGAAAAATCAGTATTTCATACCAAAAACTTTCAAATTCGCCAACGCACCGCTTGCAAGGAAACAACGGACACCCCAAAATAAGCGCTACGCAGGGGCGGCAAAGCAAAAACCGACGTCACAATCAGCGCGGCATAGCCGCCCCGTCCGGCTGACCCGACGCATAAAGAGGCGATGGGCCAGGCATAAGACGGGAAATGCCTGCTTTCAACATCCAATCAAGGCGAATGCTGTCTGTTGACTTAAGTCAATAGATCTGTTGACTCCAGTCAACAGGAGCGTTGACTTAAGTCAACAGATGCGTTGACTCCAGTCAACAGACAGCAACCTGCCCACTTTCGGGTTGCAAGCGCCTTGCTGAAGGTTAATGAAAAGCGCGGTTTCGGATTGAAGCCGCGTGGAATACTATCAAGAACTACTATATGGGTCCGGTGGAGACGGGCTGAACAACAATAAGCGAAAAGCAAGTTGACATGATAATGATTACAGACCCCACCCCAGCACCTCAAAGGGAAGAGAGTCCGAAAGCTGGGGCTATAACCATTTGTTCATAGTGAGTTGTAAATAGGTATAGGGGGAAAAGATACAGACCCCACCCCTGCCCCCCAAAGGGAAGAGAGCCCGAAGGTTGGGGCTGTAACCATTTGTTCATAGTGAGTTGTAAATAGGTATAGGGGTGGGGTCTGTATCTTTTAAGCCGCAAATTGCACCTGGGCGTCCAGTACTTCGCTATGAGGTTTTGGCCCTTCGGGCCGTTTCCCCCGTACACCAATACTATATCATGCGGGCAACTACGGGCGCGTCTGGCCGTTGCCCTCAATGAGCCATTTGTAGGTGCAAATCTCTTCGAGTGCCATGGGGCCCCTCGGGCCCAGCTTCTGGGTGGAGATGCCGATTTCGGCCCCGAGGCCAAACTGGGCCCCGTCGGTGAAGCTCGTCGGCGCGTTCACATAGACGCAGGCGGCATCCACCAGCTGCTGGAAACGGCGGGCCGACAGCTCATTGCGCGTGACGATGGCCTCGCTGTGGCCGCTGCCGTAGCGGCTGATGTGCTCCAGCGCCTCGTCGAGACTGTCGACGGTGCGGATGGCGAGCTTATAGTCCATGAATTCAGTGCCGAAGGACTCGTCGGTGGCATGCTGCAGCAGTTGGGCGGGATAGTGACCGCTGAGTGCGGCATAGGCCCGCTGGTCGGCATAGATGATCACGCTCTTGTCGGCCATGGGCATGCAGATGCACTGCAACTGGGGCAGCTGCGCCTGGTGGATGATGAGGCAGTCGAGCGCATTGCACACGCTGACGCGCCGCATCTTGGCGTTGCACACGATGGCGGTGGCCATGGCGATGTCGGCATCCTCGTCAACATAGGTGTTCACCACGCCGGCTCCCGTCTCGATGACAGGTATGCGGGCCGTGTCGCGCACGAAGTCGATGAGCCGCCGTCCGCCGCGCGGTATGCACAGGTCGATATATCCCACGGCATTGAGCATTTCGCCCGTGGCCTCGTGGGTGGCGGGCAGCAGGGCCACCACATCGGTGCTGATGCCGTTGTCCTGGAGCACCTTGTGGATGAGGGCCACGCCGGCCCGGTTGGAGGCGTCGGCATCGCGCCCGCCCTTCAGCACACAGGCATTGCCGCTCTTGAAGCAGAGCGAGAACACGTCGAACGTGACGTTGGGACGGGCCTCGTAGATCATGCCGATGACACCAAAGGGCACACTCACGCGGCAGAGCCGCAGCCCGTTGGGCAGCGTGCGCTGCTGGCTGACGTGCCCCAGAGGCGAGGGCAGTGTGGCCACATTGCGCATGTCGGCGGCAATGGCCTGCAGGCGGTCGTCGGTGAGCATGAGCCGGTCGTAGAGCGGATTGCTGCGCTCCATGCGCGCCAAGTCTTCGGCATTGGCACTGAGTATGTCGGCCTTACCGGCCATGATGGCGTCGGCCACGTCGCAGAGAATCTGCGAACGCTGCTGATCGGTGGTGAAGGCCAGCGTACGGCTGGCATTCTTCACGCGCTGAAAGGTATCGATGAGCTGCATAGGCTAATCTGTTGGGAATTGAAAGTTGAAAATTGCGAACCGAAAGCAGCTGCGAGCTACCCCTTCGCGACGGGTACGAACTCGGTGTGCGGAGTGTCGTGCGGCTGCTGAGTGAGCTGGATGAGGATGCCGTCGCGGGTGCCGTTGGCAATGATGACGCGAATGCCCTGGGCAGCCGAGAGACTGGCCGTCTTGTATTTCGACGACATGCCCCCGCGGCCGAAGGCACTCTTCTCGGCCTTGATGTATTGGCTCAGGTCGGTGCCAGGCTCCACGGTGCGTATGAGCTGTGCCTCGGGGTCGTCGGGCGAAGCGGTGAAGATGCCGTCGATGTTGCTGAGCAGCACCAGCGTCTCGGCCTGCATCATCTTGGCAATGAGGCCGCTGAGCTCGTCGTTGTCGGTGAACATGAGCTCGGTGACGCTCACCGTGTCGTTCTCGTTGACGATGGGGAGCACGTCGTTCTCGAGCATCACCGTCATGCAGGCGCGCTGGTTGTCGTACTGTTCGCCGGGATTGAAGTTCTCCTTCATGGTGAGCACCTGCCCCACGTGCATGCGGTATTCGCGGAAGAGGTCGTAGTAGAGGCCGATGAGCTTGGCCTGCCCCAGGGCGGAGAACAGCTGCCGCTGCTCCACGGAGTCCATGTCGTGATCTACTTTCAGTTCGCCACGCCCCGACGCCATGGCGCCGCTGGATACCAGGATGACCTCATAATCGTGCTGGCGCAGCCATGCTATCTGGTCTACCAGGGCCGACATGCGCGTCACGTCGAGCTTGCCGTCGGGACGCGTGAGCACGTTGGAGCCCACCTTCACTACTATGCGATGTTTCATTTCTGATTGTCCTTTTGCCTGATTTCCACTCGTCTTATCTTGCCGCTGATGGTCTTGGGCAACTCGTCTACGAACTCGATGATGCGCGGATACTTGTAGGGAGCCGTCTCGCGCTTCACGTGCTGCTGCAGTTCCTTCACCAGCTCGTCGCCGGCCTTGGCCTTCCACTCCTTGCCCAGCACCACAGTGGCCTTGACCACCATGCCGCGGATGTCGTCGGGCACGCCCGTGATGGCACACTCCACGACGGCGGGATGGGTCATCAGTGCGCTCTCCACCTCGAAGGGTCCGATGCGATAGCCCGACGACTTGATGACGTCGTCCACGCGGCCTTCAAACCAGTAGTAGCCGTCTTCATCGCGCCAGGCCACGTCGCCCGTGTGGTAGATGCCGTTGTGCCAGGCAGCCCGCGTGAGCTCCTCGTCACGATAGTACTCCTTGAAGAGTCCGATGGGCTTGCGGTCGCCAATGCGCACCACGATTTCGCCCTTCTCGCCGTCCT
>CAMOPD010000195.1 GCA_946622085.1 uncultured Prevotellaceae bacterium | reverse complement strand
GGTCTGGTGATTCTCCACTCCAAAGACCTGGTGAACTGGGAGAACATCAGCTACTGTTTCGACCGCTTCGACTTCGCCGACGATGCCTTCGCCCTGAAGAACCACAAGGAAATCTATGGTCAGGGCGTCTGGGCTCCGGCCATTCGCTATGCCAACGGACAGTTCTACGTGTTCACCAACATCAACGGCAAAGGCCTGCAGTGCTACACGTCGAAAGATATTCGAGGGCCGTGGAAGCACCACAATATGCAGGGGCGCATCTACGACCTGAGCGTGCTCTTCGACGACGATGGCAAGATTTATGCCATCCATGGCTACGGCGAAGTGCGATGCACCGAGCTGAAGGCCGACATGAGCGGGCCGAAGGAAGAGACCGAGCGCGTCATCATACCTGAAGGCAATGCCGTGGGCGAAGGCCACCACATGTATAAAATCAACGGCATGTACTACCTCATCTCCACCGACTATCGCCCCAACGGCCGCACGCTCTGCTCGCGCTCGAAAAGCATCTGGGGGCCCTACGAGACCATCACCATCACTGCCGACGAGACCTTCGGCTACCATGCCGCCGCGCTGACGCAGGTGCCTGCCGGCGAGCAATATCGCATTGGCCATGACGGCACTCAATTCGGCATACCCGAAATAGACCGCGATGCCACCGCCTGCACCAACATCCATCAGGGCGGCATCGTGCAGGACCAGAGCGGACAGTGGTGGGCGCTGCTCATGATGGACTTCCACTCCATTGGCCGCACGGTGACGCTGGCCCCCATCACCTGGAAAGACGGCTGGCCCATGCTGGGACTGGAAGGGAACCTGGGACGTGCTCCCCGCACATGGCTGAAGCCCAACGTCCAGTCAGTTGCTGTATCACAGCAACAACCCCACGCCCCTTATGAGCGCAGCGAGAACTTCAATGGCAAGAAGCTGGGCCGCGTGTGGCAGTGGAACCACAACCCCGACGACAAGAAATGGAGTCTGAAGAACGGACGCCTGCACCTGCAATCGATGCCTGCCGAGCAGCTGATGTGGGCTCGCAATACGCTGACTCAACGCGTCATAGGTCCGCAGAGCATCGCTACCGTTGAACTTTATATCAAGGGCATGAAGGATGGCGACGTGGCCGGACTGGGCAACATCAACGTGCCCTGCTCGTGGATAGGCATTGTAATGGAGGGCAACGAGCCCCTGCTGCGGTGCTTCGAACAGGCCATCAACGACACCGTGACGCTGGGCATCGACACCTCCAAAGGCTCCATCCATAAAGTGTGGCTGCGCATGGTGGGCGACTTCGACCACGACCGCGCCCACTATGAATACTCACTCGACGGCAAGACTTACAGACAGATGGGCGGCGAGATGAAGCTCTCCTATCAGCTCATCTCCTTCCAAGGCTCGCGCCACGCCCTCTTCGCCTTCAACCACAAGGGTAAGAAAGGCGGCTACGCTGAGTTCGACAACTTCACCGTCGAGGAGCCGCAGGCCGACCGCTCGGCCAACATCCCCTACGGCAAGACCTTCCGCATCGTCAACCTGGCCACAGGCAAGCCAGCCATCGCCTTGGAGCACGGCCTGCTCTACGACACAGAAGCCAACGACACGTCGAAACAGACCCGCTTCCGCATCATCGACAAGGGACAGGGTCAGGTCGTCCTGCAGTGCGAGGACGGCCGCTACGTGTTCGTCTCGGGCTACGGCATCGCCGGCGACGTGCGCCTGACCGACGACCCCGCCAAGGCCGAGGTGTTCCTCTGGCAAGACTATCTGAACCACGAGTTCATGCTCATGTCCATGCGCACCCATCTCTACATAGGCAAGAGCCCCACCACGGGCAGTCCCTATTCCATGGACTTCCGTGGAGCCGACCCGGCACGCCGCAATGGAGCCGTGTTCAGATGGGAAGAGTAGCTCCTCGAATCTGTCAACATGTAAGCGTTAAGCGATTGTTGCTTCCCCTCACCCCATTCAAGGCGCACTGCGGTGCGCCTTTTTTTTGTGACCAACGGGCAAACCTTCGGTGAACTTTCAAATATCAAAAAGTCAGAATGAGGCGGCTTGACATAAAAACATGTTATTCTTTTTGTTATGATAGTAATATTTTGTAACTTTGCAGCGCTAAAATGCTGCATGATGCTTATGCGGCTTTTGGGTTGAATAACAAACAAAAGACAACATCAAGAAAGAATGAAGATTTCAGTAATAGGAGCTGGTGCCATGGGCGGCAGCATGGTGAAGGGTTTCCTGCTGTCGCAGACGTTGCAGCCGGCCGATATGGTGGTGAGCGATGCGTCGCAGCAAGCATTAAGCGCGTTTCAAGATACAGGAGTCAAGACAACAACCGACAACCGCGAGGCCGCCTCGTGGGGCGACGTGGTGTTTGTGGTGGTGAAGCCGTGGCTGGTGGAGCAGGTGCTGCAAGGCGTGAAGCCTGTCATGGACTATCAGCGGCAGACGCTGGTGGTGGTGGCAGCGGGCGTGCCGTCGGCCGACATTGCCGCATGGATGCGCAAGGATGGCGAGGTGGCTGAGCCGCCACTCTTCCTGGCCATTCCCAACATCGCCATCGCCCACAAGGCTTCGATGACATTTCTTGTGCCTGTCCATGCCTCGGCCGACCAAACGGAGTGCGTGAAAGCCCTCTTCGACGAGGTGGGCCAGACCATCGTCACCACCGAGAAGCTGTTGCCCGCCGGCACGGCCCTGGCTTCGTGTGGCATCGCTTACGCCATGCGCTATGTGCGCGCTGCCTCTGAAGGCGGCGTGGAGCTGGGCTTCAAGGCTGCTGACGCCCAGCGCATTGTGATGCAGACCATGAAGGGCGCCGTGGAGCTGCTACAGGCCAGCGGCATGCACCCCGAGGCCGCCATCGACCTGGTGACGACGCCGGGCGGAGTGACCATTCGGGGACTGAACGCCATGGAGGAGGCCGGCTTCACCCATGCCGTGATTCACGGCCTGAAGGCCAGCAAATGATGTGTAATTGTTAATCAGTAAATATAAACTCATGAACGAAGAACTAAAACAAATAGGTGAGCGGCTCAGAGGCCTGCGCGACGTGCTCGACATCAGTGCCGACGAAGTGGCCCGGCTCTGCGGCATCTCGCTCGAACAATATGAAAAGATGGAGGCTGGCGAGAGCGAGCTTTCGGTGGCCAACCTGCAGAAGATAGCCAAGGAATATGGCATCTCGCTCGACGTGCTGCTCTTCGGCGAGGAGCCCAAGATGAGCACTTACTTCCTCACCCGCAAAGGGCAGGGCATGAGCATTGAGCGCCGCAAGGCCTACAAATATCAGAGTCTGGCCAGCGGCTTCCGTGGTCGCAAGGCCGACCCCTTCATCGTGCTGGTGGAGCCCAAGCCCGACGACACGCCCCTGCAGCCCAACACCCACTCGGGCCAGGAGTTCAACATGGTGCTCGAAGGCCGCATGGAGCTGCAGATAGGCACCAAGAAGCTGGTGCTCAATGAGGGCGACAGCATCTACTTCGATGCCACCCAGCCCCACTGCATGCGGGCGCTCGACGAGAAGGCCGTGCGCTTTCTGGCCATCATTTTCTAACTAAGCCAAGCGATAACACAAAAACAAAATGGTAGAAAGATTTTTGAAGCAAACCACGTTCTCCTCGGTTGAGGACTACAATAAGAACCTGGAGTT
>CAMOPD010000194.1 GCA_946622085.1 uncultured Prevotellaceae bacterium | reverse complement strand
CATCGTGCTGGCCGAAGCCGGAGGCCACGGGTGGGACACCGACTACACGGCAGCCACCATCCACCGGGGCACCACGGGCATACTGCACGGGGCCAAGATGCTGGTGATGCAGGACGACGACGGACAGATTCAGGAGGCCTTCACCATTTCGGCAGGCCTCGACTACCCCGGCGTGGGACCCATGCACTGCAACATGGCCCGCAAGGGACGCTCCAAGGTGCTGAGCATCAACGACGACGAGGCCATCTATGCCGGCTATGAACTCACGCGCATGGAGGGCATCATACCGGCCATCGAGAGTGCCCATGCCATTGCCGCACTGAAGAAGCTGACCTTCAAACCCACCGACGTGGTGGTGCTCACCGTCAGCGGACGCGGCGACAAAGACGTGGAAACCTATTTGAAGAACAAACATCTGGCACGCGAATATGGAGAGTTTTAGTTTCACCACCACCAGCCGCACCATCCTGGCCGACCTTTATACACCCGTCGGCGTCTACCTGCGGCTGCGCGACCTCTATCCCATGAGTGCGCTCATGGAGAGCAGCGACTATCACGACAAGGACAATTCGCGCTCCTTCATTGGCATCAACCCCATAGCCAGCGTGGCCATCAGCCACGGAAAGGCGCAATGCCTGTTCCCCGACGGTTCCACCTCGGAGCACGCCATCGACAGCAGCTATCCTTCAGACAGGGCGATACGCGACTTCCTGTGCCGATTCCAGGTTGGCGGCAACGACAGC
Organism: uncultured Prevotellaceae bacterium; assembly: GCA_946622085.1. Classification (GTDB taxonomy): domain Bacteria; phylum Bacteroidota; class Bacteroidia; order Bacteroidales; family Bacteroidaceae; genus Prevotella. The sequence goes on along the minus strand of CAMOPD010000194.1, from coordinate 2,917 downwards.
CATTATTGCGGACTCTATGGCTACACGTCGTTCAATGCCGTGCGCTATTTCGAGCATATCGATGTGAAAGATGAGACCATGGAAAAGAACGATGCCCCCGACGTGTACTATATTCTCTACAAGGACATCATCATCTTCGACCATTTCAACAATCAGCTCACCATGGTCACGCTGGGTGATGAAGCCGACTTGGACCTGCTGGAGCGACATATCAACAAGGCCAGTGTACCCACTTACGGATTCCATCCCGTGGGCGAAGTGATCTCGCCGCTCACCGACGAGCAGCACAAGGCCAACATTCGGCGCGGCATTCAGCATTGCCTGCGCGGCGACGTGTTTCAGATTGTGCTCTCGCGCCGCTTCGTTCAGCGCTACGAGGGCGACGATTTCAAGCTCTATCGCGCGTTGAGAAGCATCAATCCCTCGCCCTATCTCTTCTATTTCGATTTCGGCGGATTCCGCATCTTCGGCTCCTCGCCCGAGACACATTGCCGCATCGAGGGGCGCAGGGCCTACATCGACCCCATAGCTGGAACCACCCGGCGCACGGGCAATGCCGAGGCCGACCGCCAGGGTGCCGACTATCTGAGGCGCGACCCCAAGGAGAATGCCGAGCACGTGATGCTGGTAGACCTGGCCCGCAACGACCTCTCGCGCAACTGCCATGACGTGAAGGTGGACTTCTACAAAGACCTGCAGTACTATAGCCACGTCATTCATCTCGTTTCGCGCGTCAGTGGCGAGCTCGACGCAGACGCCGACCCCATCAAGACCTTCATCGACACCTTCCCCGCCGGAACGCTCTCGGGAGCGCCCAAGGTGCGCGCCATGCAGCTCATCAGCCAGTATGAGCCCCACAATCGCGGCGCCTATGGCGGATGCATAGGCTACATCGGCTTGCAGGGCCATCTCAATCAGGCCATCACCATACGCACGTTTGTCAGCCGCAACGGCGAGCTGTGGTTCCAGGCCGGCGGAGGCATCGTGGCCAAGAGCGACGAGGAGTATGAGTTGCAGGAAGTGAATAATAAACTCGGTGCCCTGCGCCGTGCCATCATTTTAGCGGAGGACATGTAACATGAAAATCATCATCATCGACAACTACGACTCGTTCACCTATAATCTGAGTCATCTCGTGAAGCAGCTTGGGGCCGAAGTCACCGTGTGGCGCAACGACCAGTTCACGCTGTCGCAACTCGAGCCCTTCGACAAAATCATCCTTTCGCCCGGGCCGGGCATCCCCTCTGAGGCCGGACTGCTGCTCGATGTCATCAAGACCTATGCCGGCCGCAAGCCCATTCTTGGCGTGTGTCTCGGCCATCAGGCCATCGGCGAAGTGTTTGGCGGGCAGCTCGTCAATCTCAGCGACGTCTTCCACGGCGTGGCCACCGAGGGCACACAGCTGGGCAACGACCCCATCTTCAGCGGGTTGCCACGTCGCATCACCATGGGGCGCTACCACTCGTGGGTGGTCAGCCGCGACGGTTTTCCTGAGTGCCTGGAAGTGACTGCCGAGAGTGATGAAGGCCAGATCATGGCCCTGCGCCACAAGCACTACGACATACATGGCATTCAGTTTCACCCCGAAAGCGTGCTGACCCCCGATGGCAGCCGCATCATCAGCAACTGGCTCCATCTGAGGCCGACCGCAGAGCCGGCTTCCTGGCGCGATTGAAATTACGAAACGACAAAACAAATACAGAGGCACGGAGAATGGAATAACTTCACATTCTCCGTGCCTCTGTATTTACTTGTGCAGGTAAGTTTACCTGAAGCACACCTTGCAGCGGCACACCTCGGTGGCTTCTTCCTTGCAGATGCGTACCGAATATTCGTTGTCGGCAGTCTGCTCGCTGTAGAAGCTCAGTTGGTCGCCCTGATGGCTCTCGGCCACGTAGGCCACTTCGAACCGGCGCAGCTGATGCTCCTTGTGCCAGCTGATGGGCCAGAGGTCGAGCACGTGCTCGATGTATTTGATGCTGTTCACGTGGCCGTTCACGTCTACGTCGTTGTAGTAGGTGTCTATGGTGCGCACGTATTCCGCCTGATCAGTCATCCTCACGCGGCTGCTCTTGTCGATGGGGCAGTCTTTTCCGCGCTCTATCCATTGGGCTATGGCCCCGTCTTGGATGGCCAGAATGTCCTGTGGCTGTCGCGTCTCGGTGTCGATCATGGCCCACACGGAGCGCCCGTAGCCCAGCGCGCGTCCTTGCTCGTCGCTCACGCGGAAGTTGCGGTTGGTGAAGAATCGCATGGCACTTTCTATCCACGTCTCTATGAAGTAGTGCTGGTGTTCGCGCGGCATCTCGTCCATCTCGACGGCCAGTCGCGAGAGCACCCACGTCTTGTTGATGCTGTTCAGATAGCTGATGCCGAACTGCCGGTCGGTGGAGTGGAAGTCGGCGGCATTGAGCATGTCGTTGCCCAGATGGCCCATGAACAGGCGGTGGGAGAAGTCGCAGTGGAATGTGTCGGCCTTAAACTGGTATTTGCCTATCTTGTCCATTTCTATTTGTTTTCCTTCCGGTTGTCAGTTGTTATCCTTCTCGTTCTCGCGCAGTTCGAGGAACTTGCTCACCTCCTCCTGTGTGGAGCGGGTGACGGCAATGCGCCCCGAGCGGGTGTATTGCAGCACGCATCCGTATTTGTCGAGCTCAAAGTAAAGTCCGGTCACGTCTTCGGTCACTCCGTGCTTCATCACGATGACGTAGGTGGGGTTCACCTCGGTGATGCTGGCCTGATATTTCCTGATGGCCTTCGAGATTTCGGGGTTGTTGAGCACGTCCTGTGTGGAGAGCTTGTAGAGCCCTGCCTCGCGGATGAACAGCTGGTCGTCGGTGAAGTAGGTGGCCTTGATGACGTCTATCTTCTTCTCTATCTGCTTGGTTATCTTCTCTATCTGGTCTTCATAGCTCCA
>CAMOPD010000193.1 GCA_946622085.1 uncultured Prevotellaceae bacterium | reverse complement strand
CCGGCAGTCCCGTCTCGTCCACCACTTCGGCAAACGTGGTGCAATTCTCGGGCGTCAGCTGGCTGGGCTTGATGACAATGGTGCATCCGGCAATGAGCGCTGCTCCCGCCTTGCGGGCTATGAGGAAGAAGGGGAAGTTCCAGGGCAGAATGCCTGCCACCACGCCAATGGGTTTCTTGGTGAGCAGAATGGTTTCGTTGGGCCGGTCGCTGGGAATGATTTCGCCCTCTATATGGCGGGCAAACGAGGCCATATACTCGAAATAGCTGATGGTGGCTCCCACCTCAATGCTCGCCCAGTTGCGGGTCTTGCCCTGCTCGCGCATAATGATTTCGGTGAACTCGTCCTGGCGGCGGCGAATGCCGTCGGCCATCTTCAGCAGATACTGCGCGCGCTCAATGGCGGGTGTCTTGGCCCAGGCTTTCTGCGCGGCACGTGCGGCATCGAGGGCCTCGTTCACATCTTCAATGGTTCCGTCGGGCTGACGGCTGATTACTTCCTCCGTCGAAGGATTTATCACTGCTATCCACTGTCCTGAACGGCTCTCGCAGAACTTGCCGTTAACATACATCTTCAAATCTTTCATGGTTTCGGGTTTTTAGTTTTTGATGGTTAATAGATTGTTGTAGCAAAAATAATAAATAAAAGACGAACTTGCAAGCAGCAAATCCGTCTTTTATGTTTTCTTAAACTCGATTAAGCACTTCTAAGCCTCGGTGGCCTCAGCGTCCTCTTCCTTCTTCTTGCGAATGGCGCGCTTGCGCTTGGGCTTCTCCTCCAGGGGAGCCTCGGTCTTCACGCCGGCCAGTTCGGGGTCGATCATGATGCGCCCGCAATACTCGCAGACGATGATTTTCTTGTGCATCTTGATGTCGAGCTGCCGCTGGGGCGGAATTTTGTTGAAGCAGCCGCCGCAAGCATCGCGCTGCACGTAGACGATGCCCAGTCCGTTGCGGGCATTCTTGCGTATGCGCTTGAACGAGGCCAGCAGGCGTGGCTCTATCTTCACTTCCAGATCCTTGGCCTTATCCTTGAGTTTCTCCTCCTCGGCGCGTGTCTCGCTCATGATTTCGTCCAGCTCGCTCTTCTTCTCCTCGAGCGCCGTCTGCCGGTCGGCCATGAACTCGCGGTTCTGCGCCAAGTCGCGCGAGCGCTCTTCTATGCGCACCTGAGCCTCGCGAATCTTCTTGTTGCACAGCTCTATTTCCAGCGACTGGAACTCTATTTCCTTGGTCAGCGTGTCATATTCGCGGTTGTTCTTCACCTCGTCGAGCTGTCGCTGATAGCGCTCCACGCTGGCCTTTGCCTCTTCTATTTCGGCTTTCTTCTGAACCACAGCCTGCTGGAAGTCGTTAATCTCGTTCTCTATTTTCTCAATGCGGATGGTCAGGCCCTCAATCTCGTCCTCAAGGTCTTGCACCTCCAACGGCAGTTCGCCGCGCATTGCCCGCTTCTCGTCGATGGCCGAGAGCGTTGTCTGGAGCTGATAAAGTGCTTTCAGCTTCTCTTCTACTGTCAAATCTGTAGGATCTTTCTTTGCCATAATCAAAAAAAATGTCGTTATTTGTTTCTGTTGTTTCAGTCCTGAAGGCTCATTCCCCTTCAAACGTAGAGAATGGGGTTGGTGTTGGTCTCGGCCAGACAGCACCTCACGCCGGGGCATTCGCGCTCAATGATTTCGCGGAACACCTCGTTGGTGAACTGCTCGCTCTGATAGTGGCCGATGACGCATATCTGGATTTGCTGCTCGTGGCCGAAGTAGTCGTGATAGTGCATTTCGCCCGTCACGAAGGCGTCGGCACCGGCGGCTATGGCGTCGCCCAGCAGAAACGAGCCCGCACCGCCGCAGATGGCCACGCGCCTGACGGGCCTGCTGAGCAGCTGGTTGGCCTGAATGCACTCCACGCGGAACTCGCGCTTGATCATGCCCAGGAAGTCGGCGGCCGGAAGTGCTTCCTCCAGTTCCCCCACCACACCGCTGGCATAGCTCACCACGGCCGGATGGGGGTCGGCCACCGACGGTGAGGGGCAGAACGTGCGCGCCTCGCCCAGCAGCCTCACGTCCGTGAGTCCCATCTTAGCGGCTATCTTGTAGTTCACTCCGCCGGGCGCATTGTCCATGTTGGTGTGCATCGACACCACGCAGATGCCCTCCCTGATGGCTTTCCACACCGTGCGCTGCACGTCGTTCTTGTCGGAAATCTGCTTCAGCGGGCGGAAGATGAGCGGATGGTGGCTCACGATGAGGTTGCAGCCCCTCTGCAGGGCCTCGTCCACCATGCTTTCGGTCACGTCAAGACACAACAATGCCCCTGATACTTCCGCCTCTGTAAGTCCCAGTTGCAGGCCGGCATTGTCGAAACCTTCCTGCAAGGGCAGAGGCGCGAAACGTTCAAGGGCATTCACCACTTCTTTTATTTTCACGCTTTTCAGCCTTTTGGTTTGAAGTGCAAAGATAGTCATTTCTCGGCAAAACGCCCGCCGAAACGGCCTTTTATTTCGTTTTTTTAACCAGTCGGGGCGCCCGCCGTCCTCACCACTCGCCCAAATCGGCCTCGGCCTCCACGCGCCGCTCTATGCCGTCGGCCAGAGCCGGGAAGAAGTCAATGCCGGTGATGCGCTCCACTTCGTCTACGGTGCACACGGCCTCATCCATGCGCTGCTTCACGCCGCGATTCTTGTAGATGAACCCTATGGCCTTGGGCGTGCCCTTGCGGCAGAGCACCACCTTGAAGAAGGCATCGGGCACCCACACCTTGTTGCGGCCAATGGTCTTCTGCTCGCCCTGCCCGTAGAAGATGGGCCCGCAGACGATGTCGATGGAGCCGTAGCGCCGCGCCCAGTCGCGGCAGAGCATCTCCACGTCGTTCCACTCATATTTGTTCAGCCCATGGTTCTGGGGGCAGATGTTGGTGAAGAGAAACGATTCCGTCATGGCCCGTCCGTCCCACTTGTTGTCGCCAGCCGGGCACATGTGCCCACGGTCGTAGCGCGACGTGTAGTAGTCGGCATCGGTGGCGCGCGGAGCGGGCACACTGCCGTCCTCGGCAAACACCTCCTGGGAGCGCTGGTGCGAGCCGTAGGTGTGGCTCTTCGTCAGATGCCAGGCCACCCAGTTGGGCACCTTCGTCGTCTTGTTATACGACGTGGTGTAGCCCATCCTTCGCAACACCATCTCGGGCTTGTTCTTCAGCGGAGCCGGAATCTCCATCATCGTCACCTGGGGCTTCGCCTTCTCGGCGCCGGCCTCAGCCTCTGACCCGGCAGTAGCCGCAGCGGCCTCTTCAGCGGCCTTGGCGTCGTAGAAACCTGCTTCGTCGAGCTCTTCCGTGGCTTGCGCAGCCTTGTGGCTGTCGCGGCATGATGAGAGGCTCAGCACGAACCCCAGCATCAACAAATATAGTCCTCTTTGTTTCATCATGGTGCAAAGATACAACTTTTTTTAAAACCACAAACCAATTCCGCCCTTTCAAGTTGGCCTGACGGGAACATGACGGCGCATGTCCACATGGTCATAGTGGACTATATATAATATATGTACGCGCGCGTAGCGTCTCAGCCCCCAACTGTCTAACCCCGAGCAGGGCAATTTCAAACAGGAAATGGCCTACTTGCTGTCTGTTGACTTAAGTCAATAGATCTGTTGACTTAAGTCAACGGA
>CAMOPD010000192.1 GCA_946622085.1 uncultured Prevotellaceae bacterium | reverse complement strand
GGAATCACGTCGTGATTTTAGTTTTATCTTGCCGCTCCGACGGTTTTTTCGCGGCTGGGAGATGCCTTTTCTGGGGCCAATACCGTGAAAAAGTAACACGGCACGAAACAATCTCTGCTTGCAACTTCATGCTACTACTTGAACTCCCCTGAACTCCATCAAGCCAGAGCGGCAGGCTGGGCAACGCGGTTGCTATACCTATTTATATATATAGCCACTCTTGCTCCCCCTTTTTTTTAACTATTTTAGCGTGATTCTTTTCTGCGAGTCGGTTTTTTGGCTTATCTTTGCAGAAACAGAAACACACACTATCATGAACGTAGACAGAATAAAGGAAATCATAGAGCGGCAACCCAACCTCTCGACAGCTCTCGGCATGGAGTTCATCTCCACACCCGACGACGACCTCTGCATGGCCACCATGAAGGTGGACGAGCGCAACCGGCAGCCTTTCGGCTTCCTCAGCGGCGGCGCCTCGCTGGCCTTGGCCGAGAATGTGGCGGGCGTGGGCTCGTCGTCGCTCTGCCCGGGCAAGATTTGCGTGGGCATCAGCGTCAGTGGCAGTCATGTGAAAGCGGTTGCCGAGGGCGACACGGTGACGGCCATGGCCCATCTGGTGCAGAAGGGCCGCAAGCTGCATGTGTGGAACGTGGAGATTACCGACTCGGCGGGCGACGTCATCTCTGTGGTGCACGTGACTAACTATATCATCAGCCCCAAGAAACAATAAACAATTACTAAGAAAGGATAACCATGCCTGAGAGTTTTGCTTTCTATCGATTGCCGCGCGCACGGCAATACACCCGAATAGTGCAGACCACTGGCGAGCCCCAGCGGCTGCTCTCGTTGGCGGCCCTCAATGGCCGTGAGGGCTTTGTGGTGGCTCCCTTTGCCGTTTCTGCCGATGAGCCCGTGCTGCTCATCAGGGCCGACGAACAGTCGGTGGCCGACGTCCCGCGGGAAGAAGATGCCCTGGACGATGTGGCCACGGCCGACGTGAAGCGCGAGAGCGGCGACTATCATCTCGACTTCCTCAATTTCCACGCCCAGTTGCTCGGGGGCACGTTTCGCAAGATAGTGCTCTCGCGCTGCTGCAAGGAGCCTGCGCCGGCCTGCACGGCCGAAGAACTGTTCTTCAGGGCGTGCCGCCGCTATCCGCGCATGATGGTGGTGCTGGTGTCGACCCCCGTCAGCGGCACGTGGCTCATGGCCACGCCCGAGATTCTGCTCGAAGGCTCGGGCCACGACTATCGCACCATCGCCCTGGCGGGCACCATGCGGCTCAGCGGCGAGCAACTGCGCTTCGACCAGCAGCCGCAACCGCTCGACAGCAATGCCATCACCTGGAGCACCAAGAACATTCAGGAGCAACGCTACGTGGCCACCTATCTCATGGAGACGCTCGAACACTTCTCCAACGACATCAGCGAGGAAGGCCCGCAGACGGTCAGGGCCGGCAATCTGGTGCATCTGCGCAGCGACTTCTGCTTCAGGTTGGACGACAACGGCAAGCTGGGCCGACTGCTCATGGCGCTCCATCCCACGCCTGCCGTCTGCGGACTGCCCAAGCGCCAGGCCTTCGACTTCATCTGCCGCAACGAGCAGACGCCGCGAAGCTACTACAGCGGATTCGTGGGGCCGCTCAGCCCCAGCGGTGAAACCCATCTCTACGTTTCGCTGCGGTGCATGAAGATTGACGGCGACTGCTGCCGCCTCTTCGCTGGAGGCGGACTGATGCCCGACAGCCGAGAGGAGCAAGAGTGGGCCGAGACGGAAATGAAAATGGAAACCATGCGCAGCCTGCTCTATTAATAAGGAATAAGATGTATAGCGACAAAGAAAACGTAAACATTCTCACGGCGCTGCTGGTGAAGTATGGCGTCAGCCACGCCGTGGTGTGCCCGGGCAGTCGCAATGCCCCCATCGTGCACAATCTCAGCGAGTGCCCCCACATAGAGTGCACACCCGTGACCGACGAGCGCTCGGCAGGGTTCTATGCGCTGGGCATGGCGCAGGCCACGGGGCTGCCCGTGGCGGTGTGCGTCACCAGTGGCACGGCGCTGCTCAATGTGGCTCCCGCCGTGGCCGAGGCCTACTATCAGCACCGGCCGCTGGTGGTGATTTCGGCCGACCGACCGCCACAGTGGATTGACCAGCTGGACGGGCAGACGCTGCCGCAGGGCGGAGCGCTGGGCCCGTTTGTAGGCAAGTGGGTCACGCTGCCCGAGCCCCGTGACGACGAGGAGCGCTGGTTCTGCAACAGGCTGGTTTGCGAGTCGCTGCTCAAGGCCACGTGGGACAGCGTCCCGGTGCACATCAACGTGCCCATCAGCGAGCCGTTGTTCCAGTTCACTTGCAGCCAACTGCCCGACGAGCGCGCCATTGACTATGTGGAGCTGACCAATGACATGGATGCCATTGCCAGCGAGCTGGGCGAAAGATTCCTGCAGGCCGAGCGCCCAATGATTGTGATAGGGCGCCTCGACTCCGACGTGTTTCTCAACCTGGAGTCCTACAAGCGGCTGGCCGACTATGCCGTGGTGCTGCATGAGCCGCTGAGCGACTTGCCCGATGCAGCCCATTTCGACGAAGTGCTCTACGCGGCGGGTGAGGACAACGAGGCGCTCAGGCCCGACTTCGTGCTCTACATGGGCGACGTGGTGGTGAGCAAACGGCTGAAGCAGTTTCTGCGTTCGTGCAGCGGGGCTTTCTTCGCCGCCGTCAGCTGGCAGGGCCATCTGGCCGACACGTTCTGCCGCTTGCAGTTGCTGGTGAAGGCCTATTGGGCCGACGTCATTGACGTGCTGGCCGATTGCCTTTCCACAGCCAATCGCCGGCCTACGGCCTTCCATCACGTGTGGCAGTCGGCATTGGAAAAGGCAGCCCTCGGTGCCGAAACCTTCGTCCCCCCTTACTCGCAGATGGCGGCCGTCAGGACGCTGGAGTGGCGCCTGCGGTTTCGCTCAGAGAAGACCTTTGTGCATTATGCCAACAGCACGTCCATACGGCTGGCCAACATCTATGCCCGTCACTACGTGTTTTGCAATCGGGGCGTCAATGGCATTGAGGGGTCGCTCTCCACGGCTGCGGGCTTCTCGTGCGTGACCGGCGAAAGGGTGTGCTGCGTCATCGGCGACCTGAGTTTCTTCTACGACCAGAACGCTCTCTGGAACCGCTGCCTGCGCGGCAATCTGCGCATCATGCTGCTGAACAATGGCCGGGGCGGCATCTTCAACATGCTGCGCGGACTGGAGCAGAGCCATGCACGCGACGCGCTGGTGGCTGCCAGTCACGACACCACTGCAGAGGGAATCTGCCGGCAGAACAACGTCCTCTATCAGCGGGCAACCGACATGGACAGCCTGCAGCGAGGCATCGACTGGCTGCTGCAAACAAAAAGTGAGCACCCCCTGTTGCTGGAAGTGCTCACCGACGCGGCCGATGACGAGCGGGCATATAAGGATTATTATGCTACGTTCAGATAGGAATACAATTCTCAATTCCCCAAGCCATCAATACTTGAAACTGGATCCGCCTACGAACTCTCGCATGATGCTCGTTGGCGGTATTTCTTTGTCGCTGATGGGGATGAAGTAGTGGATGAACTTCAGCAGCCGATGGGCTTCGCTGTATTCGGGGCAGTTCTTCGGCACCGACGCCAAGATGATTTCGGCGTGCGTGCGCAGCACGGCGAACTCGATGTTGAGCGCCGAGTTGAACATCACGTCGGCC
>CAMOPD010000191.1 GCA_946622085.1 uncultured Prevotellaceae bacterium | reverse complement strand
CACCCAGGATGACGATGAGGATAGAAATCACCGTCGAGAGCACCGGACGTTTTATGAATGCGGTAAATGTCATAGTCGTTTGTTGAAAATAATTTATCCTATTACTTCTGCATTTCCTTGACTATTTCACCGGCGGTCATGGCTCCTGCCTGTTCCTTTATCTTATTCTGATACTGCTCGGGGGTGATAGGCTTGATTTCCATTCCATCGGAGAGCTTGGTGATGCCATTAGTGACATACTTGTCGCCCACATTCAGTCCGCTGGTGACGATGTAGCTGTTGCCGTCGTTCTGCGGATTGACGGTGATTTCGGTGTATTTCACCTTGTTGTCCTTGCCCAGCACATAGACAAACTTCTTGTCCTGCACCTGCGACACCACGCTTTGCGGGATGATGATGGCCGAGCTGTTGTGGCGCGGAATGATGATGGATCCCGAGCCGCCGCTCTTGAGCAGGCGCTCCGGGTTGGAGAACTGTGCAATCATCTGCACGGTGCCCGTAGATGCATCTATCACGCCACTCATTTTCACCACCTTGCCTTCGTGGTTGTAGATGGTTCCGTCGGCCAGCTGCAGCTTCACCGGCGGTATGCCGTTGATGGCAGCATGAGCACTACCGGCAGTCTTGCTCATGTCGAGCATGTCTTTCTCCGTCACAGAGAAATATACCTCCATGGTGTTGATGTTCGAGACGGTGGTCAGCGGCTGCGCGCTGGAGCCGCTCACGAGTGCGCCCACCTTGAAGGGAATGGTTCCCACCACGCCGCTGGCAGGACTCTTCACGTAGCAGAAGCTCAGAGCCTCCTTGGCCGATGCCAGCGCAGCCTTGGCCTGTGCCAACTGCGCCTTGGCGCTTTCATAGGTGTTCTGCGACGACTTCAGCTCGAAGTCGCCAATCACATTGTTCTTGAAGAGCTGCTGGCTGTTGTCGTAGCTCAGCTTGGCCGTATTGCACTGAGCCTGGGCCGTGTTGACGGCTGCCTGGGCCTGGCGCACTTGGGCCTGATAGGTCTCATTGTCGATGACGAAGAGCAACTGCCCGGCACCCACGTTCTGGCCTTCCTTCACACATACCTTGGTGAGGAATCCCGAAGCTTTCGGACGGATTTCTACATCCTGAATACCCTTGATGGTAGCAGGATAACTCTGCTGCATGGAAGCACTCTGCGTGCCAGCCGTCACCACTGGGTACTCGTTGTCGCCGAAATTGGGCGCACCGCCACGCTTTCCTCCACAAGAAACCAGCAGTGCAGCAACGGCTGCACACATCATAATCGTTTTCTTTTTCATACCTATTCTATAAATATTTATATTGAATCAAATGCGAGAATTCAAGCTATACTCGCCAAAAACTATTTCCGCCGGCATAGTTTTTGGAAATGCAAAGTTACATATTAAATAAGGTACTTAGAAAAGAAGGGCCTCATTTTTAACAATTCTTATACACTGGAACGGAGGGAGGGGAGTTACGAAATCGGAATTACGAGTTAAGAGTTCAGAGGTGTGATTACTTCTTCTTCCTGGTTATAATCAAATAACACCTTATTTGTTATCACCAATTAAAACTGATCACACCTCTGAACTCGTAACCCGTAGCTCGCCGCTCAACTCAACTTTCCGACCATCACTCCTCCGCTTCCATCACCAGTCCCATCTCACGGGCTTTGCTGACGAGCAGTTGCATAAGCGGTTGTCGCTCATTGGCCACCCGATTGTCGAGCACGGCGTCCTTGAGAGCCTGCTTCAGCAGCCCCACCTCGCGCGACGGTTTCAGGTGGAACATCTCCATGATTTCGTTGCCGTCGATGACGGGCTGCAGCAGCCGTTTGTAGTCTTTTTCCTTCAGGTCGGTCAGTTTCTCTCGCACCATGCGGAAGTTTTCGCGGAATCGCGCCTTGCGCACCTCGTTGCGGCTGGTGATGTCGGCCTCGCAGAGCGTCATCAGGTCGTCAATGTCGTCGCCGGCATCGTTCATCAGCCGGCGCACGGCGCTGTCGGTCACTTCCTCGTCGGCAATGACGATGGGCCGCATGTGAAGGTCTACCAGCTTCTGCACATATTTCATTTTGGCGTCCATGGGCAGCTTCAGCCGTCGGAACAGCTCGGGCACCATCTTGGCGCCGATGATGTTGTGGTTGTGGAACGTCCAGCCCACCAGCGGATCCCAGCGCTTGGAGCGCGTCTTGCCCACGTCGTGCAGCAAGGCAGCCCATCGCAGCCACAGATACTGGCTATTGCGTGCCACATTGTCCACCACCTCCAGCGTGTGATAGAAATTATTCTTGTGGGCGCGCCCGTTGCGCGTCTCCACGATGTCGAGCGCCGCCACCTCGGGCATGATGAGCTGCAGCAATCCGCAGCGCTGCAGGTCCACGAAGCCTTTGCTGGGCGTGGGTGTCATCATGATCTTGTTCAGCTCCTCCTGGATGCGCTCGCCACTGATGATTTTTATGCGGTGGGCATTGCGTTCCAGCGCCTCAAACGTCTCGTCTTCAATGCTGAAGTTGAGCTGCGTGGCGAAGCGTATGCAGCGCATCATGCGCAGGGGGTCGTCGCTGAAGGTGATGTCGGGGTCAAGGGGGGTGCGTATGATGCCATCCTCCAAGTCCCAGAGCCCGTCGAAGGGATCCACCAGCTGTCCGAAGCGGCTCTGGTTCAGGCAAACGGCCAGGGCATTGATGGTGAAGTCGCGCCGGTTCTGGTCGTCCTCCAGAGTGCCGTCTTCCACATGGGGTTTGCGCGAGTCGTGACTATAGCTCTCGCGGCGTGCTCCCACGAACTCTATCTCCACTTCCGCCGGCGCAGCGTCGGGGGCCGCCTGCCTTCCATGCTCTCTCACCTTCACCTGAGCCGTACCGAAGTTACGGAACACGCTCAGATGGGCACGCCGGCCCAGCATGCGCTTCAGCTCCTGCGCCACGGCAATGCCACTGCCCACCACCACCACGTCGATGTCGTTGCTGGGGCGTTCCAGGAAGAGGTCTCTCACGTAGCCCCCCACCACATAGCACTCCACCCCCAGCCCATCGGCTGCGGCAGAAATTTTGTGGAAGATATCTTGATCCAGAATGTGGGCCAAATCCTCGTCGGAAAGTTGTCTCATGCGGTAATATTCTGCTTAGCGCGTGCAAAGGTACGATTTTTTGGTGAAGAATCGCACAGGGCGGCGAAGATTTATGTTGAATTGTTTTTAGGCGCTTTTCTTTTCCACCTCGCATCTTTTTCATACCTTTGCATCAAAACAACAATCAACGAACTCACAGCCCCATGAGAAAATGCATCATCTTTGTAGCGCTGGCTCTCGCCGCCTGCACCGCCGACAATTCCCAGCAGCAAGCCGCGCAACTGCTGCAGGAGGCACAAACGCAATACGAGCAAAAGCAATATGCAGCGGCCATGGCCACCATCGACACGCTGCGCCACCGCTATCCCAAGGCCATCGACGCGCGCCGGCAGGCCCTGACACTCTATCAGGATGCACAGATAGCGCAGGCTCAGGCCGAACTGGAACACACCGACTCGGCCCTGCAACGGGCCACCAATGACTACAACCGGCTGAAAGCCGCAGCCGAGCGCGCCCACGCCAACGGCACCGCCACGGCCAGCCAGCTGACGGAGGTGACCATGAAGCGTCTGGAGCGCGACTCGCTACAGGTGCAGTTCGACCTGCAATGCACCAAGATAAAGTATATCAGGAAGAAGCAAAAGGAGGATTAGGGCTCAGTGGCAATAGTCTGT
>CAMOPD010000190.1 GCA_946622085.1 uncultured Prevotellaceae bacterium | reverse complement strand
TTATGGCACATCCTAAAAGAAGACAGTCAAAGACTCGTACACTGAAAAGAAGAACTCACGACAAGGCAGTACTTCCCACGCTGGCAGTATGTCCTCAGTGCGGCGCTTATCATGTTTATCACACTGTATGCCCCACCTGCGGATACTATCGTGGCAAGATTGCTATCGTAATGGACGAAGTTGCTGAATAAGGAGAATGGGAAAGATTAACGCGATCATCACTGGCGTTGGAGGCTACGTGCCCGACTACGTGCTGAGCAACGAAGAGCTCTCGCGCATGGTCGACACCAACGACGAGTGGATTATGACGCGTGTGGGCATCAAGGAGCGCCGCATTCTGGTAGAGGAAGGCCTGGGAACAAGCTACATGGCCCGCAAGGCAGCCAAACAGCTCCTGCAGAAAACCGGTGCCGACCCCGACACCATCGATGCGCTCATTGTTTCCACCTCTTCGGCCGACTATAAGTTCCCATCCACGGCATCCATCGTGCTGGGCAAGATAGGATTGAAGAACGCCTTCGCGTTCGACTTCTGGGGAGCCTGCTGCGGATTCCTCTATTCGCTCGACGTGGCTGCCTCGATGATTCAAAGCGGACGCTACAAGCGAATCATCGTCATCGGTGCCGACAAGATGTCGTCGATGGTGGACTATAAGGACCGCTCCACCTGCGCCCTCTTTGGCGACGGCGCGGCTGCAGTGCTGCTGGAAGCCACCGACGAGCAGAACATCGGCGTGATGGACTCCTACCTGCGCTCCGACGGCAAGGGGCTGCCCTTCCTTCACATGAAGGCGGGAGGCTCTGTCTGCCCACCAAGCCACTTCACCGTAGACCACAGGCTGCACTACCTCTATCAGGAGGGGCGCACCGTGTTCCGCTATGCCGTGACCAACATGAGCGACGACTGCGCGCTCATCGCCGAGCGCAACGGGCTCAACAAGGACAACATCCAATGGATTGTTCCGCATCAGGCCAACATGCGCATCATTGAGGCTGTGGCCAAGCGGCTCGACGTACCCATGGACAAGGTGATGGTGAACATTGAGCACTATGGCAACACCAGTGCGGCTACCATTCCGCTGGCTCTCTGGGACAACGAGCAAAAACTGCGCAAAGGCGACAACATGATATTCACCGCCTTCGGAGCAGGGTTCGTGCATGGCGCAAGCTATTACAAGTGGGCCTACGACGGCAGTCGTAAATGAGCAATTAGTAATTCTGGGAATTAGTAATTATGATTGTCCTCGTGCTTGCGGTTTAGACCGTGAGGGGTGACAAGTCATAATTACTAATTTTTTTATTGCAGACATCCAGTAGTTCCTAAATACATAGATTTAAACAGACATTATGCACAAAGCCGGATTTGTAAACATCGTCGGCAATCCCAATGTCGGGAAGTCGACTCTGATGAACCAGCTGGTGGGCGAACGCATCTCCATTGCCACATTCAAGGCACAGACAACCCGACACCGCATCATGGGCATCGTGAACACACCCGAAATGCAAATCGTATTCAGCGACACGCCAGGGGTGCTCAAGCCCAACTACAAGCTCCAGGAGTCGATGCTGGCGTTCTCGGAGTCGGCTCTCACCGATGCCGACGTGCTGCTCTACGTCACCGACGTGGTGGAGAACCCCGAAAAAAACATGGACTTTCTTGAGAAAGTGCAGAAGATGACCATCCCCGTGTTGCTGCTCATCAACAAGATTGACCAGTCGGACCAGCAGAAGCTGGGCGACACCGTGGAGCACTGGCACTCGCTGCTGCCCAATGCCGAGATTCTGCCCATCTCGGCCAAGAACAAGTTTGGCATCGACATGCTGCTCAAACGCATCAAGGAACTGCTGCCCGACTCGCCGCCCTACTTCGACAAGGAACAGCTCACCGACAAGCCCGCCCGCTTCTTCGTGTCGGAAATCATCCGCGAAAAGATACTCCTCTACTACGACAAGGAGATTCCCTATTCGGTGGAGGTGCGCGTGGAGAGCTTCAAGGAGAGTGAGAAGAGCATCCATATACGCGCCATCATCTACGTGGAGCGCGACAGCCAGAAGGGCATCATCATCGGCCACCAGGGCTATGCGCTGAAGAAAGTGGGAGCCGAAGCGCGTAAGGCTCTTGAGAAATTCTTCGGCAAGAGCATCTTCCTGGAGACCTATGTAAAAGTGGATAAGGACTGGCGTTCGTCGAAGCGCGAACTCGATGCTTTCGGCTATAACCCGGAGTAAGTTGTTCGATATTTTTGCGCAATAATAACACAAAAAAGAGACTGAGATATGAAAAGGAATGTATGGATGCTGATGCTTGTGCTGCTGACGGCCGTGTCAAGCTCGTGGCCAACAGCCGAGTGAACATCTCAGCGAGCCGTGACTACTTCCTCCTGCCCAGCCTGGCTGCCACAGGTGCCAAGAGCCTGATAGCCAGCTTCGAGGATGATACTGCCGACGCCATCCTGCCTGTCGGTCTTCAGCAGATAGCTGCCGATGGCGACTACTATTCGCTCGACGGACAGCGCATCAGCGGCCAGCCGGCGAAGAAGGGCGTTTACATTCACAATGGTCATAAGATTGTGGTTAAGTAATAAAACAAAGATTATATAGTAATAGATTCAGAATATGGGAAATTTAGTAGCCATAGTAGGCCGCCCAAATGTGGGCAAATCGACACTCTTCAACCGCCTGACGAAGAGCCGCCAGGCAATTGTGAGCAGTGAAGCCGGCACCACGCGCGACCGCCAGTATGGCAAGTGCGAATGGTGCGGAAACGAATTCTCGGTGGTCGATACCGGCGGCTGGGTGGTAAACTCCGACGACATTTTCGAAGAGGAAATACGCAAGCAGGTGCTCGTGGCTACCGAAGAGGCCGACCTGGTGCTCTTCCTGGTTGACATCACCACAGGGCTGACCGACCTCGACATGGACGTGGCCAAGATTCTTCGTCGCTCCAAGCTACCGGTGATACTGGTAGCCAACAAGGCCGACAACAACATCCAGATTTACGATTCCTATGAGTTCTACAAACTGGGACTCGGCGAGCCGCAATGCATCAGCTCGGCCACAGGAAGCGGAACGGGCGATTTGCTTGATCTGGTAGTGAAGGAGCTGCCCGTCAAGGCCAACGAAGCCGTGGAGGAAGGCATCCCCCGCTTTGCCGTTGTCGGGCGTCCCAATGCCGGCAAGAGCAGCCTCATCAATGCCTTCATTGGTGAAGACCGCAACATCGTGACGGAGATTGCCGGCACCACGCGCGACAGCATCTACACCCGCTATGACAAGTTCGGCTTCGACTTCTATCTGGTCGACACCGCCGGCATACGCCGCAAGAACAAGGTGACCGAAGACCTGGAGTTCTATAGCGTGATGCGCAGCATCCGCGCCATAGAGAATTCCGACGTGTGCATACTGATGATTGACGCCACGCGAGGCATTGAGGCTCAGGACCTGAACATCTTCCAGCTCATCCAGAAGAACCAGAAGTCGCTCGTGGTCGTGGTGAACAAATGGGATTTGGTGGAAGAGAAGAGCCAGAAAGTCATCGATACGTTCGAAGGCGCCATACGCAACAGGATGGCCCCCTTCACCGACTTCCCCATCATCTTTGCCTCGGCCCTCACCAAGCAGCGCATTTTCCGCGTGCTCGAAACGGCCAAGCAAGTCTATCTCAACCGCAAGGCAAAGATAGGCACCTCGAAGCTCAACGAGGTGATGCTGCCGCTCATCGAGGCCTATCCGCCGCCCTCAATCAAGGG
>CAMOPD010000189.1 GCA_946622085.1 uncultured Prevotellaceae bacterium | reverse complement strand
GCCAGCGTGTCGGCCGTCTCGCCGCTCTGCGAGATGGCTATCACCACGTCGTCGGGCAGGATGACGGGATGGCGGTAGCGGAATTCCGAGGCATATTCCACCTCGACGGGAATCTGGCAGAACGTCTCGATGAGCTGTTTGCCTATGAGGCCAGCATGCCACGATGTGCCGCATGCCACGATGATGAACCGCTGGGCGCGCAGCAGTCGGTCGCGGTGCTGGTTGATGGCCGAGAGTACTATCTGGCGGTCGTCGGGTAGCAGTCGGCCGCGCATGCAGTCGGCGATGCATTTGGGCTGGTCGAAGATCTCCTTCAGCATGAAGTGGGGGAATCCGCCCTTCTCCAGTTCGTCCAGGTCGATGTCTACCACCTTCACGTCGGGCACGATGTCTTCGTTGCCCAAGTTCTTCACTTCCATGGCCTTGCCGCGTTTCAGCAGCGCCACTTCGCCGTCGTTCAGATAGACCATCTGCTTGGTATACTCTATGATGGGCAGCGCGTCGGAAGCCAGGAAGAACTCCTTGTTGTCCTCGCCAATGCCCACTACGAGCGGGCTGCTTTTCCTTGCGGCTACTATCTCGTCGGGCCGTTGCCGGTCAATCACGGCAATGGCATAAGCGCCGACAACGCGGCGCAGTGCCACGATGACGGCTCTTTCCAGGTCGAGATGAAAACGTTGCTGAACGAATTCTATCAGTTGCACGAGCACCTCCGTGTCGGTGCTGCTCCTGAACTGGTAGCCTTTCTGCGAGAGATATTCCTTGATGCTGGCATAGTTCTCTATGATGCCGTTGTGAACCAGTGCCAGCCGTCCGCTCTGCGAGAGGTGGGGGTGTGCATTGACAGCCGACGGCTCGCCATGCGTGGCCCAGCGGGTGTGGGCGATGCCCAGCGTTCCGCTGGTGTCTCTGTTGGCGGCCACTGCTTCCAGATTCGCCACCTTCCCCTTCTCCTTGTATGTGTTCAGCTGTCCGTCGGCGTTCATCAGGGCCACTCCGGCCGAGTCGTAGCCGCGATATTCCAGCCGCTTGAGTCCCTGTATGAGCAAGGGGAAGGCCTCACGGAATCCAATGTAGCCTACAATTCCACACATGGGCCTACCAGAGTACGTTGATGCGATAGCCCAGCGTTACTTGCACCAGATGCTCGTGGCATTGTCCGAGAATGGCTTTAGCCTGAGCCGTTTTGGGCACTTTGTTAAGCGAGAAGTTGTATTTTGCTTCCAGGTCCAGGTTGCCAAAGTTGATGGCAAATCCGGCGGGAATGGAAACGAGCCCCTTGTGCAGCTGGTCCTTGATATCATTGGTCTTTCCGTTGAACTTGCTTCTGGCCTTGATGATGCGTCCAAGATGCAGTCCGGCCGTCAGTGCCAGATGGCTGCCTATGTAGTAGCGTCCCAGATACTCCGTGTTGAGCATGTCGAAGCTATAGTCGTATGGGCCCGAGCGCTCATTGTTCACCGTGTGGTAGACGTTCTTTGAGCCTTGGCGCGAGTAGCCGATGTCGAAGATCAGCGACACGTGGTTGTTGAAGAACACCTCGGCATTGGCGCCGCCAGTGGGGCCTATGAGGAAGTCACCGCCGTGAGTGGAGAAGTTGGAGACTGCCACACCAGCCTTCGGCGTGGTCCACAGTTCCCACAGATTATGCTGTTGAGCCATCGTGCTTGTGGCAAAGGCCATCATCATCATGGCCATCAGGAAAAGCTTTTTCATTATATATAATGTAATGATAATTATTCTGCAAAGTTACGTCATATCGGTCGGACTACAAAATATTTTTCTGTTTTTTTGCTTTTCCGCAGCCGTTTTCTTGATATATGCCGGCTCCCGGGTTATGCCTTTTTCTCGGCAAACATCCTGATGTGTGCGCCGTAGACGCGCTCAAACTCTTCGTTCACGATGTCGTCCAGGCTCACGCCTCCCACGAAGGCAGCCACGCGCATGCGCCTGCTGCGCTTCACCTTGGTGGCGTAGTAGCGCATCGAGGTGCGCACGATGGCCACGTAGGCACCGTCTTCGAGTGTTTCGTAGTCGCGGCACATGCGCAGCACGTGCCGCATGCCGTCGCTCACCATCAGGTGCAGCTCCCGGTCAATGCTGTTTCTGAATTTCATGATATGTCGGTCGTTTAGGTTTCTTCTCTGTTGTTTCTGCGGGCCGATGTCACAGCCGCCTGATGAAGCGTCGCATGAGCTCTGTGGGCACGCCGCGCCTGCGGGCATAGTCGGCCAGTTGGTCTTCGCCGATGGTACCCACGTCGAAATAGCGTGCCGCGGGGTGGGCCAGCATGAATCCCGATACCGAAGCGTGGGGCATCATCATGCCGCTTTCGGTCAGTCGGATGCCGATGCGCTCCATGCGGATGAGGCGTGCCAGGATGAAGTTGATGCTCGTGTCGGGCAGCGAGGGGTAGCCCACGGCGGGGCGTATGCCCTGATATTGCTCGTTGTGCAGCTGCTCCATGCTCAGCTGCTCGTTGTTGGCATAGGCCCAGAGCGTGGTTCTCACCTGCTGGTGCAGCCGTTCGGCGGTGGCCTCGGCCAGCCGGTCGGCCAGCGTCTGCGCCATCATCTTCTTATAGGGGTCGTTGCCGCCCCATGTTTCCATGGCATGGTCTACGGTGGTGGCAAAGATGCCAATGCGGTCGGTGCGGCCCTGACTCAGCGGGCGTATGAAGTCGGCCAGGCAGAGGCACGCCCCGTCGGGCTCCGAGGGCCGTTGCTGCCGCAGCATGGGGATGCGTGTCTTGCCCACGATGATGTCGTCGCCGTCGCTGTTGGCCGTGTAGAGCCCCACGATGGCCCTTGTGACGTATCGGCTGTCCATCGCGTCGAGTGTCCGTTCGGCTTCCTGCCGCAGCTCTTGCTGCTGGTCGTGCGGTTTGCCGCTCATGCCCCAGGCGTGCATGAAGTAGGCCCAGTTGATGTAGGGCCTCACTTCGCCCATGCGGTAGGTCGTCAGTTGTCGCATAAGCTATTGGTCGGGATTCTCCACAAACCCCTGATACTCCTTCTCCAGGGCGCTCATGATGGTTTCGTAGCTCCGCTCCATGGTCTGCCTGATGTTGTCGGCTCCCTGGCCCGTGGGGCGTATGGGGTCGTGGATGGTGAGCGTCAGCCGGTGCCAGTTGGCAAAGTGCCAGTCGCGCATGCGGGGCATGATGTCGAACGAGCCGTTGATGGTGAGCGGCACCACGGGCAGCTGCAGCTCGTCGGCCAGCATGAAGGCGCCTCGTCGGAAGGTACCCATGTGGCCGGTGAACGTCCGTGCTCCCTCGGGAAACACCACGAGCGAGGTGCCGTCGCGCAGTATCTGGCGCGCCTGGTCGTAGCTGGCCCTGATTTTGCTCGGGCCGCTCTTGTCTACGAATATCTGGTGCGACATCTTGCAGGCCGCGCCCACGAAGGGAATCTTGCGTATGCCCGCCTTCATCATCCACTTGAAGTTGCGCAGCAGGTGGCCGTAGATGAGGAAGATGTCGAATGCCCCCTGGTGATTGCTCACAAAGACATACGACTCGCCCTTCAGCAGCCGCTCCCGCCCCTCCACCTTGACGGGCAGCAGCAGCACGCGGAGGATGAACTGCGCCCACCACTTGCCGGGGTAGTAGCCCCAATAGTGGCCGTCGCCCAGGGTGCACCCCAGAGCCACGGTGATGGAGGTGATGATGGTGGCCACGATGATGAGTGGCACGGCAATGCAGAGCTGATAGAGTCGGTATAGGTATTTCATGCTTTTTTCGTGTTTTTTTATCGAGGGTGCGGGGATGCGGGGGTACGTGGGTGCGAGAT
>CAMOPD010000188.1 GCA_946622085.1 uncultured Prevotellaceae bacterium | reverse complement strand
AAAAAAAGAGAGCCGAAGCCCTCTTTTCTTAAAAGTGATCCGCTTGGGGCTCGAACCCAAGACCCCAACATTAAAAGTGTTGTGCTCTACCAACTGAGCTAGCGGATCAGAGCTTCCGATGCGAAAGCGGGTGCAAAGGTACAAAGAAAAAGTTGAACGGTGGAAGAGTTAAGGGGGAAATCACGTTTCGTTAACCTTTATTAACCGTTCCTCCCGCAACATTCTCCTCCGCCCTCTCCGTTGCTTTCTCTGCTTCCTCCTTCATTTCCAAGCGCAGGTCCACTTCCTGTTCTCTCGTCACGTAGCGCTGGTAGTAGGCAATGAGGAGCGTGGTGAGTGGCAAGGCAATGATGAGCCCGATGAAGCCGAGCAGAGCGCCCCAAACCGAGAGCGAGAGGAGCAGGATGGCGGGATTGAGCCCCATGGCCTTGCCCATGATTTTGGGCGTCACCACCATATCGATGATGATCTGCACGATGCCGAAGACGGCCACGGCAGAGGCCAGTATCACCCAGAAGTTCTGCCCCGTGTCGGCAGCCTTGAGCAGAGCCAGCAGGGCGGTTGGTATGAGGGCGAAAGTGTGCAGATAGGGCACGAGGTCGAGAATGCCGATGAGTATGCCCAGGCCTATGGCCATGGGGAAATTGATGATAGTGAAGCCAATGCAGAAGAGCACGCCCATGGTGAGTGCCACGAGTCCCTGTCCGCGGATATAGTTGTTGAGTTCGCGCTCCACGTCGCCCATGAGTTCTGTCCAGAAAGGTCTGCTCTTCTTGGGGAATATCTTGATCCAATTGTCGGTCAGATATTCATAGTCGAGCAGAATGAAGAACATATATAATAAGGTGATGAGCGAGGCGATGATGCTGACGACCACGCTGGCCGTCTGCCCCAAAAAGTTGAACACGCTGGGCATGGCCGTCTTGATCATGTCGTTGAAGTCCTTGCTCTTGAAGAATTCCTCTATGCCCTTCTGATTGTTGCTGATCCACTGCTGGATGGCCTCGGGAATGGTCGAGGTGGTGCCCGTGCTGTGAATGTATTTGGTGGCCAAGTCGCCCAGCTTCTGGAATTGCTCTATCATGGGCGGGATGATGAGATAGACCACTCCGCCGATGACGGCAATGAGGAAGATGAGCGTGACAACGATGCTCAGCGCCCGCGTGGGCACATGCATCTTGAACTGCACAAACTTGACGAGCGGATAGATGAGATAGGCCAGGAACCAGGCCACGAAGAAGGGCAGCAGCACATGGCTCAGATAGTTCATGAGCAGGAGGATGGCTAATATGAGCAGTCCGATGCCCGCCCAGCGTATAAACCTGTCGAATGTGATTTCTTGACGCATAGTGGGGATGTGTAGTTGTTTTCTGAGTTTTCGGTTATCTGAAATGCCCTCGGGGGTCATTGTTCTCCGGTAGCCTTGCGATAGCATTCCCTGCAGAGCGGTTCATACTCCTGCGTTTCGCCCAGCAACACGCGCTTGTCGTTTTCCACCAGTCGGTGGCTGACGTAAGCCAGATTGCCGCATTTCACGCAGATGGCGTGCACCTTGGTCACGTCGTCGGCAATGGCACAAAGCGCCGGAATGGGTCCGAAGGGAACGCCCTTGAAGTCCATGTCGAGCCCTGCCACGATGACGCGCACGCCGCGATAGGCCAGCTGGTTGCACACCTCAACAAGCCCCATGTCCATAAACTGCGCTTCATCGATGCCCACCACGTCGATGTCGGAGGAGAGCAGCAGGATGCTCGATGAATTGTCGACGGGCGTCGACGGGATGGCGTTCTGGTCGTGGCTCACCACGTCGTTGTCGGAATAACGCGTGTCGATGGCCGGTTTGAATATCTCCACGCGCTGGCGGGCAAACTTGGCGCGCTTCATCCGGCGGATGAGCTCCTCGGTCTTGCCCGAAAACATGGAGCCGCACACTACTTCTATTCTTCCCTGGCGGTGTGCTTCGCCTGCTATCTGTTCTGTCATAGTGCACAAATTTACGCATTATTTCGACATAACCACCAACAAAAGTGGTAAAATATGGTAAAAAAAGCACTTCTTGAGCGCAAAAGCCGCCGCGCGTTTTAAAAAATGCAAAGATTTGAGCCTCTTTTTTGTAACGAAAAGCATTTTGCGCTATATTTGTAACGATTTATGGGCATGTTGTATGTTGTTCCCACCCCTGTGGGCAATATGGAGGACATGACGCTTCGCGCCATCAGAATTCTCAAGGAGGCCGACTTGGTGCTGGCCGAGGATACCCGCACGTCGGGCATCCTGCTGAAGCATTACGACATCAAGAACCACCTCATGTCCCACCATAAATTCAATGAGCACTCCTCCTCAGCAGCCATCGTGGAACGCCTGAAGGCGGGCCAGACCATAGCCCTCATCAGCGATGCCGGCACGCCGGGCATCAGCGATCCGGGCTTCTTCCTGGTGCGCGAAGCCGTCAATGCGGGCATCACCGTGCAGACGCTGCCCGGCGCCACTGCCTTCGTGCCGGCCCTGGTGTCGAGCGGGCTGCCCGACGACCGCTTCTGCTTCGAGGGCTTCCTGCCGCAGAAGAAAGGCCGCCAGACACGCCTCGAGAGTCTTCGCGACGAGCCGCGAACCATGATTTTCTACGAGTCGCCCTACCGCCTGGTGAAGACCTTGCAGCAGTTTGCTCAGCTATTCGGCGACGACCGCCAGGTGAGCGTGTGCCGCGAAATATCCAAGGTGCACGAAGAGAGCGTGCGTGGCACACTCGGCGAAGTGATTGCCCACTTCACCCAAACCGAACCCCGCGGCGAGATAGTCATCGTGGTGGCCGGAAAGGGGAACAGAAAATAACAAGACCACCATTTCAGAAAAGAACAGTAAACAATAATAAAAGGAAAAAGATCATGAAGAAACTCTTATTCGTCTTTGCCGTTGGAGCCATGGCCCTGACCGCATGCAACAATGAACGTCCGCAGGCCGTCGTTGCTGAGACCCAGCAGAACGATTCACTACAGAAAATCATTGCCCAGAAGGACAATGAAATCAACGACATGATGAGCACTCTCAACGACATTCAGGAAGGCTTCCGCCAAATCAACGAAGCTGAAAACCGGGTGAGCCTGGCCAAGGACGGCGAAGGTGCCAACAAGCGTCAGCAGATTCGCGAGAACATACAGTTCATCAGCCAGACCATGACCAAGAACCGCGAACTGATAGAGAAGCTGAAGAAGCAACTGCGCGAGAGTTCGTTCAAGGGCGACGAGCTGAAACGCACCATCAACGAGATGATCAAGCAGCTCGAAGCCAAGGACCAACAGCTGCAACAGCTGCGCACGGAGCTTGATGCCAAGGATATCCACATCAGCGAACTCGACGAGACCATTGCCAATCTGAACACCGACGTGACCAACCTGCAGACAGAAAGCTCGCAGAAGACCGAGACCATCAACGCACAGGACAAGCAGCTCAACACGGCATGGTTTGTCTTTGGAACGAAGAGCGAGCTCAAGGAGCAGCGCATCATTGAAGACGGCAAGGTGCTGCAGTCGAACTTCAACAAGAGCTATTTCACCAAAATAGACATCCGCGTAGACAAGGAAATCAAACTCTACTCCAAGTCGGCCAAACTGCTCACCATGCACCCCTCGAGCAGCTATACGCTCACCAAGGACTCCAAAGACCAGTATGTGCTCAAGATAACCAATCCACAGATATTCTGGAGCACCAGCAAATATCTTGTGGTGCTCGTGAAGTAGCAGTCGGAGCTGCTCACTTCCTCCCACAAACACCAACGACGGGGCATTGGCAGCCAGGACGAAGGCT
>CAMOPD010000187.1 GCA_946622085.1 uncultured Prevotellaceae bacterium | reverse complement strand
GGGCCTGCCAAACAGTGAATCGACTGATGGCAGGCCCCTTCTATGTGTTTATACGTAAGTTTCGAGGAACTTGATTGTGCCAGAGATTCTAATGGTGTCTGTCGTGGCCGGTATCAGAATGGTTTCTCCTTCGTTTAGCGATACTTCATTGTTCTCGTTGTCAATCACCTTTCCTTCGCCTTTCATTCCAATGAGGATGACGAAAGAGTCAAGGTCTGAATAGTCAATGGTCATCGGTTCGTCCAGATCATACACGCTCGTTGTGAAATAAGGACATTCAACGAGCTGAACGCTTCGGTTCTTTTCTTCCTTATACGATGTTCTGTAAGTGTTGAGCACTTCATAGTTGATACATTCCGAAGCCTGCTGCGTGTGCAGTTCCCTGTAGTTTCCGTTTTTGTCCTTGCGCTTGAAGTCATATATGCGGTAGGTGACGTCGCTTGTCTGCTGAATTTCAGCAAGAAAGCATCCGGTGCCAATGGCATGAATGCGCCCTGCGGGCAGAAAGAACACGTCGCCCTCTTTCACTTCATATTGCGCCAGTGCGTCGCAGATGGTGTCGTTTTCCACCATTTGCTTGTATTGCTCGGGTGTGATATGAATTTTCAGTCCGCTGTAGAGTTTAGCGTTATCATCCGAGTTCATGATGTACCACATTTCCGTTTTCCCACGTTCTTTGCCCTGTCGTCGGGCAATCTCGTCGGTGGGGTGCACCTGTATGGAGAGGTCTTGCCTTGCGTCGATGAACTTGATGAGCAGCGGGAATTCATTTCCGAATCGAGCATAATTCTCTTTTCCGACGAGTTCCGGGCCCAGTTGCCTCACCACGTCGTTGAGTTTCAGGCCTTCGAAAGGGCCTTCCGCAACAACCGTTTCATTGTCTTTCACGCCGGAAATTTCCCAGCTTTCCCCCACTTGCTCTTGATTGGACTGTAAATGTTTAAAAGGAATGATTTTCTCGCCTCCCCAAAGGGTGGATTTCAATAAAGGTTTAAATTTCAGTGCTTGCATATCGTTTCTTAGGTTGATGGCTTTCGCTAATTGTCTTTCCAGAACGCCGGAGTGAATAGCACGACGACGCTCAGAATCTCCAGACGGCCCATCAGCATGAGCGCAGCCAGGAGCCACTTGATGGCATCGGGCAGAATGCCCCATGTCATGGGCTGTCCTATTCCCAGGTCGAGCGCAGGCCCAGCGTTGCTTGCGCAGCTGATGGCAATGGTGATGGAGTTGGTGCTGTCTATTCCAATGACGGTCATGACAATATAGGTGAAGAGGCACAGCATCATGTAGGCAGCAAGGAAGGCCAAGAGCGTCACTTGCGAAGAGTAGGGCACACTCATGTTGTTCACCTTCACCGGCAATACGGCGCGTGGGTGTAGTATTCGGCGTATCTCGTTCTTCAGAATGGTCAGCACCATCACGGCGCGTATGCACTTGAAGCCGCCCCCCGTTGAGCCCGAGCAGGCTCCCACGAACATGCAGATGCTGAGAATGACCCAAGTGATGTGGTGCCATTGCCCAGCGTCGTCGTTGAAAATTCCCGTTGTAGTGATGAACGAAGTCACTTGAAACAGTGAGGCCCTGATGGCATCAAGCACCTTGTATCCGTTGTCCTGAATGAGGAAGACGGAGATGATGATTGTTGCCATCAGAATGATCGACACGTAGAGCTTGAACTCTACGTTCTTGAAGAAAGACTTCAGCTGCCCCTTGAAGAGCGTCGTGTAGAGCAGCGTGAAGCTGACGCCCGAAAGAAACATAAACACGATGGCTGTATAGTCGATGTAGGGGTTGTGGAAGAATCCCGTACTGTCGTTATGGGTGGAGAATCCGCCTGTTGCCGTGGTGGTCATGGCGTAGTTCAGGCTGTCGAAGGTGCCCATGCCCGAGAGGTAGTAGCATGCGGCGCAGGCAGCAGTAAGCACGAAGTAGATGGTCCAGATCCATTTCGCCGTGGTGCTCAGTCGCGGGTGTAGCTTGGCTCGCATGGGCCCGGTGGCTTCAGCCGCAAACACCTTCACGTTGCCTCCCACCATCGACGGCAGCACGGCAATGGTGAAGAACACGATGCCCAGTCCGCCTATCCATTGCGTCATGGTGCGCCAGAAGAGCAGCCCGTGGGGGAAGCTCTCCACGTCGTCGAGGATGCTGCACCCCGTGGTGGTGAATCCCGAGATGGTCTCAAAGAAAGCGTTGGTGGGGTCTTTGATGTAGCCGCTGATGAGGAAGGGCAGGGCGCCGAACAGGCTGAACGCCAGCCACGTGAGCGTCACCACCAGATAGGCGTCGCGCCGTCCCAGCGTGTTTTCGGCCTCGCGTCCCATGTATTCCAGCAGGAATCCCGCCGCGATGGTGATGCTGACCGAGATGATGAAAGCCAGCGAGTCGTCTTCCCCGCAATAGAACGCCAACCCCATGCAGATGGCCATCATCACCGCTTCCAGCAGCAACAACTGACCGATAATCTTGTAGATGAGCTTCAGGTTGATCATTTCCCTTAAATGAAGAATTTCTCTATCTTTTCTATCTTCACGTTGTGGCAGAACACCACCACGCTGTCGCCGGCTTCTATCTGAGTGCCTCCCGAAACGAGCTGGCCCACGCCGTCTCTCACCAGTCCGCCGATGGTGGCCCCCTTGGGCAGTCCCAGTTCAAACACCTTCTTTCTGGTTACGCGCGAGCCCTGCTTGGCTACAAACTCCACGATGTCGGCGTTGGCCGTCATCAGGAATCGGATGTTGGTCACGTCGGCATCGAGCATCATCTGGTAGATGTGGCTTGCCGCCATGGCCTTTTTGTTCACGATGGTGCCGATGTCCAGGCTCTCGGCCATGCTCACGTAGTCGATGTTCTCCACCATGGCCACCGTCTTTCTCACGCCCATGCGCTTGGCCGTGAGACAGGCCAGGATGTTGGTTTCGGCATTCTCGGTGAGCGCCACGAACGCCTGTGTCGACTTGATGCCTTCCTCCACGAGCAGCGAGAGGTCGCGCCCGTCGCCGCAAATCACCATGGTCTGGTCGGTGTCGAGCAGTTCGTTCAGCACCTCGCAGCGCCTTTCGTTGCTCTCGATGAGCTTCACGTTCATGTATTCGGGCATGGTCAGGCAGGCCCTTACCGCCGTGCTTCCGCCGCCCATAATCATCACGTTCTTCACGTCCACATAGTGCTCCTTTCCCACAATCTTGCGGATGTAGGGAATGTAGTTGCGCGTGGTCATGAAGTAAGCCAGGTCGTAGAGCTTCAGTTCGTCCTCGCCTCGCGGGATGATGGTGTCGTCGCCGCGCTTGATGGCCACGATGTGATAGGGGTCGGTGGGCCCGCTGATGTCCTTGAGCGGCTGGTTCAGTATTTCGCAGCTCTCGCGCAGCTTGATGCCGAGCATCACCAGCGCCCCGTTGTGCACGTCGAGCCGCTGCCTCACCCAGCTCATCTTCAGCCCGTTGGTGATGTCGCGTGCCGCCAGCATCTCCGGAAACACGATTGACGTGATGCCCACCTTGGCGAACTGCTCCTTCAGTTCCGGAGCCGTATATTCAAAGTTGTCCACCTTGGCCACCGTCTTCTTGGCTCCCAGAGCCTTGGCCAGGGCACAACTGTTCATGTTCTTGTTCTCATCGGGCGTCACGGCAATGAAGAGGTCGGCCTTCTGAGCGCCAGCCTCCTTCAGGGCTTTGATGCTCGTGGGCGAGGCGTGCAGCGTGAGCACGTCCACCTCGGCATCGAGGCTGAGCAGCCTCTCCTCGCTTTCGTCCATGAGCACAATGTCGTTGTTGTTGCGCGACAAGAGCTTGGCCAGATGGGTTCCAATGGCGTATGCGCCTGCGATGATGATTTTCATGTATCTGGTGTTTTTGTTGTTTTTCTTAGATATCCTA
>CAMOPD010000186.1 GCA_946622085.1 uncultured Prevotellaceae bacterium | reverse complement strand
TTTTAGTTTTTGAACCGCGCAAGAACTGCTTTTCAAGGCTCGGGAGAGGGGGAAAACCGGGTGGCGCGAAACTTTCGGAAGGCGCGGGAAGAAAGAGAGGGCAATCAGCTGACGGAAAGCCGACGAGTGAACCGGCAGGGAACAGACAAGAAGCCGACAGGACACAAATTGATAAAAAAAGACAAATTTGCGGCATATTTTTTGTTTTACAGCTGAAATAGATTACTTTTGTATGCAATAATTACTTTAAAAGCGAGAAAGATGAAAGAAAGAGATTATTACGAAATGGTGGACGAGCGCGAGGGCTACTCTTCGCTTGCATTCCCCGCCCTGATGAGAAAGGTATACGTATGGATGACTCTGGCTCTGGTGATTACGGGCTTCACGGCCTATGCCGTATCAACGAGCCCAGCCATCCTGCAAGCCATCACCACCAACAAGCTGCTGTTCTGGGGCCTGATGATAGGCGAACTGGGCCTCGTGATGTGGATTTCGGCCGGCATCAACCGCCTGTCGCTCACGTCGGCCACGCTGCTTTTTGTGCTCTATTCGGTGATCAACGGCGTGACGATGTCGTTCATCTTCCTGGCCTATACGCGCACGTCGATAGCCAGTGTGTTCTTCATCACAGCCGGCACCTTTGCCATCATGGCCTTCATAGGCTACACCACGAAGACCGACCTCTCGTCGATGGGCAAGATACTGTTCATGGCGCTCATAGGGCTCATCCTGGCCACGATAGTGAATATCTTCCTGAAGAGCCCCATGTTCAACTACATCCTGAGTTGGATCGGCGTGGCCATATTTGTTGGCTTGACGGCCTACGACACGCAGAAGATCAAGCAGATGCTGATGTACCAGGAAGCAGCCGACGAACAGGGGCAAAAGATAGCCCTGCTGGGGGCCCTGTCGCTCTATCTTGACTTCATCAACCTCTTCCTCTACTTGCTGCGCATCTTCGGCAACAGGGAATAGAGGGAGCAAACCCATTAAGCATAGAATACAACACTAAGACACAGACAACATGAAGAAACTAACCATCGTCTCAGCCCTATGCGTGATGCTCTGCGCATGCGGCACCATGGGCACAACAGGCTCGGCAGGAAGCACGGGCAACATTTTGGGCAGCGTGCTTGGCGCCATCACCGGCGGCGGAGCCGTGAATGCCATCACCAGCGTCATAGGACTCGACAAGCTGACCGCGCAGCAGCTCATCGGCACCTGGCAGTATAGCGGTCCGGGCTGCGCCTTCACCAGCGAGCAGCTGCTGGCCAAGGCCGGCGGCGAGGTGGCAGCGGTGAAGATAGAGCAGGAGCTGGAGCCCACGTACCAGAAAGTGGGTTTCACGAGCGCCAACACCTACATCACCTTTAACGAGGACGGCACCTTCGCCTCGAAGATTGACGGCAAGAGCTTCTCGGGCAACTACACTTTCGACACCACGACCTGCCAGATACGCCTGCAGGGCATGCTGCTGAGCGTGAACTGCTATGCCAAGCGCGAGCTGGGCGGCATCTCTATACTCTTCGAAGCCAAGAAGCTGCTGACGCTCATACAGACCATGTCGGCACTGAGCGGCAACACCAACTTGCAGACCATCGGCGAACTGAGCAAGAACTACGACGGCGTGCGCCTGGGCTTCGACATGAAGAGATAGGCCGCAACCGAAAAACAAAGGAAAACAAAAACATCTTTCTTGGAGCCCCCAGACTGGCGAAGCGCCAGACGAGGGGCTCTAATTGTATAAAAATTTGTTATTCCAGACAATTTTCTGCATATACATTTGCGTATATGCACAAAGTTGTATATTTTTGCACGCAGAAATTTAAGCTATCAAGACTTATGAAGATAAAAAACAGCAGAATGGAAACCCTGAAGATGCTCATATCGAGTATGGAACTGGGCAGTCAGGAGGAAGTGCTCCAGGCACTTGAGAAAGAAGGTTACAAGCTGACGCAGGCCACGCTGAGCCGCGACCTGAAGCAGCTGAAGGTGGCCAAGGCGGCCTCGATGAACGGAAAATATGTGTATGTGCTGCCCAATGAGACGATGTATAAGCGCATCTCCAAGCCCCGTTCGGCCAACGAGATGCTGCAGGTTTCGGGGTTCCTCTCCATCAATTTCTCGGGAAACATGGGCGTCATCAAGACGCGCCCAGGCTACGCCAGCAGCATAGCCTACAACATTGACGACAGCGACATTCCCGAAATCATCGGAACCATAGCAGGCGACGACACCATCTTCATCGTGATCAAGGAAGGAGCGACCTACAATGACGTGATTGAGGGCCTGAGCATGGTGATTCCGAACATCAAGAACTAAACAAAGCCGAAAGAAGAAAGAAAATGGAAGAAATACAGGTTGTGGTTGCCGACTCCTCGCACGAGAAATATGTCGACACAATCTTACAGACCATTGCCGATGCCGCCAAGGTGCGCGGCACGGGCATTGCCAAGCGTACGCACGAATACCTGGTGACCAAGATGCGCGAGGCCAAGGCCGTGATAGCCCTGCAGGGCGAGCAGTTTGCCGGCTTCAGCTACATAGAGACCTGGGGCAACAAGCAATATGTGACGACGAGCGGACTGATAGTCCATCCCGACTTCCGCGGCATGGGCGTAGCCAAGAAGATAAAAGACATGACGTTCACGCTGGCACGCACGCGCTGGCCCCACGCCAAGATTTTCTCGCTGACCAGCGGTGCTGCCGTGATGGCCATGAACACCCAGCTGGGCTACAAGCCCGTGACGTTTGCCGAGCTGACCGACGACGAAGCATTCTGGCGCGGCTGCGACGGCTGCGTGAATGTGGACATTCTGCGGCGCACCGGGCGGAAATACTGCATCTGCACCGGCATGCTGTTTGACCCCGAGGAGCACCTGCCGGCCAAGATTCCGGAGGACGTGCTGAAGCGCATTCGCAAAATAGACCATAAAGAATAACAATAAGAACAAACAGACAATCATGGAACAAAAGAAGAAAAAAGTGGTGGTGGCTTTCAGCGGAGGCCTCGACACCAGCTACACCGTCATGTATCTGGCCAAAGAATGTGGCTACGAAGTATATGCAGCCTGTGCCAACACGGGCGGGTTCAGCGCCGAACAGCTGCAAAAGAACGAAGAGAACGCCTACAAGCTGGGCGCCAAGCAATACGTCACCCTGGACGTGACCCAGGAATACTACGAGAAATCGCTGAAATACATGATCTTCGGCAACGTGCTGCGCAACAACTGCTACCCCATCTCGGTGAGCTCGGAGCGCATCTTCCAGGCCATAGCCATTGCCCGGTATGCCAACGAGATTGGCGCCGACGCCATTGCCCACGGGTCGACGGGCGCCGGCAACGACCAGATACGCTTCGACATGACCTTCCTCGTGATGGCGCCCGGCGTGGAAATCATCACGCTGACACGCGACAAGAAGCTCACGCGCAAGGAGGAGGTGGACTATCTGAACGAGCACGGTTTCACGGCCGACTTCGCCAAGCTGAAGTACTCCTACAACGTGGGCATCTGGGGCACCAGCATCTGTGGCGGCGAGCTGCTCGACCCCACCCAGGGCCTGCCCGAGGAAGCCTATCTGAAGCATGCCACCCAAGAGGAGGAGAGCCTGCTGAAGATTGAGTTTGAGAAGGGCGAAATCGTGGGCGTGAACGGCGAGAAGTTCACCGACAAGGTGAAGGCCATCCAGAAGATAGAGGAGATTGGCGCCTCGTATGCCATAGGCCGCGACGCCAACGTGGGCGATACCATCATCGGCATCAAGGGCCGCGTGGGATTCGAGGCCGCCGCCCCGAAGCTCATCATCGAAGCCCACCGCCTGCTGGAGAAGTCGACACTCTCGAAGTGGCAGCAATACTGGAAAGACCAGGTGGCCAACTGGTATGGCATGTTCCTGCACG
>CAMOPD010000185.1 GCA_946622085.1 uncultured Prevotellaceae bacterium | reverse complement strand
TGGACTTCCTCATCAACAAGAACGCCATCCCCAAGGACATCCGCAAGAAACTGGGAATCTGACACGGCGTGCAGACCCAATAAGCAATTGAGACATCTGTTTACCCTCGAATTACACGGCAAGCTTTCTGTGAAAAACTGTGTAATTCGAGGGTAAATATTAATTTTATAATAAAAAACAGGCCCCAACCACCGTTTATTCATTTTCTTTTATTATCTTTGAGGGCTCATATTGTGCCCACCAAGCACCGACTGCATGCGCCTGCGCCCCTTGCAGGCCACTCCAAAAGAAAAGAATAAAAAACAATATAAATGCATTTTAAATGGAATTACGAACCACCTACATCAGACGAGCAACGAGCAGCTGAAGAGCTGGCGGGAAAGCTGGGCATGAGCCCCATCCTGGGAGGCCTGCTGGTGCGCCGCGGCATCACCACCGAGTCGGCGGCTAAGCGCTTCTTCCGACCACAACTCAACGACCTGCTCAATCCGTTCCTCATGAAGGACATGGATGTGGCTGTAGACCGCCTGAACGACGCCATGGGGCGCAAAGAGCGCATTATGGTCTACGGCGACTACGATGTAGATGGCTGCACGGCAGTAGCATTGGTGTATAAGTTTCTGCAGCAATTCTATTCCAACATCGACTATTATATCCCCGACCGCTACGACGAAGGCTACGGGGTGAGCAAGAAAGGAATAGACTATGCGCGGGAAACAGGTGTGAAACTCATCATTATTCTCGATTGCGGCATCAAGGCAATCGACGAGATAGACTATGCCCGCAGCCTGGGCATAGACTTCATTATCTGCGACCACCACGTGCCCGACGAGGTGATGCCGCCCGCCGTGGCCATTCTGAACCCCAAACGGCCCGACGACACCTACCCCTTCAAGCATCTCTGCGGATGCGGCGTGGGCTTCAAGCTGATGCAGGCCTTTGCCAAGAACAACGGCATACCCTTCTCGCGCCTCATCCCGCTGCTCGACTTCTGTGCCGTAAGCATAGCAGCCGACATCGTACCCGTGGAGGACGAGAACCGCATTCTGGCCTTCCACGGACTGAAGCAACTCAACCAGAACCCCAACATCGGACTGAAAGCCATCATCGACATTTGCGGACTCAGCGGGCGCGACATCTCGATGAGCGACATCGTCTTCAAGATTGGGCCCCGCATCAATGCCAGCGGACGTATGGAGAATGGCAAGGAGTCGGTTGACCTGCTTGTGGAGAAAGACTTCAACGAAGCCCTGAACAAAGCCAAGCACATCAACGAATACAACGAACAGCGCAAGGACATTGACAAGCAAATGACCGAAGAAGCCAACCAGATTGTGGCCAAGCTGGAAAGCCAGAAGCACCAGTCGAGCATCGTGCTCTACGACGAAGGCTGGAAGAAAGGCGTCATCGGCATTGTAGCATCGCGCCTGACGGAAATCTATTTCCGACCCACGGTGGTGCTCACGCGCGACGGCGAATTTGCCACGGGCTCGGCTCGCAGCGTGACGGGCTTCGACGTCTATTCGGCCATCAAGAGCTGCCGCGACCTGCTCGTCAACTTCGGTGGCCACACCTATGCCGCCGGACTCACCCTCAGATGGAACGACATCACCGAATTCCGCCGCCGCTTCCAGCGCTATGTGGAGGAACACATACAGCCCGAACAGACGGAGGCCATCCTGAACATCGACGCACAAATAGACTTCAAAGACATCACCCGCAAGCTGCACTCCGACCTGAAGCGCTTTGCGCCCTTCGGTCCCGGCAACCAGAAGCCGCTATTCTGCACCGTCGACGTATATGACTTCGGTACGAGCAAGGTGGTGGGACGCGAACAGGAGCACGTGAAGCTGGAGCTGGTAGACTCGAAGAGCAACAACGTGATGAACGGCATCGCCTTCGGGCAAAGCGGCTCGGCACGCTACATCAAGTCGAAGCGCTCGTTCGACATTGCCTACACCATTGAGGACAACGTGTTCAAGAAGGGCGACGTGCAACTGCAGATTGAGGACATTAGACCTACAGAGGGAGACTGAACGAGCCTCCCTCTCCTTTTTACAACATTCAACCATGGAAAAGGCGGAAAGCACCTTCCTGTCCATTCTGAAGAGATACTGGGGATTCGACAGTTTTCGAGGAATTCAGCAAGACATCATTGAAAGCATCAGTAGCGGTGACGACACGCTCGGACTGATGCCCACAGGCGGCGGCAAATCGCTCACCTTCCAGGTGCCGGCTCTCGCCCAGGAAGGCGTGTGCCTGGTCATCACGCCTCTCATTGCACTGATGAAAGACCAAGTGATGCACCTCAGAAAGCGAGGCATCCTGGCCACTGCCATCTACTCCGGGCTCAGCCGCGAGGAAATCATCACCCGCCTGGAAAATGCCATCTTCGGCGGAGTGAAGATTCTCTATGTGTCGCCCGAACGAATGTCCTCACAGCTCTTCATGACCAAGCTCAACCACATGAAGGTGAGTTTCATCACCGTCGACGAAGCCCACTGCATCAGCCAGTGGGGCTACGACTTCCGGCCTTCCTACCTCCACATTGCCGACATACGCAAGATCAAACCCGACGCCCCCATCCTGGCCCTCACAGCCACGGCCACGCCCCGGGTGGTGGACGACATACAAGAGCAACTGCTATTCAAGAAGAAGAAAGTCTTCCGCATGAGTTTTGAGCGGAAGAACCTTGCCTACATCGTAAGTAATTCCCAAAACAAGGCGGCCGATCTGACCGAACTGCTACGCTCCACGCCCGGCAGCGCCATTGTCTATGCCCGCAGCCGCCGGCGCACCAAGGAGATATCCGACTATCTGAACGACCAGGGCTTCAACTCCACCTACTATCATGCCGGACTCGACTCCACGCTGAAAGACCAGCGGCAGAAGGAGTGGCAGGCCGACAAGGTGCGCATCATCGTGGCCACGAATGCCTTTGGCATGGGCATCGACAAACCCGACGTGCGCTTGGTGGTCCACCTCGACTGCCCCGACTCCATAGAAGCCTACTTCCAGGAAGCGGGACGTGCCGGACGCGACGGCGAGCCCGCATCGGCCGTCATGCTGTTCAACGGCGCCGACGAGGGCAAACTGCGCAAACGCATTCCCGACACATTCCCCGAAAAAGACTACATAAGGAGCGTCTACGAAGACCTGGCTTTCTACTACCAGATTGGCGCAGGCAGCGGATTCGGATATACCTTCGAGTTCGAAATCGACAAGTTCTGCCACAACTTCAAGCACTTCCCCATACAGGTCCATTCGGCCCTGCAACTGCTCATGCGCTCGGGCTACATTGAATACAACGAGGAGACGGAGAACCGCGCCCGCGTGCACTTCCTGCTCGAGCGCGACGACCTCTACCGCTTAGAACACATCACCGAGAAGGAAAACGAGCTCATCATCGCCCTGCTGCGCAACTACACGGGGCTCTTCACCGACTACAACTATATCGACGAGAGTTTCATTGCCCAGCAGATAGGCCTCAATTTGCAGCAAACCTACTTCGTGTTCATGGCACTCAGGAAGCGCCGCATTCTCGACTTCATTCCCGGCAGCAAGAC
This sequence comes from uncultured Prevotellaceae bacterium, assembly GCA_946622085.1. Lineage (GTDB taxonomy): Bacteria > Bacteroidota > Bacteroidia > Bacteroidales > Bacteroidaceae > Prevotella. The sequence continues at coordinate 346 of CAMOPD010000185.1, read as the reverse complement.
ACCCACCATCACCTACACCCAACGACGGGAGGAGACCGAACGCGTAGTCATCCCCCACTCCATCTACGAAGAGCGCAAGCAGCAGTTCACCGAGCGCATAGAAGCCGTCATCGGCTATGCCAAGAACGACGAGACGTGCCGCAGCCAGCAGCTGCTCAGTTATTTCGGCGAACGCCGGGCCGACGTCTGCGGCCAGTGCGACGTCTGCCTGAGCAACGGCAGCGACCATCTGGCCGAGAGCCGCTCCGCCCACGCCCAGGAAGCCGTCATCAGCTTTCTTGCCGACAGGCAACGCCACCTCGTCACCGAACTCAGCCAGCTGGCCATTCGCAGCGACGAACTCGAC
>CAMOPD010000184.1 GCA_946622085.1 uncultured Prevotellaceae bacterium | reverse complement strand
AGGCATCTGCCTAAGTTCAGAGTGCTTGTGAGAAAGCTCTTCGTTCGTGTTCTTTTCATAATAATTGTAATTTAAAAAGTAAGCCTCATAACCCCCAAAATCAGCGAATGAATAATAAGAATGTGAGTTAAATGTTTAATAAAAAAGGCATGGGAGTTTCTACTTTCGCCCATCTCTGTGCTCAAGTTCTTCGCGTAGTCCCTCTCTGCAAGAAGAGTCTCAAAGTATTAACACACAGAAAGGTAATGCTAAGTAAACGCCTTTCCGAAGCACCGCCTTACAAACGACGAATAGCTTCTTTTTATCGACTTCCAGGCGGATAATGCTGGTTTAGTCATGGCAAAGATAGTAAAAATTTGTAAAAACTGCAAATATTATTGAACGTTTTTTATTTGCAGATGGCTAAAATCTTGAAAAGGGCAGTAGCCAAGTTTTCCCCGGCACCAATAGATGATGCTCATTCACGCAGACGGCGCAGATGGAAGCAGAAATATGAATATCTGCGTCCATCTGCGCCATCTGCGTGAAAAACTCTGTACGTATGCGTTTGATTCCCAAAACTCCGTCGTCGCTTCTGCCAGCGCTCTCAGCCGCGCGGCCCCGCGGGAATCAGCCGAAGAGGCGGCCTATCTGATAGACGGCGGCGCTGACTACCCATGCCAGCGTGGTGGTGTAGAGGGCGGCGAAGACGGCCCATTTCCACGAGCCGCTCTCGTTCTTGATGGCCGCGATGGTGGCCACGCAGGGGAAGTAGATGAGCACGAAGAGCAGGAAGCAGAAGGCGGTGAGCGGCGTGATGCCGTCGGCCTCCATCTTGGCGCGCAGCTTCTCATACTTGCCCGAGTTGTCGCGCGTGAAGGTGTCGTCGTCGGCAAACGAGTCGTCGTCGGAGTAGAGCACGCCCATGGTTGAGGCCACTATCTCCTTGGCGCCCACGCCGGCAATGAGGCCCACGTCGAGTTTCCAGTCGAAGCCCTGCGGGCGGAACACGGGTTCCACGGCCTTGCCTATGCGCCCGATGTAGCTCTGCTCCTGCTGGGCCTGCTTCTCCAGCGCGTCGTTGTGGGGGAAGTAGCCCAGTGCCCACACGATGATGCTGGCCACGAGGATGATGCCTCCCATCTTCTTCAGATATTGCTTGCCTTTCTCCCATGTGTGGCGGAAGATGGCCTTCCACGTGGGGAACCGGTAGGGCGGCAGTTCCATGACGAAGGGCGTGTCTTCGCCCTTCACCACAAACCGCGTGAAGACGCGGCTCACGATGACCGCCATGACGATGCCGATGACGTAGAGCGCTATCATGATGGTGCTCTGATACTTCACGGCGAAGAACGTGCCGATGATCATGATATATATAGGTAGGCGCGCTGAGCACGACATGAGGGGCAGTATGAGCATGGTGACGAGCCGCGAGCGCCGGCTCTCGATGGTGCGTGTGGCCATGACGGCGGGCACGTTGCATCCGAAGCCCATGATGAGCGGTATGAACGACTTGCCGTGGAGCCCCATGCGGTGCATCAGCTTGTCCATGATGAAGGCCGCGCGGGCCATGTAGCCCGAGTCTTCCATGAAGGAGATGAAGGCATAGAGGATGAGTATCTGGGGCAGGAACACCATGACGGAGCCCACGCCGCCCACGACGCCCTCTACGAGCATGGCGCGCAACGGCCCCTCGGGCAGAGTGGTGCTGATGAGCTCGCCCAGCCAGTCGAAGCCCATCTCTATCCAGTCCATGGGGTATTGGCCCAGCGTGAAGGTGGTCTCGAACATGAGCCAGAGCAGCAGCAGGAAGATGGGGAATCCCAGCCATCGGTGGGTGATGATGCGGTCGAGCACATGGGTCACCCGGTAGGTGTCGTCGGCGCTTCCCACTTCGTAGCGTGCCTCTTGCAGGGCGCCGTTGATGAATCCGTATTTGGCGTCCATGATGGCCGTCTCGGAGTCTACCTTCTTCTCCTCCATGATGCGTCGGGCGGCCTTGTCGCGTGCCTGGAACACCTTCTCGGCATAGGGCAGCGTCTTGATGTAGCTCTCGGCGTCGTGGTCGTTCTCCAGCAGCTTGATGGCCAGGAATCGGGTGGAGTAGCGGTGGCGCACGCTCTCGTCGGTCTTGAGCAGCTGCTGTATGTTGCTGATGCCGTCTTCTATCTCGTGGCCGTGGTTGATGTGTATGTGCCGGTAGTCGGGCAGGTCGCCCTCGCGGCTCTCATATATCTTGATGACCATGCGGAAGAGGTCGTCAACGCCGCGCCCGTTCTTGAATACCGTGGGCACCATGGGCACTCCGAAGAGCGTGCCCAGCTTCTGCTGGTCTATGCGGTCGCCGCGCCGTTCGGTCTCGTCGAACATGTTGAGCGCGCACACCATACGCAGGTGCATGTCAATGAGTTGCGTGGTCAGGTAGAGGTTTCGCTCGAGGTTGGAAGCGTCGATGACGTTGACGATCACGTCGGGCGTCTTCTCCACGATTTGCTTTCTCACGTAGAGCTCTTCGGGCGAGTAGGCCGAGAGCGAATAGGTGCCGGGCAGGTCGACCAGGTTGAGCGTGTAGCCCTCAAATTCGGCGTGGCCTTCCTTGGCGTCTACCGTCACGCCCGAATAGTTGCCCACCCGTTCGTGGGCTCCGCTGGCAAAGTTGAAGAGCGACGTCTTGCCGCAATTGGGGTTGCCCACCAGGGCCACGTTAATGGTGTGGCGCTGGCGATGGAAAGCCTCGCGCGAGCTGCTGCCGGCCGGAATGCCTTCGTGGCTCTGCTCGTCGGAGGCATTGCCGCCCTCGGTGGCGGCTTCCTGCTCCATGGGCACCACCTCAATCATGCGCGCCTCGTCGTGGCGCAACGACAGCTCGTAGCCCATAATCTTATACTTCACGGGGTCTTGGAGCGGAGCGTTGAGCAACACCTCCACCACCTTGCCGTTGATGAAGCCCATCTCTACGATGCGCTTGCGGAATCCGCCGTGGCCGAGCACCTTCACCACGGTGCCCCGTTCGCCGGTCTTCAGGTCTGATAGTCTCATTTTCTACGTCTTTTTCGCCTTGCGGTCGATTAACACTATGCAAAGGTACACAAAAAAACAATGCAACTCAGTTGCATCTTTAAAATAAACGCCGAAAATACCTAATTATGATGATGCCCCGCAAAATAAATCTGCTGAAGATTTCTCGCCCGGCTATTAGCTTTTCTCGGTTTTTATATTTATCTTTGCCACATAATCATTTATTAACCACTTATACCTTTTTATTATTATGAGTCATACAATCAAGTTCAGCGTGCATCGCAACCCCATGAAGGATGCCGACGGAAAGGACACTTTCCAAGTGAGACACGAAACCAACTATACCGCCATGAAGGCCGACTTCATGGAGCATATCAAGCAGCACCACTCCATGCGGCCCGAAGTCATGGATATGGCCCTCGCCGTGCTCGAAGACGAAATCAGGGAGTTCCTGCTCGACAATAAGCGCCTGCACATCGAGGGCCTGGGCACCTTCTTCCTGCGCATCGGACTGAAGCCCGTCGTCGACGACGATGGCAACGCCCAGAAGCCGCGCATCACCGACCCGGCCGCCATCAACGGCCACGACGTGTGCATAGAGTCGGTGGGCTTCACGCCCGACAAGGCGTTCCTCAGCCATTTGGGCCAGGCCGTGGGATTCGAAAACGTCAGCGGACGCGGCATCGTGGGCCATTCGGCCATCTACGACGAGCAAGGCGTGCGCAGCCGCCTCGAAGCCTATCTCAACGACCACGACTACATCACCTGCTCGCTCATGCAACAGGAGTTCGGCCTCACCTACTACATGGCCCGCAAGTGGCTCGTCAGCTTCTCAGCAGGCCCCAAGGCCTTCCTCAGGAGGAGCAAGCTGGGCAGTTCCATCATCTTTCAGCGCCGCTAATGCGGCCCCTTCATGGCGGCGGGCCTTCTCGGAACCCGCCGTCGCCTTGTTTACAACCCCTAATCGGCCTACTTGCAACCTGTTGACTGGAGTCAACGCACCTGTTGACTTAAGTCAACGCACCTGTTGACTGG
>CAMOPD010000183.1 GCA_946622085.1 uncultured Prevotellaceae bacterium | reverse complement strand
TGTTCGGATTTCTCCCCGAACTGTCAGCAAAGATACAAATAATTGTGGAATTATGGTTTCGTGTTGCGGAAAAATCTGCTAAAAACTTGGCAATGGGTCCCAATGGGCTTCGGATGGCTGAAGCGCCACGGCGCGTTCAGAAAGGAAATTCATGCTGAAAAATCTTTACAAACTCGCAACGGGGTGTCCGGGATGTCGCCGAGTAAGCACGCCACTCACGATGAGTAAGTGGCGTGCTTACGATGAGTAAGTGGCGTTCTTACTAAGCGTAAGTGGCGTGCTTACTAAACGTAAAAATGAAGACCTTCTACAATGTGCTGATTATCAGGCGTTTACAAAGGTGCTGATTTTTGGGGCTTTTCAGCACCAAAATTGATGCGAAAAACGGCCTAATTTTCTTTGAAAAATATTTACATTGTTCGCTTCGTTCGTTTGTCGCGAAGGATGCTTTTCGGGATGGGGGCGAGGTCTCAGCGTTTGAGCTTTTTCAGCCGTCGTTTGGCCTCGGTGTGTTCGGGGCATAGCTGGAGCGCCTTCTGGTAGTTGGCCTGGGCAGCGGGCAGCATGCCTTCCGACTCGCATTCCTTGCCCAGGATGACGTATTCGGTGGCCAGTTGTCGGAGGAACTTCTGCTGTTGGGCCTGCTGGGCCTTCAGCTGGTCGATGATTTGGCGTTGGCGGTTGATGATGTTGAGCTTACGGCGTATGAGTCGCTTGGCGGCGGGCTGCTCTATGACGTAGCGGCTGTGTATGGCCAGGAAGAAGTTGGTCAGGAAGGCGTCCATGTCGCCACGGTCGAAGGCTGCCGCGGCATCGTGGTATTGGCGGTCGGCCTTGCTCTCCTGCAGGGCGGTGCTGATGAGCCGCTGGTCGTTGTACTGGCGTGCGAACTGCTGCACTTCGGGTCGCACGAAGATTTCCTCGCGGCGGATGGGCTCGCGCAGGCTGATGCCCTGGAGCGAGGTGCAGCGCGAGAGAGCCACGTAGGTCTGTCCGCCGGCAAAGACGCCGCCCGTGAAGTCGATGGTGACCTGGCGGAAGGTGAGGCCCTGGCTCTTGTGCACGGTGATGGCCCACGCCAGGCGCAGGGGGAACTGTATGTAGACGCCTATCTCTTCTTCCTCTATCTTCTGCTCCTGCTCGTTGAAGGTGTAGCGCATGTTGCTCCATCGCTCGCGCTGCACTTCGAGTTGCTGGCCGTCTTCGGTCACTACGTAGATGGTGCCTTCCTGCTGGTCGATGCCTTCGACGACGCCCAGTGTGCCGTTGACCCATCGGCGGTCTATGTCGTTCTTGATGAAGATGATCTGTGCGCCTGGCTTCACGCGCAGCTCGATGGGTGTGGGCAGGCTGCTCTCGGGAAACTCGTCGATGATTTGTCCCATGAAGAGGGTGGGCTCGCCGGGCAGCTGGCTGAGTCGCTGCTCGTTGATGTAGTCTACGGTGTCGCGCCGCGTGGAGAGGGTGATGGCCAGCTGGGTGCCGCTGAGGTCGAGCTGCGCGCCCACGCGCTGGTTGAGGCGTTGCAGGTCGGAGGAGGTGGCTGTGCTGGTGCGTATGTGGTCGAGAATGGAGATGAAGTTGGGGTCGGACTGGCGGTAGACCTTGCGCAGTTCGATGCTGACGAGCTGCATCTCGCGGAAGACGCGGGCGTGGAAGAAGAAGGCCGAGGGGTAGAAGGGGCGCAGGAACTGGCGGTCTTCCTCCTTGAGCACGGGTTCCAGCTGGTAGATGTCGCCCACGAGGAGCAGCTGCTTGCCGCCGAAGGGTTCGCGCATGTTGCGCGAGTAGATGCGCAGCACGCGGTCGATGAAGTCGATGATGTCGGCGCGCACCATGGAGATCTCGTCAATGATGATGAGCTCCACCTCGCGTATGAGGCGGCGCTTCTCGCCGTTGTATTTCAGTGTTTCCTTGATGTTGCGGTTGGAGTAGCGCGAGTCGTTGGGCAGCAGTGGGTGGAAGGGCAGTTTGAAGAAGCTGTGTAGCGTGCTGCCTCCGGCGTTGATGGCTGCTATGCCTGTGGGTGCGAGCACGATGTGCTTCTTCTTGGTGTGCTGGCAGATGTAGCGCAGGAAAGTGGATTTACCCGTGCCCGCTTTTCCGGTGAGGAAGAGCGAACGACGGGTAAACTGTATGAGTTGGAGCGCGTTTTGCAGCTCGGCGTTCTCAAGGTCAATCTGGGGTTCCTGTTGCAAGGGTGGGGGAGTTACATGTTGTCGAGGTCGATGACCACCTCCTCGGCCTCTGTTTCGTTTTCGGGGGCGGTGATGGTCTGCATCACGGGATTGCCGCTCTCGTCGAGCATGATTTCCTGCTCGATGATTTGCACGCTGTCAATCTCCATGGTGTCTTTCTTCTGCGTGGGTGCATAGCCCGAGCAGGTGTACATGTTGTCGGTGATGTCGGCATCGCGCGGCTTGTCGAAGTGGCCATGGTATTTCTTGAAGTTGGAGTCGCGGAACACCGACTCGAGGAAATAGCCGCAGATGGGGAGCGCCGTGCGGGCTCCCTGGCCGAGTGCTCCTGTGCGGAAGTGTATGCAGCGGTATTCGCCTCCCACCCATGCTCCGCACACCAGCTTGGGGCTGACGCCCATGAACCAGGCGTCGGAGTGGTTGTTCGAGGTGCCCGTCTTGCCGCCGAAGTCGGTGTCGCCGGCATGGCCCACATAGGCCCAGAGCGACTGCGACGTGCCGCCGGGCTCGCGCATGCCGCCCATGAGCATCTGCTGCATGAGGAAGGCACTCTTGTAGGGGATGACCTGGCGGCTGTCGGAGGGTCCGAGATAGACTTCGTTGCCGTCCTTGTCGAGGATGTGGGTCACGAGCACGGGCTCATGGTGCTTGCCGCCCGCGGCAATGGTGCAGTAGGCATTGACCATCTCGAGCAGGTTGACGTCGGAGGAGCCCAGGGCCAGCGAGGGCGTCTCGTCGAGCGGGCTCTTGATGCCCATGTCGACGGCCGTCTTGGCAATGTTGCTGATGCCCATCTCCTGTCCCAGGCGCACGGCAATGGAGTTGATGCTCTTGGCGAAGGCACTCTTCAGGGGCATGGAGTCGCCCGAGAAATAGCCGCTGGCGTTGGAGGGGGTCCACGTCACTTCCTTCTGCTTGATCTTGTCGAACACTTCCATGCGGATGTATTCGTCGCGGCGCTTGTCGCAGGGCGTGAGGCCCTGGTTCATGGCTTCGGTGTAGACGAAGAGCTTGAACGTGGAGCCGGGCTGGCGCATGGCCGTCACCTTGTCGTATTTCCATGAGTTGAAGTCGATGTCGCCCACCCAGGCCTTCACGGCGCCCGTCTGCGGCTCCATGGCCACAAACGAGCAGTGCATGAAGTGGACCATATAGCGGATGGAGTCGAGCGACGACATCTCCATCTCGATCTCTCCCTTCTCATAGTCGAAGAGCTTCACGCGGTGGGGCTTGTTGAGATAGTAGTTGATGGAGTCGGGATTGTTGGGGAATTTGGCCAGCAGCGACTTGTAGAACGGCTGTCGCTGGGCCACGCCCTCGATGAAGCCCTGAATGACGTGGTGGTTCTCGTCTTGCCAGGGCTCCTCGTTGCGCCAGTGCTCGTTGAAGTTCTTCTGCACCTGCTTCATCTGCTTGATGGCGGCCTCCTCGGCATACTTCTGCATGCGGGTGTCGATGGTGGTGTAGATTTTCAGGCCGCTGCTGTAGAGGTCGTAGCCGTTTTCGTGGCACCAGTCCTGCAGATAGTCGGCCACGGCCTCGCGGAAATACTTGGCCTGGCCGTCGTAGTTGGTCTCCACGTTGAAGTCGAGCTTGATGGGCGTCTTCGACATCGTGTCGTATTCGGCTTGCGTCAGGTCGCCTTTCCTGACCATGTTGCTCAGCACGACGTTCCTTCGGGCCAGACTGTTCTTGGGATTAGAGAGCGGATTGTAGAACGTAGTGGCTTTGAGCATGCCCACGAGCACGGCAGCCTGCTCGGTGCTGATGGCCTTGGGCGTGGTGTTGAAGTAGGTCTTGCAGGCCGTCTTGATGCCGAAGGCGTTGGAGCCGAAGTCCACGGTGTTGGCATACAT
>CAMOPD010000182.1 GCA_946622085.1 uncultured Prevotellaceae bacterium | reverse complement strand
CAACCACCATGCCGAGCACCACGATGAGGGCGGCCAGCGTCACGATGTTGAGCTCTATGCCCATCAGATACATGATGGCCACCGAGATGAACGTGCTCAGGGGGATGGTGATGGCGGCCACGATGGCCGAGCGCAGCGGGAAGAGCACCATCATGACCAGGATGATGATGAGCATGGAGATGAGCAGGTCGCGCAGGAAGTCGCTGACGCTCAGGCTCACCACTTTGGGCTGGTCGGCAATGCGCGTGATGGTGACGTCGTCGGGCAGTTCCTGCTGGCGGAAGTCGTTGAGCACCTGGTCCACCTCCCTGCCATAGTCCACGATGTTGTTGCCTGCTGTCATCTCCAATGAAAGCAGCACGCAGGGATGGCCGTCCTGCTCAATGTAGCCCTCGCCGCTGTCGTACTCTCTGACCACCCTGGCCACGTCCTTCACTCGGGCCACCTTCCCGCTTGCGGGGTCGGAGAAGATAATCTGGTTGGCTATCTCCTCCTCGCTGTTCTCGGTGGTCTCAATGTGGATGGGCGTTTGCTGGTCGTTGTCGCTGATGCTGCCGCTCAGGGTGGTGATGCCCTGCGTCTGCAGCCTGCCGAAGAGCATCTGCTGGCCTATGCCGTAGGCCTGCAGCCGCTGGCGGTCCACGTAGAGCGATATCTGCTCCTTCTGCTCGCCATATATGCGCACGTTGGCCACCGAGGGGATGCGCCGCAGCCGGTCGCTGAGCCGGTCGGTATAGCCTTGCAGTTCGCGGTAGCTCCGCTCGGGGCTCTCGATGGCGATGAGCAGCGCACTGGTGTTGCCGAAGTCGTCGTTGGCCACCAGCGCCAGCACGCCGCTGGGCAGCGACTGCTTGAAGAGCGCCAGTCCGTGCTTGATCTTGCTCCACACCTCGTCTTTGTTGTTCACGTCGTCGTTGAGCCTCACCATGACCATGCACATGCCGTTCTGGGCGGTGGTGGTGGTCTTGATGCGGTTCACCTCGCCGTAGGTGAAGAGATAGCGCTCCAGCGGTCGGGCCACCTGTTGCTCCACCTCCTCGCTCGTGGCACCGGGATAGACGGCCACCACCACGCCCTGGCGGATGGTGAATGCCGGAAACTCGTCCTTCGGCATGACGTACATGCCATAGATGCCCAGCCCAAAGAGTAGGACAATGATGAGCAGCGTTATCTGATAATGCTCAAGTGGCCACTTGAGCCAATTCATCTTCTCTTTCATCTGTTTTCCTTAACTGCGAATATGTTTTTTTCGACGAATATCACAAACCGCGCCCATGCTCCGCGCCCCCATGATGGGTTGAATGAGCTGTCTTCACGACGGGCTTCACCCCTTGTCTGCGCCTCCAAATTCGTCAGATTCGTCAAATTCGTTGTTCTTATGATTCGTTGTGACTAAAATCTCACTTTGCTGCCTTCGCTCAGTTTCTGATAGCCCTCGGTCACCACGCGCACTCCCGGTTCGATGCCGCTGGTGATGAGTGCGCGATTGCCCATGGAGGGGCCAATGGTGACAGGCGTGCGATGGGCCGAGCTGTCGGCGGCTACTGTCCAGACGAAGAGCGTGCCGTCGGCCTTCTTCTGCACGGCGGTGACGGGCAGTTGGGGCCGCCCGCCTGCTTGGCCTCCCGTGGCAAAGCGCACGTCGGCCACCATGCCGGGCAGCAGTCTGCGGTCGCCATTAGGCACGCTGATGCGCACGTCGTAGGTGTGCGTCAGTGCATCGGCCTCTATGCCTTTCTCTATGAGCGAGCCACGGGCGTGTTTGCCTGCCGCCTCCACGTAGATGTCGGTCGGCGTGTGGGCGCCGATGCGTCCTATCTCAGCTTCGGGCACCGACACCTTCACCTTCACCGTGCTCACGTCGAGAATGGTCACCACGGCCTGCGAGGGCAGGGCGGTCTCGCCGGGGCCTGTCTGCCTGCGGCCCACGATGCCTCCCACGGGAGCCACCAGCCGGCAGTCGGCCACATTCTTCTTGGCCACCTCGAGCTGCGAACGTGCCTGCGCCACCTTGCTCTGTATCTCCACCCACTGCACTTCGGGCAGTGAGCCGTTGTCGTGGAGCATCTTGTAGCGTGCCAGCGCGTCTTCGGCCTGAGTCATGGCAGCCCTGGCGCCGGCCAGCAGGTTGCGGGCCTGCGTGTCGTCCATCACTGCCAGCAGCTGGCCGCGGCTCACGGCCTGCCCCTCGTTCACCAGCACCCGCTTCACCACGCCCATCGACGTGAAGCTCACGGCGGTGGCTTCGCGCTCTTCCACCACGCCCACGAAGCTTGCCGTAGAGGATGCTCCGCCGCCGGTGGCCACTTCGGTCTTTACGCTTGTGGGAGCCTTGACGGCCGTATCCTGCTTCTCGCCGCAACTGCCGGCAAGCAGCACGGTCAGCACGGCCAAAACTGTTTTCTTCATATTCTCGCTTTTTGTATTACTGTTCAAACACCACACACTCAGACGAGCAGGCTAACCCCGCCTTCTTACTCCTGCAGGGGCTCGCGAGCACATACAATGCTGCAAAGATAGTGTTTTTTCCATAAAAAGACATAGAGTGAGAAAACTATTTTTGCCGCTAACGTTTTTTGGGGGTGTGACAGACGAAGTAAGAGGGAGCGGAAGTGTTAACAAACGACAATTTATTTGGCTTTGCCCTAATAAAACATAAACAGTCGGAAAAAAGTCAAACTTTTCTTTCCTTCACTCGTTGTAATAACAACGAAATGAAAAAACAACAACCAAATCAATCAACAAGATGAAACAAATAGGTTTTGCTGCGCTCATCCTGATTGCAGCAGTCGTGGCGGGTTGCGCCAATGACAACAGTTTGCACGTGAAAGGCCATCTGAACAGCGTGGGCGACACGCTGCTCGTGATAACCGAGGAAAACGAGAAGAACCCGCAGACAGTCATCGTGAAGGATGGCGCCTTCGAGTTCAGTTGCCCCCTCAACAGGCCGCAAATGATCTACATGGTGGCACCACAAGTGATGCGCGGCATGCAGGGAATCCACCTGGCCGTGGTGGGCGTGCCCGGCGAAACGCTGGAGATAAGAAACGACCTGAACATGGGCTACGAAGTGGGGGGCTCGGAGTTCTATCAGGAGTTCCACAAGGCCGAAGTGGCCATGGAGGCGGTGCAGAAGAAACAGCGCGCGCTCACGCAGCGATGCATCGACATGGCACGCACCGGCACGCCGCAAGACTCGGTGACGGCCATCTTTGAACGCGAGAACGCACCGCTGCAGCAGCAGATGGAGCAGACGCTCATGAACTTCATCAAGGAGCACGCCCAGAGCGAGGTGGCGGCCGCCGTGGTGCCCTTCCTGCCGCCCAGCAAGATGCGTGAAGGCGCCGCACTGCTGGCCCCCAGCGTGAAGAACGGACGCATGAAGACCTACTATCAGAGGGCCATCGACGACTACGAGGCTCAGCAGAAGGACGAGCAGAAGTCGGCCGAACTGCAGGCCGTGGGGCGCGTGGCTCCCGAAATTGCGCTCAAGGACATCAATGGCCGGCCGCTGAAGCTCAGCTCGCTCAAAGGCAAATATGTGGTGCTCGACTTCTGGGGCAGCTGGTGCACCTGGTGCATCAAGGGATTCCCCAAGATGAAGGAATATTATAATAGGTATAAGGGGAAAATGGAGATTCTGGGCATCGACTGCGACGACACCTACGACAACTGGAAGGCTGCCATAGAGAAGCACAAGCTGCCCTGGCTGCACGTCTACAACCCGAAGGAATCGCCCGTGCTGGGTGACTATGGCGTCAAGGGATTCCCCACGAAGATTGTCATCGACCCCGAGGGCAAGATTGTCCACACCGTGACAGGCGAAGACCCCAGCTTCTACACCTATCTCGACAAGCTCTTCGCTGGGAAATGAACCTATTGCAAGTGAAGAGTGAAGAATCGCCTGCGGATAATGTGGCGGTAGAAAATTCTTCACTCTTCACTCTTCACTTACATTGAACACATAAGCGTCCCTACATCAAGCGTACTAAACAGCCCTGGGAAACGTTTGCGTTTTGTAAAGAAAATTCACAACTTTTTCGGCCCTCGCAGCGCACCTCCGTAAAGTGCTGAAAATCAATATCGGGTAGTAAGAACGCCACTCACGGGTAGTGAG
>CAMOPD010000181.1 GCA_946622085.1 uncultured Prevotellaceae bacterium | reverse complement strand
AACACCATGGAAGTAATTCTTATCAGACACACCAGCGTGGCCGTGCCTCGTGGCACGTGCTACGGATGGAGCGACGTTGACGTGAGCGACACCTTCGAGGAGGAGGCAGCCCGGACAAAGGAAGAAATCAGCGGAATGGAGTTCGACCACGTGTTCTCCTCGCCGCTGCAGCGTGCCCGCAAATTAGCTGCCTACTGCGGATTCACCCACCCCACGCTCGACGACCGGCTGAAGGAAATGAACATGGGCGACTGGGAAATGCAACGCTACGACGAAATAAAGGACGACGCGCTGCAGATGTGGTACAACGACTACATGCACCTGGCCACACGCAACGGCGAGAGCTTCCCCTTGCTCTATGAACGGGTGGCGGCCTTTCTCGACGAACTGCGACAGAAGCCCTTTCGGCGCGTGGCCATCTTTGCTCATGGAGGGGTGCTCATCTGCGCTGGCATCTACGCCGGACTGTTCCCGCAGGATGAACATGCGTTTGAACACTTGGTGGGATTTGGGGGGACACAGCGGATCATCATCTGACGGGTACTCTACTACCTCGGTTTGCGCGGACGAACACAGATCTATTATTCAAGTTTCTCATGTCAGAGTAGACAAGGAGCAAGCTTGCGAAAGTTGAGTAAAATAGGTAACAAATTGTCGTGATCATAATTACAGGCCCCACCCCTGCCCCTCCCCTTGAGGGGCCAGGGGTGGGGCCTGTATCTTTGAACGGCGCAAAAGTGCACACAGGGCGCCCATCCTTGGCTATGAGCAGTTGGCCCTTCAGGCCGTTTTCCCAAAGCTCCACCAATAAAAAAAACAAAGAGACTCCTTATACTTAGTAAAAAGCCTGGTTTCTCACCGAGAACAGGCCGAATGCTGTCTGTTGACTTAAGTCAATAGATCTGTTGACTTAAGTCAACGGAACTGTTGACTCCAGTCAACAGATGCGTTGACTCCAGTCAACAGACAGTAACCACGCCGATTTCGATAAGAGAACTGCCCGATTACACATAGGGACGCGCTGTCGGCGCGTCTCTACAGGAAGAAGAGTTTCATGTAACTGCTACCACTCCACCACTCTGAAGGAGTATGGCGGGAGCTTCAGGGCGTCGGCATACGTGCCGCTGGTGCACTTGGCCTTCTCGCTGGCCGGACTGCCCTCGAAGCCTTCCACCTTGGCCCCCTTGGGGATGGTTATTCCCTTGAGCGAAAGAGAGAGCTCCACGGGCAGTGCGTTGACCAGTTTCAGACAGGTCTTGCCCGTCGTGGAGTTGCGCACCACGCTGGCCGCCACGCGCTGACTGAGCTTTCGCTCCTGCGAGAGGCGCGTCTCGGGGGTGCCCGCATCGGCCTTCAAGGCCAGTGTAGACGCCACATAGCGGTCGCCGCCATGAAGCGAGAAGAGGCGCTGCGTTTCGTAGCTGGGCGTTGTCTCCAGGCTCTGGTTGTCGAAATAAATCATGTTGGGATTCCAGTTCTGGTGCTTCTTGTTGCAGAGCAGAGGCGCATAGCTGGCCATCGCCACCACATCGGCGTTTCGCTCAATGTTGCAGAGATAGATGGCCTCGGCCAGTGCCGACTCCATGGTGCGTGTGCGCGAGGCATATTCGCCCAGATAGACTTTCGGCCCCGTGCGCGGGTAGTGGTCGTAGTAGTCCTGATGGTTGAGAAACCAGCCCGTAGACTCATAGTAGTGTTCGTCTACCAGATCCTGCAGGGCAGCATTCTCACGGGCAAAGCGCCACCCCTCCACATAGTCGGCCGAGGGAGCGTGGAAGGGTCCGGCCGTGCCGCAAATCTTGATGTCGGGATACATGTGGCGGATATGCTTGCAAATCATTGCGTAGCGCTCCTCGAAGGCCGTGGAGATGATGTCCTCGTTGCCTATGCCGATGTATTTCAGATGGAAAGGCTCAGGATGTCCGGCCTCGGCGCGCATGCGGGCCCACTCCGACGTGGCGGGGTCGCCATTAGCCCACTCGATGAGGTGGAGCAGTTCGTTAATATAGTCTGGCATTTCCTCCATGGGTATGCCTCCCTGTTGTCCGCCATAGCCATTCTCGTCGGGAGCCGAGTTCTGGCAGGGCACGCCAGCGGCCAATACGGGCAGGGGCTCGGCCCCGATGTCCTCGCAGAACTGGAAATACTCAAAGAATCCCAGTCCGCGCGTCTGGTGATAGTTCCAGAGGTTGCGTGCCGGACGGCGGTCTTGCAGTGGTCCCACGGTGTGGCTCCAATGGTAGATGTTGCCAATGCCGTCGCCATGGCTCATGCAGCCACCCGGGAAGCGCACGAACTTGGGATGCAGGTCGGCAATGGCCTGCGCCAGGTCGGCGCGCAGGCCGTTCTTGCGTCCGCAGAAGGTCTTTTCGGGGAAGAGCGATATCATGTCCACCGCAGCGCTGCCCTTCTTCAGTGGCGTGAGCACCAGCCGGGCGTCAGCATGGGTGGCACTGCTCTTCAGCATGACGCTATAGCGCCGCCACTCCGTGCCCTGCACGTGCACCTTGGCCTGGGCCACCGACAGGCCGCCCACGGTGAGTGCCACCGTGAAATCCTTCTTCTTGCAGTCAGTGCAGCGGGCAAAGAAACTGAACTCGTAGTTCTCGCCAGCCTGCAGCGCCATGCCGTCCCAGCCGGTGTTGCTGATGGCCTGCGACGAGAGCACGGCATAGTGGGGATTGTGAGGGCTGAGCGGTGCTTCGGTCTGCACGTCAATGGGCGTAGCCGACTCCCAGGCCGTGGTGGCCGTCCAGCCCTGATGGTCGGCGGCCGAATATTCGAAGTCGCGGTTCTGCACCATCTCGGCATAGAGTCCGCCGTCGGCCCCATAGCTGATGTCCTCGAAGAACACGCCGATGAGCTGATTGCTGATGGCCTTCTCGCGCTTGGGGTCTACGGTGAGCGTGGCCTGCACGTTCTTCATGCCGGCATAGCGGCGCGCGTCGTCCTTCATCGTCTCACGGCTGAGCTGTGCATCGGCTTTCTGGCGTTCAAAGTGGGCCACAATCTTCTGCAGCTCCGAGGGATTGAGTCGGAACACCTCGCCCGAGAGGCGCTTGCCGTCGATGCTCACGGTGTCGTTGAGCAGCGAGTATTTCCTGATCATGTCGTGCGCGTGCTCGCCGGCCTCCTTGTCGGGGCTGAAGGTGCGGAAGTCGTTCTCGGCGATGGTCTGCCGCAGGCTGCCGTCGGCCGTTTCGTAGAAAATCATGAAGCGTTCGTGCTGCGCGTCGTCGCTCTTCACCTTGAAGATGACGGGCTTCTTCACGCCCTGGGCCGACATGCGGGGATAGTCCTGCGGCCGCCACGTGATGAGGTCGTCGCTATAGGCGGCGGCGAAGCAGGGCGCCTTGTCGTCAACGCCCCACACAGCACGCCAGGAACCGTCGTTGGCACGCAGCACGTAGGGGCTGAACATGCGCTTCTGCGAGCCCCACTGGGAGTAGTCGCTCTGGCAGAGCTGGCCCAGATGGCGCCACTGGCCGCCCTTGTCGAGCTGGGCGATGTGGAGCCCCTCGCGCTCGCCGGGACAATAGATAAACACTTGGCGGGTGCTGTCTTTCGGTGCAGCCTTCTTCAGGGGGCGGCGGGCATCGGCGGGCATCGCCATCACCACGGCGCACGCCACGGCTGCAAGTCGGAAGTTCATTTTCATCATACGCTTTATAGATTTTGGTTTCTGCATGTTATCATACTGCAAAAATAGGAAAAAGATTTCACTTGGCCAAGTTTTTGGCCGCTATAAGATGGAGGAGCACATGGGCCTGTGTATGGCCTTTTCGGGGGGATTGGGTTGCGACGGGGTCGCAACATACTTGAGGACGGGGGTGCGGGGGAACGAGAATAGCAACGAGCGCCTGCTACAACGGACAATGCATATCTCGCACCCCCGTACCCCCGTCCCCCCGCACCCACGCACCCACGATATAGAACCGCACCCACGATTAATCCATCTCACTCTGCGGCATCGGCATTCTCCAGCCCGAAGTACTGGCCTTTCTTCATGGTAGGCACACCATGTTTCATCCAGGCGGGCATGGGGGCATTGAGCATGTAGTGGTCGAAGAACTGCTGCATGCGGATGGTGAGGTCGCGACGGTTGCGGCGTTCCTTCAGGTT
>CAMOPD010000180.1 GCA_946622085.1 uncultured Prevotellaceae bacterium | reverse complement strand
ACTTCCATAAAGTCGTCGCGCTCAATCCACAGCTCGCGGGTGAACTCCACGGTGTGGCTTCCGTCGGCCTCGTTTTCGGGGTTGTTCACGGCAGTCAGTTGCTCAATCTGGTCTTCCGGATAGTTGGTGATGACCACCCTGACGGGGTCGAGCACGGCGCTCACTCGCAGGGCGCGACCGTTCAGGTCGTCACGCACGGCACTTTCCAGCAGCGCCATCTCGTTCAGCGCGTCGTAGGTGGTGTAGCCGATCTTATCAATGAATTTCTGAATGCTCTCGGGGCTGTAGCCGCGACGTCGGAATCCGCAGATGGTGGGCATGCGGGGGTCGTCCCATCCGTTCACCAGATGCTCGTTCACCAGGGCCAGCAAGTTGCGCTTCGACATGAGTGTGTAGCTCAGGTTCAGCTTGTTGAACTCCGTCTGGCGCGGGCGGTTGTCTTCTATGTTTTCGGTTTCGCCCTTATACTCTTTCATCCATGTCACGAACAGGTCGTACAAGGGGCGGTGCTCCACAAACTCCAGTGTGCACAGCGAGTGAGTCACTCCCTCCAGATAGTCGCTCTGTCCGTGGGTGAAGTCATACATGGGGTAGGCGTTCCACTTCGAGCCCGTCTTCACGTGCGGAATGTTGAGCACGCGATAGATGAGCGGGTCGCGGAAGAGCATGTTGGGGTGGGCCATGTCAATCTTGGCACGCAGCACCAGAGTGCCTGGCTCGCATTGGCCGCTGTTCATAAACTCAAACAGGCGCAGGTTTTCCTCCACGGGTCGGTCGCGGAAGGGGCTATTGGTGCCGGGGCTGGTGGTGGTTCCCTTCTGCTGGGCTATCACTTCGGCGCTCTGCTCGTCAACGTAGGCGCGGCCTTGCTTGATGAGCCACACGGCAAAGTCCCACAGCTCCTGGAAATAGTCGCTGGCGTAGTAAACGTTGGCCCACTCAAATCCCAGCCACTTGATGTCGTGCTCTATGCTTTCAATATATTCCGTGTCTTCCTTCACGGGGTTGGTGTCGTCGAAGCGCAGGTTGCAAATGCCACCGTATTTCTTGGCAATGCCAAAGTCCATGGCAATGGCCTTGGCATGGCCAATGTGCAGATAGCCGTTGGGCTCTGGCGGGAAGCGCGTCTGTATGCGTCCGCCGTTCTTGCCTTCTGCCAAGTCTTTCTCCACCATTTGTTCGATGAAGTTCAGGCTTCTCTTCTCTTCACCAATGTTTTCTTTTGTTTCTGCCATAATCTTATGCGTTTTATTTTGATTGCAAAGGTACGAATAAGCACGCGAAAAGCCAAATTTATTTATGCTTTTCTGAATGGCTCCACCTTGACATGCCAGGCAGGTCATTCCCCGCGTTTTTCATCATTTTGAATGTTTTTTTTCAGAATTTATCAAAAACATGTTATAAAACATGGATTATTATTTGCTTCCGCTTCAAAAAAACTTTACCTTTGTGGCCGTTATCCTGAATACAATCTTTTTACCTTAAAAAAGCTAATACCTATTGAGATTGAATGCCCAACTCTGTGAAGAGCCGGGCATTTCGCTTTTTATAGAGTCTTAGGTCATTTCTCTTTTCGAGCCACGTTGGTTCGTTCTTCCTTCCTCATCGTGGGTACGATAGTTATCGTGGGTACGTGGGCACGTTTTTTTTAGAGGAGAGAGGAGAGAGAAATGTACCAGAGCGCTTCGGTCTTCTCCCCTTTGGGGAGACGGGAGAGGGGCTTTCTCTCGTACCCCCGCATCCTCGTACCCACGACATTCACCGCACTCCCGCACCTTCGACAAAACTTCCTATTTGATACCCCTCTCGTTAAGCGCCTTGCTGTAGCGGGCGGCATTCTGCAGATGCTCGGCATAGGTGCGGGCAAAGTTGTGGGTGCCGCTGAAGTCCTCCTTGGCGCACATGTAGAGATAGTCGTGGTGGGCATAGTTGAGCACGGCGTCAATGCCGGCCACCGACGGCACGCGAATGGGGCCCGGGGGCAGTCCCGTATTAATATAGGTATTATAGGGGCTCTTCACCTGTAGCAGATTATTCCAGATGCGTCGCAGTTCAAATTTCTTCAGGGCAAACTTGATGGTGGGGTCGGCCTGCAGCGGCATGTCTATTTTCAGTCGGTTGTAGTACATGCCTGCCACCATGGGCTTCTCGGCGTCGTTGGCCGTCTCCTCGTCGATGATGCTTGCCAGCGTCACCACCTGCTCGGGCTTGAGCCCCATCATCCGGGCTTTCGATGTGCGGTCGGCATTCCAGAATCGGTCTTTCTCCTTGGCCATGCGGTCGAGGAATTTCTCCACGCTGATGTTCCAGTACATGTCGTAGGTGTTGGGAATGAAGAGACAGGCCATCGTCAGCGAGTCGTAGCCGTATTTCCTGCTCAGTTGCGCCTCGTTGATGGCATTCATCACGGTGGCGCTGTCGATCATCAGCCGCCGGCCCACGGCACCCGCCAGCCTGTCGAGCGTGCGCACCGAGGGTATGGTCACGTTGATGGGCGTCTGCAGTCCGTTCTTGATGTGGCGGAAGAGCGTCAGGGCTCCGTCGCCCGGCTCAATGGCATAGCGGCCCGTGCGTACGTGTTCGCCGTAGCTGCTATGGCGCACCAGCGTCTTGTAGCCCTTCAGTCCGTGGCCGTTGAGCAGAGGCGTTATCTTGGCAAACACCGAGTCCACGTTGTCGTCCTGGTCTACGTATAGATACTGCGTCTCATCCTTGCCTGTAGCGTTGGAGAGGAAATAGTAGTAGAGCAGTCCCGCCACCACCAGTACGCAGATGCCCACGGGAATGAGCAGTTTGTTTTTCAGAATTCGTTTCATGTTCATGATAGTTCCTTTATTTATGATGGCCTATGGCTATTTGTTCGCGTAAGGCCATAAATCCAGTGCAAAGATAGTGCTTTTTGCGCTTTTGTCCGCCATTTTGCCTCAATTATTTCTTCTTCTTGCTTATTTGTCAAGGGGCGGGCGTAGTCATGATTAGAAAAAACCGATTATGATTGAAGTTGTTCTCTGCCGCTTCGTTGTTTTTTCCTGGCGGGTCTATATTGAAGTGAGTCACTCCGTAAGCCTAAGAGTTTTATCCAAATAGTATCATTTGAATAATTTTAACTTCTCGCAGAGAAATATTCCCGCGAAAGTGGCGTATATATAATAAATAAGGTATAGTAATACAATGAAAATGAACAAGAAATCCATCATCACCATCCTGTTTGCCCTCGTCTGGGTGACGGGGCAGGCGCAAGTGAAATGCCATGTTGTAGGCTCTGTAGCTGAAGGGACAACACCTGTAGAACTGAGGATATATCGCGATGGCGAAGACCCGAAGAACAGCACACTGCGCCCTGCGTTGAATGACGGATGCTTTGAGTGCGACGTGGAGGATGCGCAGATAGAGCGCTGGCACATCGTGGACTTCGGTGAGGTGATGGAGAAAGGGATGACAAGCCGAAGTGAGGCGTTTTTTGTCGAGAACGGTGCAACTGTCACTGTCCGTCTTGACGGCGACAAGTTCGACATCCAATCCACAGGCAAGGAATACCAAGCATGGCACGCTATGGAACAAGAAGCTGAAGCGAAGTTCATGCCTGCCTATGAAAAACTGGACGAGAACGATGAAACGGCGATGGCGGAATTGGAGAACGAATACCACCAATGGACGCTCGACTACTACAAGACCCACCCGATGCTCGGTTTCCTGTTCGAACTTGACGAACGGCTCAATGGGTTTCATTTCAACGACTCGGGCATAGCCGCTATGCTCGACATCTACCACAGCCAATACACCACGCTCTATCCTGACCACCCCGTGCATCAGCGCATCGCTGAGCAAGAGACTGTGGGTTATCAGATTTGCGGGCGAAAGTACAACGACTATGATGTGCGCACGATGGACGGGCAGCAAGTCCGTGCTTCAGACTACTACAAGGACAAGTTGACGCTCGTCATCTGCTGGGCCTCATGGTGCGCTCCCTGCATCCGCGACGCTTGCGACATCATCCCCATCTACAACGAGTACCGCAATCGTGGGCTGAACGTGTTTAGCCTCGCCCACGAATTCAAGTCAACCGATGCCATGCGAAAGGCCGTCGAGCGTCACGCCTTCCCTTGGCCCTGCCTCGTTGACCTTGACGACGAGTTTGGTGTGTTCCGTAAGC
>CAMOPD010000179.1 GCA_946622085.1 uncultured Prevotellaceae bacterium | reverse complement strand
GACGCTCGCAAGGTGCTCCCCAAGGGCATCTACATCAACAACGGAAAGAAAGTGGTCATCAGATAACACTCTCCCCCACTTTTCATTGCAAGGAAAGAGACAAGACGCGTTGCTTTTGCGCCTTGTCTCTTTCCTTTTTATTGGTGACAGGGTAAAAAGGTACGAAGGGCTAACAAGCGCATAGCAAGAGGCGGGCACCCTCAGCACATTTTTTCCACGGTTCATCATTACAGGCCCCACCCCTGCCCCGACGCACTCAAAGAGAGAGAGAGGAAGCCATCAGCCTGCTGGCGGCTGGAGCTTCCTCTCTCTCAGTTGCTTATTGCGTCTACGAATAGGCTCTTTCAGCGATTCGTTTCAGGCTTCCGTTTGCGTCATCCTCCGAAGTTATCGTACATGATACTTTCGGGCTCTACGCCGAGCGAATCGAGCATCTGAACCACGGCGTTCGACATGGGGCCAGGGCCGCACATGTAGTATTCCACGTCTTCGGGAGCCTCGTGGTCCTTCAAGTAGGTGTTGTACATCACCTGATGAACGAATCCCGGAGTGTACTTCACTCCGGCGGCATCGGCAGCCGGGTCGGGACGGTCGAGGGCCAGATGGAAGTGGAAGTTGGGATATTCCTTCTCAAGTCCCAGGAAGTCGTCGAGATAGAACACCTCGTTCAGTGCTCGGGCACCATAGAAATAGTGCATCTCGCGGTCGCGAGTGTGGAGGGTCTTGGTCATGTGCATGATTTGCGCACGCAGGGGAGCCATGCCGGCGCCTCCGCCCACCCATATCATCTCGCGCTTGGAGTCGAAGTGCGGGTGGAAATCGCCATAGGGGCCGCTCATGACCACCTTGTCGCCGGGCTTGAGCGAGAAGATGTAGCTGGAGGCAATACCGGGATTGACGTCCATGAATCCCGAGCGGTCGGGCTTGAACGGCGGCGTGGCAATGCGCACCGTCAGCATGAACACGTCGCCCTCGGCCGGATAGTTGGCCATGGAGTAGGCACGAATGGTGGGCTCGGGGTTCTTGCACTTCAGGTCGAACATCTTGAACTTCTCCCATGAGGGCACATACTCGGGGGTGATGAGGTCGCGGTCGTAGGAGTTGTAGTCAATGCAATCGAACTGGGGAATCTTGATCTGTGCATAGGAGCCGGGCAGGAAGTCCATGTGGGCTCCCGGCGGCAGCTGCACCTTGAACTCCTTGATAAACGTAGCCACGTTTTTGTTGGAGATGACGGTGCACTCATATTCCTTGACGCCAAGAATGCTTTCGTCGACATGAATCTTCAGGTCGCCCTTCACCTTGCACTGGCACCCCAGTCGCCAGCCGGCCTTGATTTCCTTGCGGGTGAAATGCGGCTTCTCCGAATCGAGAATCTCGCCGCCCCCCTCGAGCACCTGCACCTTGCATTGTCCGCACGACGCCTTGCCGCCGCAGGCGCTGGGCAGGAACACGCCATTCTCGTTGAGCGTCGACATGAGCGAGTTGCCCTGCGCCACCGAGATGGTGCGGTCGCCATTGATTTCAATGTTCACATTTCCGCTGGGCGAAAGATACTTCTTTGCCACGAGCAGGATGATTACGAGCAGGAGTATCACGATGAGGAATACCCCGATGCTATATGCTATAAACTGTCCCATAATTCTATGTTCTAATTTGCTGTTAATAATGAGTAATTACCCATTTCTCATTACTCATTAAATATTCAAGCCTGAGAAGCACATCATGGCCATGGCCATGAGTCCCACGGTGATAAACACGATGCCGAGTCCCTGCAGGGGCTTGGGCACGTCGCTATACTGCATCTTCTCGCGGATGGCGCCCATGGCCACGATGGCCAGAGCCCAGCCCAGTCCGGAGCCGAAGCCGTAGACGATGGCGTCCCACACGGAGGTGATGGCCTGCGAATTAGAGGGATCCATGAGGATGCGCTGTTGCATGAAGAGCGAGGCTCCCATGATGGCACAGTTCACGGCGATGAGCGGCAGGAAGATGCCCAGTGCGGCATAGAGTGAGGGTGAATATTTCTCTACCGTCATCTCCACCAGCTGCACCATGCCGGCAATCACGGCGATGAAGAGGATGAAGGACAGGTAGCTCAAATCGACACCTTCAACCAAGCAGTCGGGGCCGAGCACCTTGGTCTGCAGCAGATAGTTCACGGGCACGGTGACGGTGAGCACGAAGGTCACGGCCAGTCCGAGGCCCAACGAGGTCTTCACGGTCTTCGACACGGCAAGATAGGAGCACATGCCGAGGAAGAAGGCAAAGATCATATTGTCCACAAAGATGGACCGGAATAAAAGACTTATTGCATGTTCCATAACTTAAAAGTTTAAAAGTTGAAAAGTTTAAAAGTTGAAAAAGAGATTAGCCCAAGCCCTTCTTCTTCTTGATAATGTTGGTCAGAGTACCAATAATTATCTTGATGTCGTTATCAATCGACTGATAGGATGCGTCATCAATGGTTTCAGACTCATGGAGCAGCATCAGCCAATATTGAGTTTCGAAAGCCTCTTTCAAGGCTATGCTCAGTTTGCTGATGAAGTCGGCATCGCTCTGAGATCCCTTGCTCTCCGCCACGTTGGCTCCAATGCTGGTGCCACAGCGGTAGACTTGCTTTGCCATCACATGCTCTTTTTTCTCTTCAGTGAGATACTTGTAGAGTTTGATGATGCGAAGTGCAAATTGTATGCTCAGATATTCGATGACACTCTTTGTCTCCATGTTAAACTCTTCATTCAAAATTCAACTTATTCAACCATTATCTTTTTTATTTGTTCAACTTTTCAACTTTTCAATTTTTATAAAAGTATGCACGATGAACCCAAATCACACACCCTACGAGTATGAGTGCCATGGCAGGCATCGTCATCATGCCGTTGTTCACATAGCCCATGTCATAGCAGGCGTCGGGTATGAGCTGATAGCCCAGCAGCGAGCCGCGGCCCAGCAGTTCGCGCACGGCTCCCACGATGACCAGAATCATGGCGTAGCCCAGTCCGTTGCCCACGCCGTCGAGGAACGATGGCCAGGGCTTGTTCATCATGGCGAACGCCTCCAGGCGGCCCATCAGGATGCAGTTGGTGATGATCAGGCCCACATAGACTGAGAGCTGCACGCTCACGTCGTAGGCGAAAGCCTTCAGAATCTGGCTAACGATAGTTACCAACGCTGCCACCACCACCAGCTGCACCACGATGCGTATGCGGTTGGGAATGGTGTTGCGGATGAGCGAAATGATGACGTTGGAGAACGCCGTGATCACCGTCACGGCCAGGCCCATCACGATGGCGGGCTTCAGTTGCGACGTCACGGCCAGCGCCGAGCAGATGCCGAGCACCTGTCCCAGTATGGGATGGTCTGCATTCAGTGGGTTGGTAAAGACCTCCTTATTTTGCTTCGAGAATAATGCCATAGTTTTATTCCTCCTTTGCTTTTGGTTCAACAACAGTGGTGGAGTCAGAGTTTGCAATGCTCTCCATGAGCTTGCCTATTGCATACCCCTTCACGTTCTTCAGTCCATCTTTTATCATGGCATCAACGCCGTTGGATGTCAGCGTGGCACCAGTGACGCAGTCTACTTGGGTGGCCGGATGGTCCACTTTCTTCACGACGCTGAGCACCACGTTGCCCGCCTCGTCCCATATTTGCTTGCCGATGAACTTCTCCTGCCAGGCCTGCGAGTCCTTGATTTCAGCTCCCAGACCGGCCGTCTCGCTCTCATGGTTGAAGTAGGCGCCATACACCTTGCCTTCGTCGTCGATGGCCAGATAGCCGCTGATGCCGCCCCAAAGGCCCATGCCCTTGAGACTGGCCACGAGCACATCCTTGCCGTCAATCTGGCATTCATAGATTTTCTGCCCGTCGGCGTCCTTCTCCTGCTTCACCACCTCGGCGTACTTGGCTTCTGCTTCTGCGCCGTCCAGTCCGCGGATGTTGAGCGAATAGAGTATCTGCTTCTTCACGTCGAGCGCCACGTTGGCATCCTGCCGGGGCTTGAGGGCCTGATAGACGAAAGCCAGCAGGAAGGCCACAATGACCACGAGAATCGCACTATATATAATAATGTACGAATTGCTGTTAGTGTTGAGTTTCATTTTTTACCTCCTCTCTTCATTCGTTTAGAGATATTGCGCTCCACCACGAAGTGGTCTAT
>CAMOPD010000178.1 GCA_946622085.1 uncultured Prevotellaceae bacterium | reverse complement strand
GCTCCGAATTTGCAGCTGTCTATGCAGTCGCCGCACACCACGCAGCGGCTGTAGTCCACGCTGTGCGACTTGAAGTCTATGCAGGCGGCCTTGCAGTTCTTCGTGCATTTCGAGCAGTTGCGGCACTTCGTCTCGTCAAAGCGAATCTTCATCCACGAGAAGCGGGCCAGGAAGCTCAGCAGCGTGCCCACCGGGCAGATGGTGTTGCAGTAGGTGCGGCCGTTCTTCCATGCCAGGATGAAGATAATGACCAGCGTGCCGATGGCAATGAGCAGCGTGGGCATGCTCTTCATCCATACGTCAACGCTGTAGAAGGCATAGCTGTCCATCTTCTCGGCCAGGCTTGCCAGCACGTTGTTGCCCCACATGTAGACGGGCTGCAGCAGGTTGGATGCCATGCGCCCGTAGGCGCTGTAGGGGTCGAGCAGTGCCACCACGGAGCCTATGCCGGCCGCGAATGCTGCCACGGCCACGGCCAGCACCGCATAGCGCAGCCCGTTCTTGGCGCGCGAAAACGAGTAGCGGTTCTTCTTCCGGCGGTTGTGCAGCCAGGCTATCACGTCCTGCATGACGCCCAGCGGGCAGATGATGGAACAATAGATTCGCCCGCAGACGAGCGTCAGCGCAATGAGCACCACCAGCGCTGCCACGTTCAGCGCCAGCAATGCCGGCAGAAACTGCATCTTGGCCGTCCATCCCAGCCAGTGGTGCAGCGTTCCCGTGAAGTCGAGGAACAGTAGTGTTACAAACACGAAGAACACTACGGCGAGTGTCGTTCTGATTTTTCGTAGCATCATGTTTTTGTATAAGATGGTTTTGGGGTTTAGTCCTTGTTCGTTATTCTCACTATTGTTATGCTCAGTTCGTAGAGCAACCAGATGGGCAGTGCCACCACGAAGAGCGTAAACGCGTCGGTGGTTGGCGTGATGATGGCGGCCACCATCAGAATCACCACCAAGGCGTGGCGCCGGTAGCGCCTCATGAAGCGGGCGTCGATGAGGTGCATGCGGGCCATCACCCAGCATACCACAGGCAGTTCAAACACGGCTCCCAGCACCAGGCTCATCGTGATCAGCGTGTCTACGTAGGATTGCAGCGTCAGCATGTTGGCCACGTCGGCACTCACCTGATAGGTGCCCAGAAAGCGCACGGTGAGCGGAAACACCAGGAAGTAGTTGAGCGCCGTGCCCACGATGAACATCACGTAGGCCGAGCCTACTATCCACACGGCGTAGCGCCGCTCGTTGGCATAGAGGGCCGGGCTGACGAAGCGGAACAGCTCATAGAGCACGTAGGGCGAGGCCACCAGCAGTCCGGCGTAGAGGGCGGTCTTCATGTGTATCATGAATTGTTCCGTCAGGCCGATGTTCATCAGGTGCAGGTTGAAGGGCGCCACGCCCAGCAGCCGGTAGCTGACGAAACTGCTCGACCTGGGAGCCAGCACCACGTCGAAGAGCTCTTCCTTCATCATGAAGGCTGCCACACCGACCACCACCACAGCCGCCAGAGCCCTGATGATGCAGCTTCGCAGTGCGTCCAGATGGTCCCAGAAGGTGCCTGTGTTTTCCGTCTGCTCCGTCATTCGGCTTTCTTGGCGTCTTCTTTCTTCTCGTTGCCGAAGGTCTCCTCCACGTCGTTCATGCCGTCCTTGAAACTCTTCACGCCCTTGCCGAGCCCCTTCATCAGTTCGGGTATCTTCTTGCCGCCGAAGAGCAGCAGTATGACGAGCGCAATAATGATGATTTCCTGTGTTCCAAACATATTTCTGAAGTTCTTGGTTTCTCAGCCCACAAAATTAACGATTTTCTTCCGTTGTTCCAAACAAATGATTAGCATTTTCCCCCGAATAAGCCATTTGTGAAAGGAAAACCGTAATTTTGGTTAGCGTTTGTCACTTGTTATTTCTACCTTTGCGGCTGTAATCATCGATTAAGAATAATAACCAATCTACCTATCCAAAAGAAATGAAAAGAACATTGTTTTTTGCTGCGGCCATTCTGCTGAGTGCTGCCGCCTTTGCACAGTCGAAGGTCTATTTCACCCGCGACATCACCCCCGAGGCCTTAGTCAAAATCTATCAAGCCGTTGGCCGCAAGGCCGAAGGCCGCGTAGCCGTGAAGATCAGCACGGGCGAGAGCGGAGGCAACAACTATCTGAAGCCCACGCTCATACGCCCTCTCGTTGAAGAAGTGGATGGAACCATCGTGGAGTGCTGCACGGCCTATGGCGGCAGCCGACAGGACGTGACGAAGCATTGGGCCACCGTTCACGAACATGGCTTCGACAGCATTGCCGCCGTCGACATCATGGACGAGTTCGGCCAGATGCGCATTCCCGTGCAAGACCGCCGTCACATCAAATACGACATCGTGGGCGACCACCTGGGCAGCTACGACTTCATGATCAATCTGGCCCACTTCAAGGGCCACGCCATGGGCGGCTTCGGAGGCGTGCTCAAGAACGCCAGCATCGGCGTAGCTTCCACTGCCGGCAAGGCCTACATCCACTCTGCGGGCTTCACCGACGACCCGGCTTTCTGCTGGCAGCACATCGACGATCAGGACGGATTCCTCGAGTCGATGGCAGCCGCAGCACAGGCCGTGCACAACTGGTTTGGCCATGGCGAGCGCATTCTCTACATCAACGTGATGAACAATATGAGCGTCGACTGCGACTGCGACGCCCATCCGGCCGACCCCAAGCTCAAGGACATGGGCATCCTGGCCAGCACCGACCCCGTGGCACTCGATAAGGCCTGTCTCGACCTGGTGTTCAACCACAAGGCAACACCCGGCGACGACAACAAGCCGCTCATCGAGCGCATCAACCGTCAGCACGGCACCTACATCGTTGACTATGCCCAGCAGATTGGCCTGGGCAGCATGAAGTATGAGCTCGTGACTGTGAAGTGAAGAATTTAAAGTGAAGAATGAAGAGTGAAGAGTGAAGAATTTGCTGCCGCCATACCCTCTGATTATTGGGACTTCGGAAGGAAATTCTTCACTCCTCACTCTTCATTATTAGTTTCAGAGGGTATGGCGGCAGCAAATTCTTCACTCTTCACTCTTCATTCTTCACTTAAAAGCTCTTCACTCTTCACTGTTCACTCTTCACTTCCAACAGTTTCTCCACCAGTCGGGGCAGGGCATAGCGGTCTATGTCCTTTTCCTCTATCCAGATGTAGCCGGGCGGAAGCTCCGGCTTTTTTGTTGTCTCCAGCACGTAGAAGTCGGCCAGCAGCACGCGGTGGGTGAGCACGTGCTTCACGCCCTGGGCCACCAGTCTGAGCTGCCCCTCCATGGGGGGCAGCGGTTTGTCGCCCTCGATGAGCAACGGCTCCCAGAGCCCCTGCCAGATGTCGCCGGCCCCGCGTCGGTGGAGCGCCGTGAGGCCGTTGCAGCTCACGTAGACGTATTTCAGCTGCCGCGTCTTCACCGTCAGCGTGCGGCGTTTCACGGGCAGCTGGCCGACGCGCCCCGAGTGCAGTGCCTCGCAGGTGGCGTTGAGCGGGCAGTCCGCGCAGTGGGGCGACGTCGGCGTGCACACCATGGCCCCGAAGTCCATCATGCCCTGGTTGAAGGCGGCCGCCTCGCCGGCAGGCAGCAGCTCCTGGGCCAGGGCAGCAAACGTCCTCTTGCCTTCGCCCGTGTTGATGGGCACGCCGATGCCGAAGTGGCGCGCCAGCACGCGATACACGTTGCCGTCTACCGCCGCCGCCGGCAGCCCAAAGGCTATCGAGCCGATGGCCGCCGCCGTGTAGTCGCCCACGCCGCGCAGCGCCCTGATGCCCTCCAGCGTGCAGGGAAATCGCCCCGCGGCCACAATCTGCTGCGCCGCCTGGTGCAGGTTGCGCGCACGGCTGTAGTAGCCCAGGCCTTGCCACTGCCTGAGCACCTCGTCTTCCGTTGCCGCCGCCAGCGCCTCCACGGTGGGCCAGCGCTCCATGAAGCGCAGCCAGTAGTCGCGCCCTTGCTCTATGCGCGTCTGCTGCAATATCACCTCGCTCAGCCACACGGCATAGGGGTCGCGCGTGCCGCGCCACGGCAGTTCGCGCCCATTGCGCGCGTACCATATTAATATAGTGCTTGTAAAGGGGGGTAGTTCTTTCATCCTTCAGCCTGCGTTCTTATGCGTTTTGCGCAAATATAAGCACTTTTTGCCACTTCTCCAAACTTTAGCCCCCCATTTGTTGCGCCTGGCCGTCTGTGCAGCTGCCGGTGTGTCAAGTCTGTTCCGGCCTGCTTTCAATGTGCAATCGGGCAGTTTGCTGTCTGTTGACTGGAGTCAACGCATCTGTTGACT
>CAMOPD010000177.1 GCA_946622085.1 uncultured Prevotellaceae bacterium | reverse complement strand
TATTTGTCCACGGTGTAGAAGTTCCGAGTGCCTTTAGGCACCTCCAGACGGGCAGCTCCCACGGGAACATCCTTGAAGGTGCTCTTCTCTATTTTTGGCGCCAGTGAAGCATTGCTTTTTACGTTTCTCAGACTGGCGCATTTAGCGAAAGCACTGCCGCCCACTTTCTTCAGGGCTGTGCTCAGCGTGATGCTTTGCAGCGCCGCGCAGCCTTTGAAGGCGCTGCTGCCAACGCTTTTCACGGCGATGGGCATTTCAAACGCCGTGAGGCTGGCGCAGCCTTCAAACACGCTGCCTTCGATGCTCTCAATGGTGTTGGGGAGCTGCACTTCAGCCAGACTGCCGCAGCCGTTGAACAGGTCGTTCTCAAGCGTCTTGATGAATCCCTGAATGTCGGCAGAGCGCAGCGCGCGACAGTCGCGGAAGGCATGGCTGCCGATAGACGTCACGCCGTTGGGAACAACGATGGCCTGCAGCGACGTGCAGCCACGGAAAGCCTCGCTGCCCACCTTGCGCAACGACTGTGGGAGCGAGATGTTGGCCAGGCTCTTGCAGTCCTGGAAGGCCTCGCTGCCAATGGCATTGAGCGACGACGGCAGGGTGACGGCCTGCAGCGAGGTGCATCCCTGGAAGGTGCTTCCTGGCAGGGTCTTGATGCTGCCGTTTATCTCTGCCGACTCAAGGCTCGAGCAGTCTTGGAAGACATTGTTGCCCAGGTCGTTGAGCGTTGAGGGCAGGTCGATATAGCGCAGGCTCTTGCAGTCGCGGAAGGCATTGCTGCCAATTTTGCCAGCGCCGCCCACAACCACCGTCTGCAACTGCTGGCAGCCGCCAAAGGCTCCCGAGCCGATGGTCTTCACGCCGTCGGGAATGACGATGGCGTCAAGACTGGTGCATTGGGCGAAGGCATTGTTGCCGATGGCGGTAAGCCCTTGAGGCAACTCGATGTTTCGCAGTCGCTCGCAGTCTTCGAAAGTAGAGTTGCCCAGTTCGGTGATGCCACTTCCCAGAGCCACCGATTCCAGTTGCTTGCAGTCGCTGAAGGCGCGTGCTCCCAGTGTGGTGGTGCGTTCGGGCAGGCTGATGGCCTTGAGCGACTCGCAGTCGTTGAAGGCTCCCTCGCCAATCTCCAGCAGCGAGGCGGGCAGCACCAGCTGTTCCAGAGCCGAACAGTCGTTGAAGGCGAAACTCCCTATTTCGGTCAGTTCGCTGCCCATTTCCACGCTCGTCAGGCTTGAACAGCCGTCGAATCCATGGCTCCCGACGTTGATTATTCCCTGGGGCAGCACGATGCTCTCCAGCCCCTTAGCCCCGGCAAACATGCGGTCGGGCATCACGTTGGCGCGGGTCTTCATGCCGTCTTTCCCCTCCACGATTTCCGTCTCTCTGAGGTCTAATAGCCGCAGCAGACAGTCGGTCTTCTGCTTGGCTTTCTGCCGGTTGGCTATGGCCTGCAGGACGCGCAGGTCGGCTCCGTTGAGCGGACCTTTCACCCGCAGCTCACTCACCTGGAAGCGCATGCTGTCGGGCAGTTGCCTGGCCAGTTGGCCGGCCGAATCGTTCACTACACTCAAGCTCTGCTGAGCTCTCATACCGAGGGGCATCAGCATGATGACCAAAAGGAAGGTCTTGATTCTGTTGTTCATCGTCATTTGTTTCTTCTATGTTGCTAAACACTAAATTCCAGACTGCTGCGCTTGGAGCGATAGTAGCTGCGATAGTCGTCGAGTGGAATTTCCACGTCGGGCTCCTCCAGGCGGCCTTCCCGTGGCAGGCAAAACTTCATATATCTGATGTTCAGTCCGCGCTCCATCCATTGCCTCTCGTAGTAGGTTTGTATGGCCAGTATGCGGCGTGTGGCTTCGTCGATGCCATCCGTGTGGTAGAGGTCTTCCGTTCGGAAGAGCAGTGGCAGGTGGTTCTTCTCCACCATGAGCGTGGTGTAGGTGAAGAGGAAGTTGGAGTCGGTCTTCAGGTGCACCGTGCCGCCGTCAGTGAGAAAGCGTCGATAGCGGTCCAGGAAGAAGGTGCTCGAGAGCCGCTTGCGCGGGTTCTTCATCTGCGGGTCGCTGAAGGTCAGCCATATTTCCGCCACCTCGTCGGGGCCGAAGAAGCGGTCGATGATTTCGATGTTGGTGCGCAGAAAGGCCACGTTGCCCAGTCCCATCTCCAGTGCTTCCTTCGCCCCCTTGTGCATGCGGGCCCCCTTGATGTCTACCCCTATGAAGTTCATCTCAGGATAGAGCTGTGCCAGCCCCACGGCATATTCGCCCTTGCCGCAGCCCAGCTCCAGCACGATGGGGTTGTCGTTGTGGAAATAGTCTTCGCGCCAGCGCCCTTTCATGGGGAAGGGCTCCTGCTCGGCCCGCGAATAGGGATATTGGAAAACGTTCTTGAACGTCTCCATTTCTGCAAATTTCTGTAGTTTACCCTTACTCATTTGTTGGTCTCGTTTTGGGAATTGTGTGGCAAAGTTACGGAAAAACGGGATAAAAGCCAAATAAATTAATGACAATTGCTGATTACGAGCCACCCGTATTCAGCGTTTTTCGCTGAGGCGAACTATTGGAGAGAGCAGCCATCGGTCGATGGCCCAGCTGACTAAGATGGTTGTCAGGATGGCGAGTGGGATGTTGAGCTGGGGCGGCAGTGGAAGGCGGGTGAGAATCATTGGGATGACGAACAGGTGGGTCATGAAGATGGGCAGTGAAAGCCGGCCGAGGCTTTGCAGCCATGGGTGGCCGAGCAGTCGGCTGAGCGGCCCTTTGCTGCACGCGAAGATGCCGATGAGTGGCAGTAAGACTATCCAGAAAAGGGGGGCGTTGCGCAGTTTGGCATCGGTTATGGGGTAGACCAGTAGTGCGGCTATGAGTGCCGCCACAACGATGTATTCCGCCCAGGGGGCGACGGTCGTCGTGGGGCGGCGTGTCAGACTCTTGGCAAGTGCCATGCCCAGGGCAAAGTCGACAAAGCGCACCAGAGGATTGACATAGAGAATGGAGGTGACGTCGTGGGACGGGGTGGCTGCGTAGATGGCGGCACCACACGCCAGCAGGGCGAGCAGCCAGCGCATGGATGCGTGGCGACAGGCCCAGGGGAAAACGGCGTAGCTGAAGAGCAGTGTGGAGAGAAACCACGACGGCGCGTTGCACCAGAAGTAGTAGTGACTGTCGGGTATCCAGCTCTGCACGAGCAGCAGGTTGGCTATCACACGGCTGTCTATGGGACTGTGTGATGCAATGAGCCATGCAGCGAGACAAAGCAGATGGAGGGGGTAGATCTTGATGAGGCGGCGCCAGTAGTATTGGCGGAGGCAGAAAGAGCCGCTGTCGATTTGCGGCCCATATCGCAGCGTGAGCGCAAAACCGCTGAGCATGAAGAAGAACGTCACTCCGCAGTCGCCTCCGGCATCAAACAGGGGTAGACCGGGCAGCGGAATGTGCGACATGACTATGAGCATGACAAACACAAAGCGGAGCGACTGGAGGGTTGAGGAGTTGAGGAGTTGATTGGTCATGCGCCCAAAAGAGATCATCATTATACATGCCGGGCAGGATGGCAGCCCCGGAGCCGCGAAAGGCTAAATGGCCTCCCCCGACTGGCTCATCATCTGCCATTCGGGCGTGACAGCCAGCCGGCGCAGGCAGCGGTCAATGGTGGCCATGGTCTGGTGGGGCTCTTCGCCACGCTGGCGGGCAATGTCGTCGAGTCCCATGCGCTCATGGCCAAAGAGACCGAAATAGTGGAGCAGCATTTCCTCTTCGTCGGCCTCAAGCAGATGGAGCAGATGCTCCATGTGGTGTTCTGCTTGCGGGCTGACGGCTTGCGGCTGATAGGCCATGCGCACGAGAAAAGCCTGGAGTTGTCGGGTGAGCGTGTCCATCAGCGGTTGGCGTACATCTGTTCGTAGTATCGCTGGTAGTCGCCGCTGGTGACGTTGTCGAGCCATTCCTGGTTGTCGAGATACCAGCGCACGGTCTTCTCTATGCCCTCTTCAAACTGCAGCGAAGGCTCCCAGCCCAGTTCGCGTTGCAGCTTGGTGGAGTCGATGGCGTAGCGCAGGTCGTGCCCGGCGCGGTCGGTGACGAAGGTGATGAGGTCGTTGTCCTCGCCTTCCTTGCGGCCCAGCAGTCGGTCAACGGTTCGGATGAGCACGTGTATGATGTCGATGTTTTTCCACTCGTTGAAACCGCCGATGTTGTAGGTCTCGGCCACTTTGCCCTTGTGGAAGATGAGGTCGATGGCGCGTGCATGGTCTTCCACGAAGAGCCAGTCGCGCACGTTTTCGCCCTTGCCGTATACGGGCAGCGGCTTGCGGTGGCGAATGTTGTTGATGAAGAGCGGAATGAGTTTCTCGGGGAACTGGTAGGGGCCGTAGTTGTTGGAGCAGTTGGT
>CAMOPD010000176.1 GCA_946622085.1 uncultured Prevotellaceae bacterium | reverse complement strand
AACTATATATACTATCGTAAAAACAAAGAATGACTACACTCGAAAGCGGATATGTTTTAGACGGGATGAACGAGTTTGAGCGCAACATCAAGCGGATGATTGATTTTTGCGTTGCTATCGGTTGTCTGGTCATATTCTCTCCACTCTTCCTGATATGCTACATTGCCATCAAGCGGGAAGATGGCGGGCCTGCCATTTTCAAGCAGGAACGCATAGGCCGCTTTGGCAGACCGTTTACCATCTACAAATTCCGCAGCATGCGCACCGATGCTGAGAAAGACGGCCCGGCACTCTATCAGCACGAGAATGAAACACGTATGACCAAGGTGGGCAAATATCTGCGTGAGCACCACCTTGACGAACTTCCACAATTGTGGAACGTGGTGAAGGGCGACATGGCCTTCATCGGCCCGCGACCCGAACGGAAATACTTCATCGACCAGATTATGCAGCACGACGACCGCTACGTCTATCTCTACCAGATCAGGCCGGGCGTCACTTCCTACGCCACGCTCTACAATGGCTACACCGACACCATGGAGAAGATGCTGCGCCGACTGGAACTCGATCTTTACTATCTTGAAAATCGCTCCTGGTGGTTCGACATCAAGATTCTCTTCAAGACTTTCATCAACATTGCATTTGGAAAGAAGTTCTGAGACGAACCTCTTTCCCCCTCCCTACATCTTTTTGAAAAAGAGCCGCAAGTTTTCAGACACCAGCGTCATCTTGCTGCCGGTGAGTTGCTCCACTTTGAACGACTCGTCGAGCTTATTGATGCCGAATGGTGCAAGAATGGCTACATCTTCCACCAACGGGTCGCCCGCAACTCGGTCGAAAATGCGGGGTTCGATGATGGAGAAGGTGTCGTTTTCATGAGAAAAATGGAAAACGCAGCGCTGCACCGCAGAGGATATATTGGGAGAATAAGTTATAAGCATGGCACCCTGTACTGACCAGAAGATGAGCTGCTGGCTCACATCAGCCGTGCCGCCGGAAGAAAGCGTATCAACCTTTTCCAGATGCCAGTAACCGTCAAGTTTACCATTGTCTGAGGTCTCAAATTCCACCAGCCCGCACGAGGCCATTACCATGCACGCTGCCATAACAGCAAAAGCAGCAAAGTATGTAGTCAATTTTTTTTTCATTGTTTCCCTTTCTCATTATGGTTCATTCTTTTGGGGGAGCGAAGCAAATGGCTGAGCAGTCCGGTTTTCGTCACTGTCAGCTGCGCCCCCACATTCGATCCCAGGATATGTCCAAAATCCATTCCATAGGAGCCCTTCACGCGCCAATTGTGGGGCAGCTGATAAGCCAAGTCAAGGCCGAAACCTATGAAATGGTGTTTCTTTGAGTACGGCTCATCATAGGTACCGAAGCCTTCCAAATAGGTGGTTCTCAACCTGTAGGACAATTGCTCTGTGGGCTGCCCACTGATGCCCAGATGGAAAGCCATGGAGCGGTTGTTCGCAATGTGTATTCTGCCATTTGTGTTGTAGATAGGCGACCGATAGAGCGGATTACCCATCACCTGTCCCCAGTGTTGCCAGCCAGTATAGATGTAGTGGTTGTAATAGTCATCGCGTCCGCTGATATGTTCCTTGAATCCAGGCGTATGGTCATGATAGACTGGCCCGCTTTGATATTTTGAATACAAATACTCCACGACGATGTCGCGCACCCACTCGCTGTATTTCAAGTTCAGCTCCACACCCAGCAGCATGTCTTTCAGGTCATAAAGAAAGAAGCGGCGTTTCTTCTTCACAGCCCATTCTTCGCCCGTGCCATAGCCGTCGTAGTCCACCTGGAGCATCATGGAATGGTCTTCAAAGAACTTCTCGCCATAGAAGCCCAGCCGCCACGTGTCGCTATCGTAGTTGAAACGCATCATCCAGCTCCCCAGCACATCGCCCTCGGCATTCTGATATTCAGTTCCGACCTCGGGAGCATCGGCACCACCGGGCAGGAAAGCATGCCAAAGACCCTTCAGACTATTGTCGCCCTTGAACTGCTGCAATTTTCCGCCCGACACAGGTACGTAGGCGTTGCCGCCAAAGAGCGAAGCCATCTCAAGACCCAACTCTATCGACCACGGCACGAATCGCTCTTCGTTGCTGATTTTCAGAAAACCGGCCTTAGTATGTAGAAGTGCGCCATCGGCATATTTCGATTTCCTTTGCGTGAACTCATGCTGCCAGTTCTGGTCGGTCATCTTGCCATAGGCTATGTGGCCTTTCAGATGCAGCCAGCCGCCCCAGAAAGGCAGCGTGTAGTAGTCGGGCAGGGCCAGGCGCACCTGCGGCACGGGGCGCGCATTGATGCCCAGCGTCTGCGAGCCACTGCTCAGCTCGTTGTTCTTCAGCTCCATGGGATACTCCTTGGCTCCCACTGAGAGCACTCCGCTGAGCCAGCGCAGCTCGGCAAAGGCCTGCTGCACAACCATTTTGCTCGTGTAGTGATAGGGAACGGCCACATCCACGCCATAGCCTATGCCCCAACGGCGCAGCGTGTCGGCACCCAACGGGCGGATGAGCGCTGCACGTGCATAGCCATTACTCTTCTCCAGTGAGCTGAGTCCATGGCGGTTGGCATTCAGCCACAAGGGCGTTTTCCCGTCGGACACACTGCCCTGCAACTCTATCTTATATTCGAGTCCTTCGAGCTTGCCCTGGGCAAAAACTGCCACTGAGGCCAGCATGAAGAAGGACAAAACAAGCGTCGTTCGTCTCATATACCTTATTATATACAGATTTATAACGGAGAAAAAACGAAAATAGTGTATTTTGCCCTGCAAAATGCATTATAGGGATTTTCCCCCCGCGGTTTAGGGAAAATCCTTTTCACGACTGCTGAAATCCACCTATATTTGCAGCAAGAAACAACAAAACAAGAATATTAACCATTTAAAACTATACGATTATGAAGAAGTTTATCATCGCACTGACTGCCCTCTTCGCACTGACCGTTCAAGCCAACGCCATGAGCTATGAGCAGGCACGCGAGCAGGCCCTTTTCCTGGCCGACAAGATGGCATACGAACTGAACCTGACTGAGGATCAGTATGAGGCTGCCTACGAAATCAACCTCGACTATCTGATGAGCATCAACAATTATGACGATCTCTACGGAGTATATTGGGAGCGCCGCAACATGGATCTGAGCTACATCCTGCTCGACTGGCAGTATCGCGCCTACTGTGCCGCCAGCTACTTCTATCGCCCCCTCTACTGGGACGCAGGCTACTGGCACTTCGGCATCTATGCCCGCTATCCGCACCGCAGCTACTTCTACTTCGGACGTCCTCACTTCTATCTCACCTATCGCGGTGGCCACGCATGGCACGTGAACCACGGACGCAGCTGGTATCACGGACGCAACTGGGGAATGGCCCATCGCAACCATCACAACGGACGCGGCTTCGGCATGCGCAACGGTTTCGATCGCGGCGACTATCGCAACCACGGCTCGCGTGGCATGGAGCGCGGCAACATCAACCGGGGCAACAACCGTGGCCTGGAGCGCGGCAACCGCGGATTCGGCAACAACGGCTCACGCAACATAGAGCAGCGCGGTACGCGCAGCCTGGAGCACCGCAGCAACCCCGGCACCATCAACCGCAACGGCAACTTCGGAGGCTCACGCTCGAGCAGCGGCGTACGTGAAAGCAGCACTCGCAGCACCGTAGGCGGCAACTCTCAGCGCGGCTTCTCGATGAACCGCGAGCGCAGCAACTTCTCCACAGAGAAAAGCACGCCCAGCCGCACCTTCACCCCCAGCCGCTCCAGCAGCAGCGACAGAGGTTCAAGCAGCTTTGGATCCTCTTCGCGCAGCAGAGGCTCCTTCAGCACCCCCAGCCGCTCTTCTGGCAGCAGCTCGCGCGGCAGCTTCAGCACCCCCTCACGCAGCAGCGGCGGCAGCTTCAGCGGTTCGCATAGCGGTGGTGGATCTCGCGGCGGAATGTCTCGCGGTGGCGGTTCCCACGGTGGCGGTTCTCGAGGTGGAAGCTTCGGAGGACACAGATAAACACCCCACAAACCATACGATTATATAGACTCTCTCTAAGAACAAGGGCCTTGCTTGCCAACACCGGAACGGCAGCAAAGCCCTTGTTCTTGTTTTTCACATCCCAACCGCAGAAAAGCAGAAATGTGTTTCGCGCGCTGTCTTTCCCCGCCTCAACCATCTTTCAACGAACCACGAATTACGGGGATTTCACGAAACGGCAGCCCAGACGAATGCAACAGCATGTTTTCCGGCCTATCTGTCTCCCCATGAAGAACCCGTCTTATTCGTAATCGAAAAACATCTTCTCAACATGCGAATAACGAGCTGCTTTATTTTGTGAATTATTTTTACAAAACGAAAAGCGGTCGTTTGCCCTCGTTGAGTAAGCACGCCACTCACGATGAGTAAATGGCGTGCTTACGAGGCGTG
>CAMOPD010000175.1 GCA_946622085.1 uncultured Prevotellaceae bacterium | reverse complement strand
TCCTTGATGAGTTGCTCTTGCGTGTATTGCGCTTCGAGGATGGGGGCAGCCAGGATGCTGCGGCCGAAGAGGAATTGGTCGGTGGTGTTCCACACGCGGCGGTCGGCAGCAAAGTCGCTGAAGAGCGGACGCAGATAGCTCTCGCCCGCGCTGGTCACCTGCCAGGCAGTGCTGTAGAGATAGGGCAACAGTCGATAGCGCAGGCGGATGGTCTGCTCGATGGCATCATAGACGGGCTGCCCCTTCTCACCAAACTGCCATATCTCGCGCGGCGCGTCGGCACCATGACTGCGGAACACGGGACAGAACAACGCATATTGCATCCAGCGCACATAGAGCTCCTGGAACTGCGGGTTGCGGGGCGCAGAGGCAGGGCCGTGAGTGTTGTAGGAGCCGCAGAAGAAACCGCCGATGTCGGTGTTGAAGTTGGGATTGCCCGTGAGCGAGAAGCTCAGTCCGGCAGGCACCTGCTTGCGCAGCATGTCCCACGAGGAGGCCACGTCGCCACTCCACATGTTGGAGCCGTAGCGCTGTTGCCCGGCAAAGGCGGAGCGCGTCATGATGAACACGCGTTTGGATGCCGTAGCGTTGCGCTGAGCTTCATAGACGCCGCGCACGGTCTGCAGGGGGAAGGCGTTGCGCAGCGAGCGCCACGTGCCGCCGGTCACGGGGTGGTCGTAGTCAGTCTCGCGCGGATTGAAGAAGTCGGGGTCGGTGGAGTCCATCCACCAGGCATCCACGTCGTAGTCGAAGAGCCGCTTGAGGTTCTGCCAGTAGATGGCGCGAGCCTCGGGGCTGAAAGCGTCGTAAACGCGCACGCCCGAAGGATAGTCCATGCGTGGCGGCCAGATGTGGGAGAGGCCACTCTGCGGCCATGTCTCGATGGGCAGCAGGAGTCCTTTCTCCTGCAGCTGGCGGAAGGCCTGCGTCTGCGGTCCGAAGCTGGCCCAGATGGAAATCATGAAGTGGGCGTGCTGCTGGTGGGCCTGGGCAATCATCTGC
Source organism: uncultured Prevotellaceae bacterium (assembly GCA_946622085.1). GTDB lineage: Bacteria > Bacteroidota > Bacteroidia > Bacteroidales > Bacteroidaceae > Prevotella. The sequence continues at coordinate 3,597 of CAMOPD010000175.1, read as the reverse complement.
TTGCCGTCGCTGAACTCCTCGGCGAGGAAGTCCATGGCGTTCCAGAGGTAGTTGCTGCCCCAGTACTGCCAGTCCTGGATGATGCCGTCGAGCGGCACCTGCAACTCGCGGTAGCGGCCGACCACGCCGAGCAGCTCGCGGCTGCTCTTATAGCGTTCCTTCGACTGCCAGTAGCCGTAGGTCCACAAGGGGAACATGGGCACCTGACCGCTGAGATGGCGCATCTGGGCTATCACGCCGTCGGCCGTCTGGCCATACATGAAGTAGTAGTCGATGCACTCGGCCACTTCAGAGGTGAACGTCATGCCGCTGGCATCGTCGTCGAACTGCGTGGGCGAATAGTTGTCCCAGAAGAGGCCCCAGCCCTTGATGCTCTGCAGCACGTTCTGATAGTCCTCCAGATTGCTCTGCTCCATGCGCTGGTGCAGTCCGCGGCGGTTCATCTGCCCGTTCTGGATGGTGCCGAGTCCGTAGATGGCTTCGTCTTTGTCGAGGAGGAAGGTCTGGCTGGCCACCCACTTGCCGGCATCGTTGCCCGACGTGCGCTGCTCGAAGTGGGAGTGCTTCTCGCGCAGCAGGAGCTTGCCGCTGGCGGTGAGGAAGGTCAGTGCTCCCGTCTTGGGGTCTTGCCGCACGCTCAACCGGGTGCTCGAAATGGTGTTGCCCTTCTTCACTACAGGCACATCATCGGGCGTCCGCGTGACGACAAGGCTCTTTTGGCGGGCGTGCGCTCCCGCCGGATGTTTCACTACATGGACAATGTCGGGAGTAAAGAACTCCACCTCCGTCTGCTGTGCCCAGCCGACTGCCGACAGCATGAGAGCCATCAGGCTGGTCAATATCTTTTTCATAGGCTAAGAACTTGAAAACAAAGCAAAAGAACCCTGACCATGAGGCCAAGGCTCTTCCTTAAATTAATATATAATAATGATAATCGGAGAAGCAAAGAATGGAGAGGCTGCTTTCATCTTTCATCCTCAATCGTTCGTTATTGTTCTCTCTATCATCTATTTAGAAAGGCATGACAATGCCAAAGGAGATGACGCTCCAACCGTCGTACTGGGTCTTGTAGTTGTACTCGGCCTTGAGCGACAAATCTTTCGACATGGCGTACTCGATGCCGGCACCGATATTCAGTCCCATCTTGGTTTTGCTTGTGCTGCCGTCTTCCCACGATATTTTTGCGCCAGTAACATCGAGACCAGCCAGAGGATAGATGGTGAAGTTTTCGCCAATATGGAAGAGGTATTCCACGTTGGCTTCTACATTCCAATAGCTGACATCGTCTTTCTTGAGGAAATAGTTGAACTCGGCAACGCCACGCAGATTGTCCGCCAACTCATAACCAAAGTTGGCACCAACGCCGAAGTTGCTGGGACTGTCGATCATGTAATTGCCATGAACTCCCCAAGTGGTTTTGCCCTGGGCGAAAGCTGATGCACTGATGAATATCATGCAGGCTACGAACAATAGTTTTTTCATAATGGTTGAAATTTTAATGATTAATATTTTTAGCACCACAAAGGTAAAGTTTTTTCACCGATTCGCCAAACAATCAGGGAGGAAAGTGTGCGCATGTCAGAACGACACATCGACCGTTTGCAGGTCTGCATCGGCAGAACTGGTGCCATAGAACAGCTGGTAGCTGCCGGGCTTGGTGCGCATGGTGCTGGTCTGTTCATCCCAGAACTCGAAGCTTTTCTTGTTGAGCTTGAGTGTCACGGGAGCCGTCTGCCCGGGCTTGAGCGTCACGCGCTGGAAGGCGCGGAGCGACTTCAGCGGCCCTTCCTTGTCGGCCTTGTCGCGCAGGTAGAGCTGCACTACTTCGGTGCCTTCGCGCAGGCCGGTATTGGTGACGGGAATCTCTACGCTGAAGAGCTCATCGCCGCCGGAAGCTGTGCGGTTCACCTTGGCCTGGCCCACCCGGAAGGTGGTATAGCTCAGCCCGTAGCCGAAGGGGAAGAGCGCATCGTTGAAGTAGCGATAGGTGCGCCCGCGCATGGAATAGTCTTCGTAGGGGGGCAGCTGGCTGCTCGACTTATAGAATGTGACGGGCAGTTTGCCCTCGGGATTGTGGTCGCCAAAGAGCACGTCGGCAATGGCTGTGCCGCCCTCCTGCCCGGCATACCATGCCTGCACGATGGCATCGCAGGTCTCTGTTTCGGGCTGCAAGGCAATGGCGGAACCCGAGCAGCACACAAACACCACGTGCTTGCCGGCATCTTTGAGTGCACGCAGGAAGTCGCGCTGCACGCGCGGCAGTTCGATGTGGGTGCGGTCGCCGCCCTTGAAGCCATCAATCTCCACGGGCATTTCCTCGCCCTCGAGAGCCGCCGAAATGCCGCCCACGAAGACCACCTTGTCGATGCCTTCGAGCTGACTGATGACGGCGGAATAGTCAATGGGCAACTCCTTGGCCACGTTGATCTTGAGATTGGCATTCCACGTCTTCACATGGGCGAAACGCACCTCAATGTCGTAGCGCTTGCCAGCCTCGGCCTGAATGGCGGTGCGGGTGGGCGTGGTGCGCCAGATGTGATGCACAAACTGCTGCTTGCCGTTGATGTAGAGTTCAAAGTGGCCGCAGCCCTCCACATTGACCACATATTCGCCCGACTCTCGCGGGGTGAAGGTGGTCTCGTAGCGGGCCGAGAAGTCTTCCAAATGCACGCCCGGTGCAAACTGGTGCATGCCGGCAGTGGTGACTGCCAGCGGCGACGTGTAATACTGAGTGGTGACGGGCCGGCCCTCCATCAGGCTGTTGTTCCAGAAAGTGCCTTTCAGTCCGCGCTTGCCGCCGGAGGCGCACTGGGTGGCCAGCAGGCAGTCCATCACCTTGTCGTAGGTGAGATCGCATCCGGGATGATAGAACAGCCGTTTCTGCTTGGCCTTGATGCCGTCGAGAATGGTGACGGTGTGGTTGGGCATGCCATTGTAGTTGCCCCACATGAGGGGCTTGTCGTCGGCATTAGGTCCTATGACGGCTATCTTCTCTGCATTCTTCTTCAGGGGCAGGATGTTATCCTTGTTCTGCAGCAGCACGATGGTCTGGCGGGCCACGTCGAGGGCTATCTGGCGGTGCTCCTTGCTGTCCATCACGGAATAGGGAATGCGCGACCACTCCACCAGCGAGGGGTCGTCCATCTCGCCCAGGTCGAAGCGGCCTTCGAGCAGACGCACCACATGCTTGTCTACTTCCTGCTCGCTGATGAGCCCTCGGCGCACGGCCTCGGGAATGCTGCGATAGGCATAGCCGTAGCCACACTCCACGTCGGTACCGGCCACGGTGGCCTTGGCCGATGCATGCACGGCATCAGACGACGACTTGTGGGACTCGTAGAAGTCGGAAACGGCACCGCAGTCGCTGACCACCAGATACTGGAAGCCCCACTCGTCGCGCAGGATCTGCTGCAGCAGTCGGGAATTGCCGCAACAGGGGTCGTCGTCCAAGCGCTGGTAGGCGCACATCACCTCGCGCACCTTGGCATCCTCGACCAGCGTCTTGAAGGCGGGCAGATAGGTTTCCCAGAGGTCGCGCGGCGACACATCGGTGAGATTGGCCGTATGGCGGCTCCACTCGGGACCGCTGTGCACGGC
>CAMOPD010000174.1 GCA_946622085.1 uncultured Prevotellaceae bacterium | reverse complement strand
TTGTTGAGCATGAATGTGAGTGCTTTTGAATTCGAGGAAATCAGTTACGAAGTATTGTCTCAAAAAGACAAAACAGCTCGCGTGGCCCGTCAGTTGTCAAGAGACCGTATAAAGGGTGATGTGCAGATACCCCGTGAAGTGAGCTATGGAGGCAAGATTTTTACGGTGGTGGAAATCGAAGGCTGGGCTTTCTCCGGTTGCAGGCAGATGACATCCATTACCATTCCCGCTACCATACAGACCATCGGCCATTCGGCATTCGCGGGCTGCAACGGTCTTAAAGCGGTTCATCTGGAAGATATTGCATCTTGGTGTAGCGCAAGTATTGCGCAAGGTCGGGAGAGCAACCCCATCACACTGGCTCATCATCTCTATGTGGATGGCGAGGAGGTGACTGATCTTGTCATTCCAGAGGGCGTCACGACAGTGGGCGACAACACTTTTTCAGAAGCCACAGCCCTGACGTCGGTTGTTGTTCCTTCAAGTGTGACACAGATTGGCGACGAGGCTTTTTACGGATGTAATTCTCTGGTCTCTTTGTCGTTGGCCAGCGGACTGAAGATGATAGGTGCAAACGCGTTCAGTGGTTGTGGAAACCTCAAGGAAGTGACCATTCCCGAAGGAACGGAGCAGTTAAAGAACGGTGCGTTCATTCATTGTGGTCAGCTTGCCGCTGTTCGTCTGCCCCAGTCCTTGCTCTCTATTGGAAATTTCGCCTTTGAGGGATGCAAAAGTCTGACAACCATTGAAATTCCCCATCAGGTGACGGAACTTGGTGGCAGGGCATTCTATGAGTGCGACGAACTGACTTCAGTCAAGCTGTCTGATAACATCTCCGAAATAGGCGATTGGACCTTCACCCGTTGTGGCAAACTGAAAAGCATCAATATTCCCCGGAAAGTGAAACGGCTGGGCGATTATGCCTTCTTTTACTGCACCAGCATAGAAGAGTTGGCGCTGCCTAAAACACTGACGGATATCTCGGAGAGTGCCTTGATGGGATGTAAGGGGATAAGGTGCCTGACGGTAGAGGAGGGCAACCCCAAATACGTCATCGAGAACGGCGTGCTCTTTGACGCCGGCAAGACCACGCTTGTGTTTTTCCCAGCCCTGAGCAAAATGACTCATTACGATATTCCTGCAACAGTGACTACGATTGCTCCTTCTGCTTTCTCTGGTTGCCAGTTGAAAAGTATAGCTCTTCCCCCTGCATTGACAGAGATTGGCAACAGTGCTCTATGCGGTATGTCGGAATTGGAAAGCGTAAACATCCCTTCTACTGTTTGTAAAATAGGTTCAGGGGCTTTTTCAGGATGTAAGAGTTTGAAGGAAGTGGATGTTCCAGACAACGTGCAGAGCATAGGCGGGGGAGCTTTCATGGATTGTCAGTCGCTTGTCAGAGTTCACTTGCCAAAGGGACTTGAGCGCATAGAGGGATGGACTTTCGACGGCTGCACAAGTCTGAACGAGGTGAATATCCCCCAAAGCATAATCTACATCGGTCAAGCTGCCTTCCGCTATTGTGCAAAACTGCCAGACTTCCAAATTCCTGAGGGAGTAACCATCATCGACGATGAAGCTTTCAGGGGATGTCAGACGCTTAGGGCGCTTTCTATTCCTGACCAGGTGGAGGACGTAGGCTGGGATGCTTTTGTGGGATGTAGCGGGCTTGAAAAGGTTACGATAGGGCGCTCTGTGAAAGCGCTGGGAGGAGGCACATTCTACGGATGCGACAACATCAGGGAGGTTCGTTCGTATATTGAGGAGCCTTTTGATGTCATTGACCATGATTATAAACCTGGCGAGATATTACTTTATGGAAGGTGCTTCCCTGAAGTGGTTACAAGCGAGGCTACTCTCTATGTGCCTCAGGGAACTAAAGATGAGTATCTCTCTAAGAAGGGCTGGCGTGACTTTGCCAATATCCAAGAGACGGGCCAGACGGACAATGTGGACTCAGTGCCTGTCAGCGCTGCCTGCTCTCCTTATTATAATCTTAATGGCCACCGTCTGAATGGCAAGCCGACACATGGCATCTACATCCGCGACGGGCGGAAGGTGGTTGTGAGATGAGTGACGCGAAGGGAAATCACCTTGTTCCCCGGCTATGCACGGTAGCTATGCAGAAAGGCGAGCAACGGTGCCATCTTCTTCATCGGCACTTTTATGGGTGAATAAGGACACTGCGATATTGAATAGTTAAGCCGCGCATGCAGGGGGAGGGCCACCCAGAAGGTGGCAGTCCCCCTGCTTTATTATTGCTTGCTCTGGAATGCTGTTTTGCTGTCGGGAAAGGCTGATTGATGAGTTGATTGTCTGAAGCAGTTATGTGGTAGTAAGCAATTAGGTAGTTAAGCCGAATGTCTCGCGGATGAATACTGCCCGTAGGGAACTTGGCTGTTTTAACCTCTTTAATGATGGAGGAGAGAGGTTGCTGCCCGCTCCAGTTGAGTTAATAGTAGTTAAACGCTCGTTTGGAACGTGTTTTTTTGCTATTTTTGCACCAAATTTGGTGTAATATTGCCTATTTGGAAATGACAAAGAAACGCAAAAAGACTCGCAACCGCTCGGGGTTGCAAGTCGTTACTCTATGCATAAGCACCGCCATGGTGCTCATTTTGTTGGGTATGGTTGTCTTCTCGGTGCTCTCGGCACGCAACCTGTCCAACTATGTAAAGGAAAACCTGACCATCACGGTGCTGCTGGGCGAAGACATGACCACGCCGGAGGCTCGGCTGCTCTGCAAGGAACTGGCCAAGCGGCCTTATATCCACCACATGAACTTCATCAGCAAGGAGGACGCGCTGAAGGAGCAGTCGAAGGTGATGGGCACCGACCCCTCGGAGTTTGCGGGTTTCAACCCCTTTGTGGGTTCCGTGGAACTGCAGCTGAAGAGCGAATATGCCAACAGCGACTCCATCGGCTGGATTTCGAAGCAGCTGAAGAAGAATCCGCAGGTGACCGACATCACCTATCCGCAGGAGCTGATGGACAGCGTGAACAGCAACTTGCAGAAGATCAACCTGGTGTTGCTGGTGCTGGCCGTGCTGCTGACGTTTGTGTCGTTCTCGCTCATCAACAACACGGTGAAGCTGGGCGTCTATGCGCGCCGCTTCTCCATCCACACCATGAAGCTCGTGGGAGCGTCGTGGGGATTCATCCGGCGGCCGTTCATCCGCCGGGGCGTGCTGGTGGGCATCCTGGCGGGCATCGTGGCCTGCGCGGTGTTGGCGGGCGGCATCTACGTGCTCTACACCTACGAGCCGCAGGTGCTGACGGTCATCACGTGGGACGTGATGCTCATCACGGGCGTCTCGGTGCTGCTCTTCGGCATCATCATCAGCACGCTGTGCTCATGGCTGTCGGTGAACAAGTTCCTGCGCATGAAGGCGGGCGATTTGTATAAGATTTGACACAACAGGCTATTACATATAAAAAAACAACTTCACTTTAATGGACAAGAGAAATTTTGCTTTCGACAAGGTCAACTTCATTCTGCTGGCCATCGGCATGCTGATTGTTGTCATCGGATTCATTCTGATGAGTGGTTCCGGGTCGACGGAGAGCAGTTACAACCCCGAGATTTTCAGCCCCATGCGCATCAAGGTGGCTCCGGCAGTGTGCTTCCTGGGATTCGTGTCTATCATCTATGCCATCATCCGCAAGCCTAAAGACACGCAAGACTGATGGACTGGATAGAAACACTTATCATTGCCATCGTTGAGGGCCTGACGGAGTTTCTGCCCGTGTCGTCGACGGGCCACATGATTATCACCCAAAACCTGCTGGGCATTGAGCAGGGCGACCCCTTTGTGCATGCCTTCACATTCATCATTCAGTTTGGCGCCATTCTCTCGGTGGTCTGCCTCTACTGGAAGCGGTTTTTCCAGCTGGACAACTCTCCCGCTCCGGCAGGCAGCAATCTCTTTCAGCGACTGAAGCACCGGTTCAACTTCTACTGGCTGCTCTTCGTGGGCGTGTTGCCGGCAGTCATCATCGGCCTGCTTGCCAAGAAGTCGGGACTGCTCGACTGGCTGCTCGCCAGCGTTGAGGTGGTGGCCGTGATGCTCGTGGTGGGAGGCATCTTCATGCTCTACTGCGACAAGCTCTTCAACAAGGGCACCGACGCCAACCGCATCAACGAGAAACGCGCCTTCAACATTGGTCTCTACCAGTGCATCTCGGTCATTCCGGGCGTCTCGCGCTCCATGGCCACCATCGTGGGCGGCATGACGCAGGGTCTGACCCGCAAACGCGCTGCCGAGTTCTCGTTCTTCCTGGCCGTGCCCACCATGGCGGGCGCCACGCTGCTCGACCTGCTCGACCTGCTGAAGGAAGATGCCGTGTGGGCCACGCAGCACAACATCACCATGCTGATATTCGGCTGCGTGGTGGCTTTCGTCGTGGCGTTGCTGGCCATGAAGTGGTTTGTGGCCTTCCTCACGAAATATGGCTTCAAGGCCTTTGGCATCTATCGCATCGTCGTCGGCGGCATCATCATCGTGCTGCTGCTGACGGGACATTCACTCGCAATGGTTGACTGATGAACTTCAACGCCGGAGAAATCATCCCCATCAACAAGCCCTACCGCATGTCGAGTTTCGGCGCG
>CAMOPD010000173.1 GCA_946622085.1 uncultured Prevotellaceae bacterium | reverse complement strand
TATACATGATGAGCACCAGCCAGCGGTCGGAGTGGGGCTCGTCGGCATGGTCTTCCCACTTCAGGATGAGCCAGAACACCACGGCAGTGAAGGCCGACGAATAGGCATACACCTCACCCTCTACGGCCGAGAACCAGAACGTGTCGCTGAACGTATAGATGAGCGCACCCACCAGTCCGCTGGCCTCGATGGCGATGAGCTTGGTGGTGGTGAGTTCGTCCCACGAGCTGATGAGCAGTTTGCGCGTCAGGTGGGTAATCGACCAGAACAGGAACAAGATGCAGGTGGCCGAAAGCAAGGCACTCATCACGTTGACCATGAGTGCCACTTTCGAGGGGTCGCTTGTCAGTTGGGTGAAAAGATTGGCCGTGAGCATGAAGAAGGGTGCGCCCGGCGGGTGGCCTACTTCCAGCTTGTAGCCCGTGGTAATAAACTCAGGACAGTCCCAGAACGAGGCTGTCGGCTCAATCGTAGAACAATAGACGAAGGCTGCAATGAGGAACGTCAGCCATCCGAGCACATTGTCTACCAGTCTGTACTGTTTCATTCGTATGCTTGTATTTTTTTTAATTGTGTTTCCTGCTTTCCTTTCCGTGCAAAGGTACTAACTTTAGGGCGAGTAACCACCTATTTATTATATTTTAACGTGTGGAGGTGGCTCGTTTCATGCCTGCCGGCCGGGGGAGGGGAGTGCGATAGGGCAGAAAAAGACATCGGCCGGCATCATGCTGCTGATGCCGGCCGATGTCTATCGGCACAGAGCCTCTCTCTTGGGCTGCCGCTCAATCATGCTGGTCTTGCCGCTCGGCAATGAGGCTCTCATTGAGTTCTTTGAAGAACAGTCTCTCTGCGGAGAAAAAGACGTTCAGCTGACTCTTCAGATAATCCTTCAGCATGGGAATCTCGCTGATGAAAAGGATGTTCTTCTTGGTGTGTATGCCCATCACATTGTCTTCGGTGTTGATGGAGTAGAACACTGAGTAGGAGCCGCCTCTGTTGAGGCTGTTAATCACCTTCTTTATTCTTGCAAATACCTCCATGCTGCTGTCGATGGCCACTTCGTACCACCAATAGTCGTATATGTTGATGAACGCCACATCGTCGATGGCCCCGGCTATGAATGTTCTCGCCTGGAACTCGAATCTTATATGCAGCTCGTCCATTTCTTCGGGCTCGCAGCCCATTTCTGTCAGCGTTTTCATGAGCAGTTCTCGCGTGTCGGCGCTGAGGCGCTCCTTTCCCTTCGTGGCTGATGAGCGCTCAGCTCCCGCAGACGGTTGGCCGTTGCCGGTCTCTTGTGCTGTCACCTTTTGCCCGGTTTTGCTGTCGGAGCAACGGCGCCAGACGCTCAGCGCCACGGCAGCGGCAACTATTCCAAAGAAGAATCCAATGAGTGTGTCCATGCTCGTTTGTTTTTAATTGTGGAGTAAGTGATTGTTCTTTTTTTTCCTTCTCATTCGCGCCTATGTCCTGGCGGGCTTGCCATTCAGCCCAGTCTGCACTGCCATACCACGTCGGTGCGTGGCAGCAATATGCGCTTGGCCTCGCCGCGCTTGCCCGAGATGGAGTAGTAGGGGGCAATGCTCCGGTGAGTCAGTTCGGCAAACGCCCTCTTTATCCTGGCGCATTTCTCGTTGATGGAGTTGCATGTGGGGTCGGTCACCTGGTCAAGGCTCCTTTGGGCTTTGGCCGTCAGTCCGCCTGGGCGCACCTTCTGGTAAATGCGGGTCAGTTCCTGCCTATAGTCGGGCAGATGTTTCAGCACGATGCCTTCGGGGTGGCGCAGGAAAAGCAGATAGACGGCCCTGACGAGGGGCTCCATTTTCACCTTCTGGTGTCCTCTTTTGTTGAGCATCAGCTCGTAGTCGGGTGTGACGATGAGCTGCGGCAGAAGCTCGTCGTCGTGAATCACGGCCTCGATTACGGTCTCGTCAACGCCGTAGGCCTTGAGTTTGCGCACTTTTTCCTTCACGTCCTCCAGTAGGATGGTGCAGTGGAATTGTTTCACTTCGGGGGGGATGTTATTTGTGAACGGATTGTACATAGGGTTTGGTTGCGTTTTTGATTTGTTGCTCAAAATTAACTAAAAAGTGCATCTGTGGCAACAAAAAAACGGACTTCTGTACGAAATGCCCGTTTTAAAGTTTGAAATGAAAGATGCGCCTCTCGGCCTATTGGGCCGTGTCCTCCTTCCGCCAAACAATGTAGTTCACCACATCGGGAAAATCGTATTCGTCGGCTCCGGCGATGAATCGCCTGCCTTGTTTGTCGACAGCCCATCTTACTGCCGCTCCGCTTCCCATCAGGGCGACGGCCTCGACCACGCCATATTGGCTGATGGCCGTGGAGAAGCTGTCGAGCGAGACGCTCATGTCGGTGTCGATGATGCCGAGTCGCCCGTCTTTCATGCGGCAGAGCGCGCGGCGCAGTGCGTCGTTGTGGGTCGGCGGGTTGCTCACCACCTGGCCATTGTGCACCAGCGCATACTGGCGGAAGAAGTCGCCACCTTCCTTTATGGCTCTCTCGAAGTACGACGTCGTGAGCTCGTTGCCCATGACAACCGTGTCGCTGAGCAAGGCGCAGAAACCATATTTCGACCTCGAGTAGCTCAGCATCTTGCCTTGATGCACAAAGGCCCCAATCACTTGATACTCACCTTTGTTCAGGCCGAAGTCTGCCGCCATGGCTCCCAGTATGCAGTCCGAAGGAAACTCCTTCATCACGCCCATCACCAGCGAGGGACGCGCATGGAGGGGAATGAAGCGGTGCAGACTCACGTTGTTGATCATCGTGTCGGAAATCTCCACATACGCGCGCTTCGCTTCCGTGCTGTCCGTTGGGGCGGCGTCGGGCTTTCCGGCGGGTTCTTTCGCCCCGCCGAAGAAAAACCATGCGAGGGCTCCCAGCACGACCACCGCAGCTATGATGATGAAGTATATCCACGGACTCCTCTTCTGGGGCTTCGGCTCTTTCTCCGGGGCGGAACCGATGATGCGGATTTCATTTTCGCCTATGTTGTCCAGTCTATCCATTTGCTTTCATGTTTTCGGTTATACTCTTCAGCTGTATCAATGCCTCTCTTGATGCCTCCTGCACATATTTGCGCCCGGAGGTGTCGAGCAGATAGAGCTTGTGTTTGGAAATGTTGATGTAGCAGAGGTAACGCAAGTTGATGATCAAGCCTCTTCCGATGCGGATGAAATAGCCGTAGGACGAGTGCAGCTGCTGGCCTATGAGCTGTTCTATCTGGCCCAGTTGCGAGGAGACGATGAACGTTTCGCCGCCAATGGCACATATATGTGAATAGTTGCCATCGGAGGTGATGCACACCACACTCTGCTCCTGGAGACGCACCATCTCCGTCGCTGTGGAAATCACGAGATACTCTTGCTCCTGCATCATGAGCTCCTTTTTGCTGCGTTATTGCCAGAAACAGCTGACCGACTCTGCAAATATACATTTTTTGCGACAGATAGCCAAGCTGAAAGCCATTTTTGTGGATTTTTTTACGACAACGGATTCAACGGATTTAACGGATGGTCCTTTTGCCGACCCTGTTGTGCTACTCCACATTCTCTCTCCTGAAGAACAAGGCGATGAGCCCGATGGCCACCGCCACATCTACTACATTCCACATGCATCGGCCCAGGGCCACTTTCACAAAGGGCTGAAACAGCAGTGCCAAGGCGCCGAACGCCACCATCAGCGACGCTTGCTCCTTCTTATGATAATCATAGGCCATGACGGCAAAGATGACCATTGAGACGAACCTCACCAGTGTGTAGTAGCCGTAGGGCATGGGGGCGAGGCAGAGCAGCAGAAGGGCTGCTAAGGGTATATACAGTTTTCTCATAGTTGCTTAATCTTCCTTCAGTAGCATGGTTATTGAGCATGTCAGGTAGCACACCACGATGGCCACAAACGTGAGCGTTGCTCCGGCGTAATACCAGAAGCCCAAGCCGATTTCTTCGACTTTCGGCTCCAGGGGGTCGAGGAAGAGATTGTTGAAATCCCGTATGATTGATATGCCGAAGTATATCAAGGGGATGAGCGCTATAGGCGTGGAGCCTCTCACGATGGCCGAAAGGCCGAATCCTACCAGCCATAGAATGCCCCATGCTATGGGCATGAGCAGACCACGGAAAATGTCGAGACTGAACCAACTGCTCCACGACAGATGGGCTAAATAATGGGCTACGCCGGCGAAAAAGGTGACGTGGATCAGGTCAACCAGCAGGCTGAAAACATAGGCCACGGCGATAGCCCCGAGAAATCTTAAAACATTGTTTACCATCTTGCTGTTCCTTCTTTTTTATTATTAAGGTATGTAGGATTGCTTCCGAATCCGGATGTAAAAGTATGAATAATAAAACATGGAAGCAAGCAATTTGGGTTCGCAAGGCTTGCGAAAGAGTGAAATAGTTGGTTTTGAGGGCGTTTTCTGCTTCTGCGGCATGCCGACAACAACGAAGCCCACACCTCTTCGGGTGCAGGCTTTCATCGTGGGTGGTGAAAAGTTTCTCGATGCGGTAGGCTTCAGCGGTGCTTCGTAAGCTGATTCAGAGCTTGAGCCGCCTCCACAGCCAGCGGGGCACGCGTCGCCATCCGGCCGTGATGA
>CAMOPD010000172.1 GCA_946622085.1 uncultured Prevotellaceae bacterium | reverse complement strand
GAGCGGTGGCGGCGACTCTCAGCCTCCTGGCGGTCATGGCAGCACTGGTGGCGAACATGGCAGCACTGGTGGCGACGATGACGAAGAGGAGACCAGAGCCACGGCTATGGCCTCGCAGCGGACAGAGGAAGTGAAGAACGAACGCCGAGTGACCCATCGCCAACCCCTGCGCTTGGGATTTTCTGTCAGGTGGGGAATTGCCCAACGGTGGAGCGTGGAGAGTGGTCTTTCCTATGCGCGCCTGACTACCGACATCGACGAGACCACAGCCGGCAAGCGGGTGGAGACGGAGCAGTCTCTGGTATATATTGGCGTGCCGCTTGGCGTTTCGTTCAGCCTGTTGGAGACGCGCCGCTTCAATGTCTATGTTTCGGCCAGCGGTATGGTGGAGAAAATGGTAAAGGGCGCGCGCTTGTCTCAGGGGCAGAAGAGCAGTGTGAGCATTCGTCCCCTTCAGTTCTCTTTCTACGGTGCCGTAGGTGCCGAATATCGGTTTTCCAATCATCTGAGCTTCTATCTGGAGCAGGGAGCGAGCTATTATCTGGATAGCGACATCTCTGTTCCCACATTCTATCAGGATAAGAAGTTCAGCCCCAACCTCTCGGTAGGTCTGCGACTTGACCTGAAATGAATCCTTCGTCTCGGGATTGATGGGGGCGTTTTTGGCCGTTTTGTTTTGCTTTTTGCGGGGTTTGATGTATCTTTGCACTCCACAACCATCAACCACGAAACAAAACGTACTACAAGGAATGAAGAATATCTTGACGCGGAGAACCATCCGCAAATATGCAGACAAGAATGTTGACGAGGAGTTGCTCAACCGCCTGCTTGGCGAGGCCTGCCGCACGCAGACCATGGGCAACCTGCAACTCTACAGTGTGGTGGTGACGCGCAGTGAGGAGATGAAGCAGCGCCTGGCGCCAGCCCACTTCAATCAGCCCATGGTGACGCAGGCTCCCGTGGTGCTCACGGTGTGTGCCGACTTCCGCCGCACCACCCGCTGGTGTGAGGAGCGCCAGGCCGATGCGGGCTACGATAATTTCCTCTCGTTCATCAGTGCCGCAACCGATGCGCTGCTGTTCACGCAGACTTTTTGCAATTTGGCCGAGGAGCAGGGGCTGGGCTGCTGCTTCCTTGGCACCACGGTCTATATGCCGCAGACCATTATCGACGTGCTCGGGCTGCCGCGCCTGGTGATGCCCGTGGCCACCATCACGCTGGGCTGGCCCGACGAGGAGCCGCCGCTCACCGACCGGCTGCCACTCGCGGCTATCGTGCACCACGAGGCTTATGCCGACTATACGGCCGAGCGCATTGACGAGCTCTACGCCGCCAAAGAGGCACTGCCCGAGAATCAGGAGTTTGTGCGAATCAATCAGAAGGAGACGCTGGCGCAGGTGTTCACCGACTGTCGCTACACGCGCAAAGACAATGTGGCCATGTCTGAGGGCCTCTTGGAGGCGCTCAGGCATCAGGGATTCTTGTAAAAGTTGAAAAGTTGAGAAGGTTGAAAGGTTGAAAAAATCTTGGGGGGATGCGTAGGCACCAGATTAGTATCGAGCGCTCAAAACATTTCTCGCACCCCCAAGATTTTTTCAACTTTTCAATTTTTCATAATTGTGCTGCAATGCTTTTGGCGGCCACGTAGGCTGTGGTCCATGCAGCCTGGAAGTTGAAGCCGCCCGTGATGCCGTCGATGTCGAGCACTTCGCCGGCAAAGAACAGGCGTGGCACCACGCGGCTCTCGAGCGTCGAGGGGTTCACTTGGCTTAGGTCTATGCCGCCACAAGTGACGAACTCGTCTTTGAAGGCTGCACGGCCGTCTATCTGGTAGGCATCGTTGCAGAGGGCGTTGGTCAGCCGGTTCAGGTCTTTTCGTCCCACGTCGCCCCATCGTAGGGCAATTTTCCCATTCAGACTTTTTCCCAAGAGATAGGTCCACAGTCGGCTCGGCAATGAGAACGGGCTGACGGTGGAGAGCTGTCTGTGTGGGTGGTCGGCAGCCAGGGCCTGCAGCTGTGCGGCCACTTCGGTCTCGTTGTGCGACGTCCAGTTGATGGCGAGCGGCAGGCGGTAGTTGGCGTCGTGGAGCGGGCGTGCGGCGTAGCTCGACAGCTTGAGTATGGCCGGTCCGCTCATGCCCCAATGGGTGATGAGCAGCGGTCCGCGGGCGCGATGCTTGGTGGCAGGGATGAATGCTGTGGCATCGTCGGCCACGGTGCCCATGAGTGCCCGCAGCGCTTCGTCGGCTATGCTGAAGGTGAATAGCGAGGGCACGGGCTTCTGCACGCTGTGGCCTGCATCGGCGAGCCAGCGCAGCCCTTCTTCGCGTGGCGAGCCGCCCGTGGTGACGGCGATGAAGTCGAAGTCGCGCAGTTCTTCGAGCGAGTTGACGGCCCGCCCCGTCACCACCTTGATGCCCAGTCGGCGGGCGTTGCCGCAGAGGCAGTCGATGATGGTCTGTGAGCGCTGCGAGGCGGGAAACACGCAGTGGTCGGCCTGCACCGTCAGCGCAACGCCATGGCGCTCGAACCACGAGTAGGCATCGGCGGGGCCGAACTCATGGAAGAGCCGGCGGAGCAGCCGGTGGCCGCGCGGATAGACCGCCGAGAGGTCTTTCACGTCTTCGAACGTGTTGGTGCAGTTGCACCGTCCGCCGCCCGAGATGGCCACCTTGCGCAGCACCTTTGTGCTCCGCTCAAGGATGACGACCTCCATCTGGGGCATCATCTCCTTCAGGTTGACGGCTAAGAAGAATCCGGCAGCTCCGCCGCCGACGATGGCTGTTTGCATGGTTGGGAGAAGCGAGATGTGAATTCAGAGTGACGAGTTACGAGTTCAGAGTTGTGAATGGCATTATGCGCCAACAGTAATCACAACTCTGAACTCGTAACTCGTCACTCTAAACTATGCAAAAGAATTTATTCCACCACGATGGGCTTGTACTTCGGTACGAGGGTCTTCATGATGATCCAACCGATGAGATAGGCCACGGCGCAGAAGCAGAACACCTGCATGTAGGCTGCAGGCTTGCCTTCAAAGCCGAAGAAGGTGTAGGCTGAGCCCTGTCCTTCGGCATAGGTGAAGAGGTTGCCCGAAATCTTGTTGATGAGCATGGATCCCAGTCCGCCGGCCATGGCGCCGATGCCGGTGATGGTGGCGATGGTTGACTTGGGGAACATGTCGCCCACGGTGGAGAAGATGTTGGCGCTCCATGCCTGATGTCCGGCTCCGGCCAGACCGATGATGATGGCAGGCCACCAAGCGGGGTCAATGGGCGAATTCTGCCACATGGCCAGCGGCTGAGCGAAGAGAGCGAACAAGGGGAAGAAGGCGAAGATGAGCATGGCCAGCATACGACCGGCATAGGGGTTCATGCCGCGCTTTTCAACGAAGAGCTTAGGCAGATAGCCACCGAAGATGCTCACCACGGTAACGATGAAGTAGAGGGTGAAGATGAGCAACTGTCCCATGCTCGAGCTCGACTTGTAGCCAAACTGATCGGAGAAATATGCCGGAGCCCAGAAGAGATAGAACCACCATACGCCGTCGGTCATGAACTTGCCCACGATGAACGACCACGTCTGCTTGAACGTGAAGCACTTGGCAAAGCTGATGGCCGGGCCCTCGTCGTTGGCGTTCTTCGGGTCGTCGTTGGTTTCTACGTCCTGATTGATGTAGGTGAGCTCAGCGGCATTGACGTGCTTGCTCTTGTTGGGCTTGTCGTAAACGAACACCCAGAGTGCCATCCAGACGAAGCCCAGTCCACCAATGATGATGAAGGCCATCTCCCAGCCGAAGGCTTCGGCCAGTGGCGGAATGCTGATGGGGGCTGCCAGTGCGCCCACCGATGCTCCGGCATTGAAGATGGAGGTGGCAAAGGCGCGGTCTTTCTTGGGGAAGTATTCGGCCGTCACCTTGATGGCTGCGGGGAAGTTGCCGCTCTCGCCGAGTGCCAGCACGGCACGGCAGAAGAGAAACAGATAGACGCTCACGGTGGCAATGCTCAGGGCGGTCATCGAGCCGGCTTCCACGGCACGGAGGGCTGCCACACCGTCGAGCCCCACGTATTTCATGGTCACCCATCCGCAGGCTGCATGGAGGCATGCGCCCAGCGACCACACGAAGATGGCCCAGAGATAGCCTTTCTTAGTGCCCATCCAGTCGATGAACTTTCCGGCGAAGAGGCAGAACACTGCATAGAGGATGGAGAATACCGAGGTGATGGTTCCATAGTCGGCATCGGTCCAATGGAATTCCGGAGCGATGAAGTCTTTCCAGGTGAGCGAGAGAACCTGACGGTCCATGTAGTTCACTGTTGTCGCAAAGAACAACATTGCGCAAATAATCCAACGATAGTTGGTCATTTTGGAGGTTTGAATAGCACTCATATTATGTTAGATTTTTTAATTTGTTTAGGTTTTAAGCATCTGCAAAATTAATAATTATTTAGCAAAGAGCGGCCATTCGCCGGTGGTTTTTCACGCAAACGTTATCATTTTTATAAGTTGAGAGTGACGAGTTCAGAGTTCAGAGTTGTGAATGGCATGATGTGCCAACAGTAATCACAACTCTGAACTCGTCACTCGTCACTCTCAACTCGCAAAATGGTCAGTCTTG
>CAMOPD010000171.1 GCA_946622085.1 uncultured Prevotellaceae bacterium | reverse complement strand
CCGCCCCAAAAGGACGGCGTGAGTGGGGGAGCGGAATACGGGACTCGAACCCGCGACCCTCGGCTTGGGAAGCCAATGCTCTACCAACTGAGCTAATTCCGCTTGTTCTTAACATGAAGATTGGTGAGGGTGCACTTTCTGTTGAAAAACGAAAGCAGAGCCGATGGCGGGACTCGAACCCGCGACCTACGCATTACGAATGCGTTGCTCTACCAGCTGAGCTACATCGGCCTTCACTAAAGTGCTTTATAAAAAAAGACTTTCTACAAATGCGGTGCAAAGGTAATCAGTTTTTTCCGATATACAAAATTTTTCACGACAATTTTTCTTTCAAGTAGTGTCCCGTGATGCTTTTTTCGCAAGAGGCAACGCTTTCGGGCGTGCCGGCACATACCAGCGTTCCGCCTTTGTCGCCCCCGTCCGGTCCGAGGTCTATCACGTGGTCGGCACACTTAATCACATCCAGGTTGTGTTCAATCACGATGATGGTGTGACCCCGCTCAATGAGTGCATTGAAGGCTGCCAGCAGGCGCTTGATGTCGTGGAAATGAAGTCCTGTGGTAGGCTCGTCGAACATAAAGAGGGTGGGCTCCTGGCGCTCCTGCCCGATGAAGTAGGCGAGCTTCACTCGTTGGTTCTCACCGCCCGAGAGGGTGCTTGAATTCTGTCCCAGTTTGATATAGCCCAGGCCTACATCCTCTAAGGGTCGGAGTCGTTCCACTATCTGCCTGGTGATGGCCGACTTGTCCTCTCCGAAGAATTCTATGGCCTCGGAGATGGTCATGTTGAGCACGTCGTAGATGCTTTTATCCTTGTAGTGAACGTCCAGCACGTCGCGCTTGAAACGGTGGCCGTGGCAACTTTCGCATTCCAGCACCAAGTCGGCCATGAACTGCATTTCGACCGTAATGACGCCGGCTCCCTTGCACTCGTCGCAACGGCCACCGTCGGCGTTGAACGAGAAGTGCTGAGCCGTGAAACCCATTTGCTTGGCCAAGGGCTGGTCGGCAAAGAGCTGGCGTATGGCATCGTAGGCCTTCACGTAGGTGGCCGCGTTCGACCGTGTGCTCTTGCCGATGGGGTTCTGGTCTACAAACTCCACGTGGCTGATGCGTTGCCAGTCGCCTTCGAGTGAAATGTATTCTCCGGGTATTTCGGCCACCTCGTCGAGATGGCGTTTCAGGGCAGGGTAGAGTATTCCCTTCACGAGCGACGACTTGCCGCTGCCGCTGACACCCGTCACGGCGGTTATCACGTTGAGCGGGAAGTGCACGTCGATGCCCTTCAGATTGTTCATGCGGGCTCCTTTCAGCAGGATGCTCATGTTCCAGGGCCTGCGGCTGGCTGGTACGGGAATGGTTTCTTTGCCCGTCAGGAAGCTCACCGTGTGGGAGCGTGGATATTTCAGCAGCGATTCCTCGTTGATGCTTTTTGCATCACCTTCAAACACGATTTCGCCGCCCAGTCTGCCCGCATCGGGGCCTACGTCGATGAGATAGTCGGCCGAGCGCATGATTTCCTCGTCGTGTTCCACCACCATGACGGTGTTGCCCAGCGTCTGCAGGTCTTTCAGCACATGGATGAGCCTGTCGGTGTCGCGGCTATGCAGGCCTATGCTCGGTTCGTCGAGAATATAGAGCGAGCCTATCAGGCTGCTGCCCAGCGAGGTGGTGAGATTGATGCGCTGGCTTTCGCCGCCGCTCAGCGAGTTGGAGGGCCTGTTGAGAGTCAGATAGCCCAGTCCCACATCGATGAGGAACTGCAGGCGCGTCTTGATTTCGGTGAGCAGCCGGCGCGCTATGCTGACGTCGTGCTCGTCGAGTTGCAGCTCGTCAAACCATTTCTTCAGATTCACCACCTGCATCTCCACCAGATTGCTGATGCTCAGGCCGCCAATCTTCACGTAGTCGGCCTCTTTCTTCAGGCGGGTCCCATGGCAGTCGGGGCAGACCGTCTTGCCCCGATAGCGGCTCAGCATGACACGATATTGAATCTTGTATTGGTTGTCCTTCACCATCTGGAAGAAGGCATCAATGCTCACCTGGTCGTGCGGGTCGCGATGGCGGTCGCTCGGCAGTCCGTGCCAAAGCCAGTCTTTATGCTCGCGCTTCAGGCTGTAGTAGGGCTCAAAGATGGGGAAGTCGTCTTTCACGGCGCGCCGGCAGAACTCTTCTTTCCACATGCCCATTTTCTCGCCGTGCCAGCATTGCACGCATCCCTCATAGACGCTCAGCGTGGAGTTGGGAATGACAAGCTTTTCGTCAATGCCTATCACGCGGCCGAAGCCCTCGCAAGTGGGGCAGGCTCCGATGGGCGAGTTGAACGAGAACATGTTGTCGCTGGGCTCTTCAAACTGCATGCCGTCGGCCTCGAAGCGGGTAGAGAAGTCGTAGGCGAGATTGGACGGCAGAAACATCAGCCGGCACTCCCCGTCGCCCTCATAGAGAGCCGTCTCGGCTGAATCCACGATGCGCGCAATGACATCCTTGGAATCGTCTACTGAGAGCCGGTCGATGAGCAGATAGATGTCACTCGGGTTGCACTTCAGATTGTCCTTGTTCTCCAGAAAGTCGTCAATGCGCTCAAACGTCATGTGGTGGTACAGTCGGGCATAGCCTTCCTGCAACTGCATTTGCAGCTGCCGTTCCAGCGAGCGTCCGTCGGGCAGGTGCAGCGGGGCCATGATGACAAACTTGGTGCCCTTGGAGAATCCCTGCACGCATTTGATGATGTCTTCTGTGGAGTGGCGTTTCACTTCCTGCCCGCTGATGGGCGAGAAGGTGTGCCCTATGCGTGCAAAGAGCAGGCGCATGTATTCGTAGATCTCTGTCGACGTGCCCACGGTGGAACGAGGATTGCGGCTGTTCACCTTCTGCTCTATGGCAATGGCCGGAGGCAGGCCTTTGATGTAGTCGCAGTCTGGTTTGCTCATGCGGCCAAGGAACTGCCGGGCATAGCTCGACAGGCTCTCCACATAGCGCCGTTGCCCGTCGGCATAGAGGGTGTCGAAGGCCAGCGACGACTTGCCGCTGCCGCTGACTCCGGCCACTACTATAAACTTGTTGCGGGGAATGTTGAGCGAAACGTTCTTCAGATTGTTTACGCGCGCATTCTTTATCTCTATATAGTCAGTCATTCGTTTTCACTTGTTGTTTCTTTTTTCATCTTTATTATTTGCTGAAGTTCATCAGCAAGACAGTCGCTGGGTGATGGGAGTTCGGGGGAGTTCAAAGTGACGAGATACGAGTGACGGGCTAAGAGTCGTGATTACTGTTGGCGTATGAAGCTAATCATAGCTCGTCAGTCGTATCTCGTCACTTGTCACTCTAAGCTCGTCACTCCTCCTTCTCCCGTCAATTGCCTCAGCGTCATGAGTTCATCCCACTTGCTGCGGGCAGCTTCTTCGCCCAGCCTGATCATCTGCCCGATGCTCTCGCGGCTGAAACTCGTCACGCCATATTTCCCAAGGGCCGGACAGATGTACACATCCACCAGCTTGCAGTTCTGCTCATAGCGCTTGATGTCGGGGCGCGAAACCACCCAGTCGGCCAGTCCGCCGATGCCCCACGACTCCTTCAGCGAGAATGAGCGGGGTTTCTCTTTCTCTTGCGTCAGGTCTATGGCGATGATGATGTCGGCACCCATGGCCTTCACCACGTCGGCAGGCAGATTGTTGTAGAGCCCCCCGTCGAAGAGCACTCGCTTGCCCCTTCTCACGGGCTTGAACACTCCCGGAATGGCCATGCTGGCGCGCATGGCTATGGGCAGGCTGCCGCAGTCGAGCACCACGTCGCAGCCTTCTTTCAGGTCGGCAGCAACGCAGCGGAAGGGGATGGGCAGTTCGTTGAAATTGATGGAGTCGCCCGTCTGGGTGAGCTTCTGAAAGAGTTCTATGATGTTGTCGCCTTTCACGGCACCGAACAGCGGGTTGGCATGCTTGCTGCCCACGCGCGAGACGGGAATGCCGAAAATATAGGTCACGCCCTCCTCCTCGGTCAGTATTTTGTCTTTGAATCTGTCGGCACGGTCGGCCAGAAGCGACAGCCACTCCTGAGAGCAGAACAGTGAGTCGAGGGCATCTGCCCTATAGCCCACGGCATAGAGCCCGCCCACGATGGAGCCGATGCTCGTGCCGGCAATGCAGTCGATGGGAATGCCCGCCTCCTCTATCACCTTCAGGGCGCCCACTTCGGCTGCTCCCTTGGCCCCGCCTCCTCCCAGAACGAGTCCTATGCGCGGCCTGCGAGCGGGTTCGGAAGCCATCATCGTGGCCGCCAGTCCTGCGCAGAAGAGCCAAATGAGAAGTCGCTTCATGTCTGTGTTTCGTTGCAATTCGATTGCAAAAATACACAATAAAGATGACATAAAGGTATAATCGCCCCGATTTTGGCAATTATTTAACGTGAACTCTGCGTAGGAAGTGTCTCTCTATTTGTTCATTGATTGTCGGCGCGCCCCTATATGAACATACAGAACAGTCCATGGGGACGCTCGCGTTTTGTAAAAATAATTCACAACTTTTTCGGCCTTCGCATATCGACTCAGTAAAGTGCTGAAAATCAGTATAGGGGAGTAAGAACGCCACTTACGGGTAGTAAGCACGCCACTCACGCCTCGTAAGCACGCCACTTACTCATCGTGAGTGGCGTGCTCAC
>CAMOPD010000170.1 GCA_946622085.1 uncultured Prevotellaceae bacterium | reverse complement strand
CACTTTACGGAAGGGCTTTGCGAGGGCAGAAAAAGTTGTGAAATTATTTTACAAAATGCAGTCGTCACCCCTGGGTTGCTCAGCTCCCTCATGCCTGTACTTACACCTTATTAATAATACGCGCGCGTGAGGGCGTCTGCATGCGCTGAGCAATAGGCTTCGGGTTGAGGCTTATTCCCCCATAGGGTGTTTCCTTATTTGCGGTTTTCTTCATTTCTCGTTTGGTGGCGTTCGCGAAACGCTTACTGCATCTTTTTGGGGTGGGAAAATTTGTATTTGACCATTTTTTTGCTTATTTTTGCATGAGCGCCTTATGCGTTGTCATCTTATGTAAGGAAAAAACTCAGCAAGGGCGCACAAAGGGGCCTCGCCTCATGGTCCCGATATGCGTGTTCTGAAACAAATCAACATCATGATAGAAATGAAACGAACTGCGATTCTGGCATGCCTCATGGCTGCCACCACTGTGGCAGCAAATGCCCAGCACACGTATGATGTCAGCGTGAGTAATCAGCTGAAACGCGAAGTGAACAATGTGCCCGTGGTGTGGCAGCTGCCCATCCAGGGGGTGCGCTCTGCGCTGGTGACTCTCGACGGAAAGGAAATTCCCTGTCAGCTCGACGACCTCGACGGCAACGGCACGCTGGACGAGCTATGCTTCATGACCAACATGAAGAGGCGCGAGAAGCAAGTCTTCAAGGTGACGCTCAGCGAGCAGGGCGAGCCCGTGAAGTATGAACCGCGGGTATACGTGGAAATGCTCCTGACGAACAAGAAGGTGAAGGAGGAAAACAAACAAGACCTCTACATATCGGAACTGAAAGTAGACCGGGGGGTGAATCCCTACTGGATGATTCATCATCACGGGGCAGCCTTTGAGAATGAGCTCGTGGCCTATCGCATTTATTTCGACCACCGGCAGACGGTCGATATCTACGGCAAGTATCACCAGCAACTGGAGCTGCGCGACACCCAGTTCTATCCCGATGCTGAGCAGAAGGCCAAGGGCTATGGCGACGATGTGCTGTGGGTGGGACAGACCCTGGGGCTGGGCACCCTGCGCGGATGGGACGGCCAGAAGCCCACCATGGTGCAGGACGTGGAGCACCGCTCGCAGCGCATTGTGAGCCGCGGGCCGCTGAGAACCATTGTCGAGGTGAAGGATGAGGCCTGGGTGCCGCAACCCGGTCAGGCTCCCATCGACATGACCACGCGCTACACGCTCTATGCCGGGCGACGCGACTGTGCGGTAGACATCACGTTCGGCCGCAATGTCAATGACTATAGGTTCTCTACGGGAATGATTAATGTGAAGAACTCAACGGAGTTTTCCGATCAGCGCGGATTGCGCGGATGCTGGGGAACCGACTGGCCCGTGTCGGCCAAAGACTCCGTGGGGCATAAACGCGAAACGGTGGGGCTGGGCATTCTTCTGAACAGCAGCAACGTGGTGGAGGAACGCCCCGCCGACAAGGACAACTATCCCTTCGTGGTGGCTGCCGACGGGCAGAGGCTGCACTACGACATCGTGTTCTGTAGCGACAACGAGACTTTTGGCATGCACTCGGAGAGAGAGTGGTTTGAATTTCTGAAGCGCTGGAAAGAGGAACTGGAGAGCCGGCCTGTGGTGAGATGATGGCCCCAGACATGCCTCTGGTGCATGACGGCAGCAGGGCCAACGGTCATCGCGGCAGGTCGGAGTAGCGCTTCCGGCCGCGCGCATAGTATTGCCATACAATAGAAATGGCCGACCGGCCCACCACATTTGCCACTTTGCGGTGGCTCTGAATCTCCTTTCTGGATTCCTCGAATTGGGGAATCCATTTTTTGAATGCCCGTCGGGCCTTGAAGATGGCCTTGAAGTCGGCCACGTTGCCGTTGAGGATGAGCGTCTGGAAGGCTGCCAGATAGTCGAGCCACCAGCGCATGCGCATCACCGGTCGTAGCTCTTCGTCGGGCAGGTTCTTATAGAGCATCGTGAGATTGTTGCGGAAGTTCAGGAATGTCTTGCGTGCATTGCCCTTTGGCAATGTGCCGCCTCCTACATGGTAGACCTTGCTTTCGGGAATACACCACACCTGGCGCCCCTGCAGTTGCAGTCGCCAGCAGAGGTCGATTTCTTCGTTGTGGGCGAAGAAACGGCCGTCGAGTCCGCCCACCGCGTGGTAGTCTTCCGAGCGGATGACGAGGCAGGCACCGGTGGCCCAGAGCACCTGCTCGGGGGTGTCGTATTGCCCGTGGTCGGTTTCCACCGTGTCGAACAGCCGGCCGCGGCAGTAAGGATAGCCGTAGCGGTCGAGCAGGCCGCCGCAGGCGCCTGCATATTCGTATTTGCCGTGGTCGGCTGCCGCCAGCAACTTGGGCTGGCAGGCAGCAGCTTCGCCATGCTCGTCCATGAAGGCGACGAGCGGCGTGAGCCAGTGGGCTGTCACTTCCACATCGGAATTGAGCAGCACGTAGTACTGGGCATCCACCTTGGCCAGGGCTTTGTTGTAGCCCTCGGCGAAGCCCCAGTTGCGGTCGAGCAGAATGGTGCGCACCTGTGGAAACTCCTTCTCCAAGAGCTCCAGCGAATCGTCGGTAGAGGCATTGTCGGCAACAATGACCTCCGTATCTTCGGCAGCATGGGCAACGACCGAGGGCAGGAAGCGGCGAAGCATCGTTGCGCCGTTCCAGTTGAGAATCACAATGGCCACCTTGCTCATATCACTTCTGCTTTTAAGGCTGTTTGGTCGTGGTTGAAGTCGCCCAGCCGCACTTGCAGGAGCTGGTTGTCGAACTCCTCTCTCGACTGCGATGCGGGCAGTTCAACCCTGATGTAGTTGCGGGTGAAGCCGTGCATGGCACGTCCCCGCGAGGCCCGCTCAAAGAGCACTTCGGCCTGCTGGCCGCGGTGGCGGGCGTAGAAGAGGCGGGTCTTCTCGTCAGAGAGTGCGAGCAACAGCTTGCTCCTGCGGTGCTTCTCTTCTTCGGCTACAACGTAGGGAATCTTCAGGGCCGCCGTTCCCGGGCGCTCGGAGTAGGGAAATACGTGCAGTTGGGTCACGTCAAGCTCTTTCAGAAAGTCATAGCACTCATCAAAGAGCTCTGGCGTCTCGCCCCGTGTGCCCACCATCACGTCGACCCCGATGAAGGCGTCGGGCATGAGGCGCTTGATTTCTGCCACTTTGTGGGCAAAGAGGGCGCGGTCGTAGCGGCGGTGCATCAGCCTGAGAACGGCATCGCTTCCGCTTTGCAGGGGAATATGGAAATGGGGCATGAAGGCGCGGCTTTGTGCACAAAAGGCTATCAGCTCGTCGCTCAGCAAGTCGGGCTCAAGGCTGCTGATGCGGAACCGCTCAATGCCATCCACTTGGTCGAGTGCCCTGACCAAATCGATGAACTGCTCGCCCGTGGTCTGGCCAAAGTCGCCGATGTTGACGCCCGTGAGCACCACTTCACGGCCTCCTTCGGCTGCAGCCTGTCGGGTCTGCCAGACAAGCGACTCTATGGTGGGGTTGCGCGAGAGTCCGCGGGCAAAGGGGATGGTGCAGTAGGTGCAGAAGTAGTTGCATCCGTCCTGCACTTTCAGAAAATAGCGGGTGCGGTTGCCTCGAGAACAGGAGGGCGCAAACGACTTGATGTCCTTGGCCTTGCCGGCTGCGCGCATCACGGTAGCGCCTTGGGCGCAACCCGTAGTCATCCGCTCAGACCATCTTTCGCTCAGACACTCCACAAGGCGTCCTTTCTCGTCGGCACCAAGCACTAAGTCGACACCATCGATGGCGCTCACCTCCTGTGGCTCCAACTGGGCGTAGCAACCAGTCACGACGACAAAAGCATTGGGGTGTTGTCTGATCATGCGGCGAATCATTTGCCGGCACTTATGGTCGGCAACGTCGGTCACCGAACAGGTGTTGATGAGGCAAAGGTCGGCCTGTTCGCCTTTGCCTGCAGGAAGTACGCCCATCTGGGCCAAGGTTTGGCCGAAAGTGGAAGTTTCAGAGAAGTTCAACTTGCAGCCAAGGGTGTAGTAGGCTGCTTTCTTGCCCTGAAACGCCGAAGTATCTATCATATACCTTATTAATATATATTATAATCAGCCGCAAAGGTATAACAAAATAATCAAATAAAGGCTACTCCGGCTGATAATTGTTGACATGCGCCCACAGATTGCTGTTGGCATACTCATCGTGTTTTATTCCTCGTGTGGCAAAAAGGATTAATAGGTCAATGAGCTGACACAAGAACAAGCCAAAAGCTCCATCCCAGGGCTTAGTTTTTTTGATTCTTTTAGCCTTTTGTGACATTTTGTTGGGGCGTTAACATAAATTTAACATTCGTATAGCGCTGATTCTCAGTGGTTTGCAAAAAAGTTACAGGAGGAGCCTAAAAAAAGTTCTAAAAAAATGAACGTCGTATTAAAAAAATACTTACCTTTGCAACGTTTTAATAAACAAATGATTGTTTTACAGATTTAAAAAGCAAAGAAAATGAAGAAATTAGTTTTAATGTTCGTAGCTATCGCAGCTATCTCTTTTGCATCTTGTGGTAACAACGCTAAGCCTGCTGCTACTGAGCCCGAGGCTGTTGACACTGCTGCTGTTGACACCGCTGCTGCTCCTGTTGACACTGCTGCTGTTGACACCGCTGCTGCTGAATAATTCGTTAGCTAGAATTGAAAAAGAGAGAAAATAATCGCCAGGCCTCAGGTCTGGCGATTT
>CAMOPD010000169.1 GCA_946622085.1 uncultured Prevotellaceae bacterium | reverse complement strand
AAGATGATGAAAAAGAGCTTCTTTGACAGCTATTTTTCCGGCCACAGGAATACAAGAAATGAAATAATTTCCTATTTTTGCATTATCTAAACAAAGAATGACTATGGCAGACAATATGACTCTCGAATTTATTCTCCGCATCTTTGTGGCAGCGCTACTGGGCGGAGCCATTGGACTGGAGCGCGAATACCGCTCCAAGGAGGCAGGTTTCCGCACGCATTTTCTCGTGGCCTTGGGCAGTGCGCTGTTCATGATAGTGTCGCAATGGGGCTTCAGCGAGGTGCTGAATTCGGGCCTTACCGTTAGGCTCGACCCTTCGCGCGTAGCGGCTCAGGTGGTGTCGGGCATCGGCTTCATCGGTGCGGGAACCATCATGATTCAGAAGCACGCCGTGCGTGGACTGACCACGGCCGCAGGTGTGTGGGTGACGGCAGCCATCGGACTGGCCTGCGGAGCCGGCATGTATCTGCTCTCGGCGGCCTCCACGCTACTGGTACTCTTCGGACTGGAGGCCATGAACCTTTTCTTGCACCGCATGAACAGCAACAAGCGCAAGGAGGATAACGACCCGGAGTCGGCCGAAAGCGACTGACCACGGTAGCCAGCAGGAACGGCCCTGGGACTTTTCTTTCCAAGCATGATGATGACGAGCTTCAGGGCTACTCACCCCGAAAAGACTTCCATGCCGGCGCACGGGAAGAGGTTTTTTACTCATTATTTCATGAAATTATTTGGTATTAAAATCCAAAAGCACTAATTTTGCAGACTGAGAAACATAAAACAAAAAAACACTGATATCAACCTTTGCTTTAAATCACCGCGATGGAAAAACAAATTATTGAGTGCGTGCCCAACTTCAGCGAGGGCCGCAACATGAGCATTATCAAACAAATTACCAACGAGATTGAAGCCGTGAAGGGCGTGAAATTGCTCGACGTTGATCCGGGCGAAGCCACCAACCGCACGGTAGTTACCTTCGTGGGCAGTCCCGACGCCGTTGTGGAAGCGGCCTTCCGCAGTGTGGGCAAGGCCGCCCAGCTCATCGACATGCGCCAGCACCACGGTGCCCACCCGCGCATGGGAGCCACCGACGTGCTGCCGCTCATCCCCGTGGCAGGCATCACGCTCGAGGAGTGTGCCCAGCTGGCACGCACGCTGGCCAAGCGTATTGCCGACGAGCTCGGCGTGCCCTGCTACTGCTATGAGGCTGCAGCCCAGACGGCCGAGCGCAAGAATCTGGCCGTTTGCCGAGAAGGCGAATATGAGGCGTTGCAGCAGAAGCTCACCACCGAGGGCAAACAGCCCGACTTCATGCCTGCCGACCTTCAGGCGGCTCCCGGCGAGGGCGAGGCCTTCGAACGGGCACTGCGTACTGGCTGCACCGCTGTGGGAGCTCGCGACTTTCTCATTGCCGTGAACTACAACCTGAACACCACTTCTACTCGCCGCGCCAACGCCATCGCCTTCGACGTGAGAGAGAAGGGACGCCCCATTCGCGAGAACAACTCACTCACGGGCAAGATTATACGCGACGTGAACGGCCAACCGCTCATGAAGCCAGGCACTCTGAAGTGCACCAAGGCCATCGGATGGTTTATAGACGAATATGGCATCGCTCAGGTGTCGATGAACATGACCAACCTGGCCGTAACTCCACTCCACGTGGCCTTCGACGAAGTGTGCCGCTGCGCCCAAAACCGCGGCGTGCGCGTCACGGGCACCGAGATTGTGGGCCTCATACCCAAGAAGACGCTCATCGATGCAGGCAAATACTTCCTGGAGAAGCAGCAACGTTCGGTGGGCATTCCTGAGGAAGACCTCATCCACATGGCCATCAAGAGCATGGGTCTCGACGACCTGAAGCCATTCAACCCGCGCGAGAAAGTGATAGAATATATGCTGGAAGACGCCCAGACGGCAGGCAAGAAGCAACTCGTTGACCTCACGGTGAAAGGCTTTGCCGAGGAGACCTCGCGCGAATCGCCCGCTCCTGGTGGCGGCACCATCTCAGCCTATATGGGGGCTCTGGGTGCCGCACTGGGCACCATGGTGGCCAACCTCTCGTCGCACAAGCGCGGATGGGACGACCGCTGGCAGGAATTCTCCCGTTGGGCCGATAAGGGCCAACAAATCATGACCGAACTGCTCCATCTGGTTGACGAGGATACCGAAGCCTTCAACCGCATCATGGCCGCATTCGGCATGCCCAAGGGCACCGACGAGGAGAAGGCAGCACGCAACGCT
Organism: uncultured Prevotellaceae bacterium; assembly: GCA_946622085.1. Taxonomy (GTDB): domain Bacteria; phylum Bacteroidota; class Bacteroidia; order Bacteroidales; family Bacteroidaceae; genus Prevotella. Next base: position 2,485 of record CAMOPD010000169.1, on the reverse strand, counting down.
GCCATTCAGGATGCAACACTCTATGCCACACAGGTGCCCCTGCTGACGATGAAGGCCTCCTACAGAGCCTTCGACATCTGCCGCGCCATGGCCGCTGAAGGCAACCCCAACAGCGTGAGCGATGCCGGCGTGGGAGCCCTGGCCGCCAGGGCCGCCGTGCTGGGAGCCGGACTCAACGTGCGCATCAATGCCGCTTCGCTTGCCGACAAGGAAGAGGCCAGCCGCCTGGTTGCCGAAGCCGACGCTCTCGTAGAGAAGGCATGCGAAGCTGAGAAAGAGGTGATGGACATCGTGGAAAAGAAAATTGCCGGGATGTAACCCCCTGACACCTCTATATAATTACGAACCTAACATCTAACAATCAATGACAACAGAACAATTCCAGCAGGAGATTAGGGCCGGCATACCGCAGACACTGCCACAACCCAAACCTTATGACACCGAGATAAACCATGCGCCCAAGCGCAAAGACATATTGACAGCCGACGAGAAGCGGCTCGCACTGCGCAACGCGCTGCGCTACTTCCCCAAGCACCTGCATGCCCAACTGGCACCCGAATTCATGGACGAGCTGCACCGCTACGGACGCATCTACATGTATCGCTATCGTCCCGACTACGACATCTATGCCCGGCCCATCGACGACTACCCCGCACGTAGCCGCCAGGCTGCGGCCATCATGCTCATGATACAGAACAACCTCGACCCCCGCGTGGCACAGCATCCGCACGAGCTCATCATCTACGGCGGCAATGGCGCCATCTTCCAGAACTGGGCGCAATACAGACTCGTGATGAAATATCTGAGCGAGATGACCGACGAGCAGACGCTCGTCATGTATAGCGGCCACCCGCTGGGACTCTTCCCCTCGCACAAGAACGCGCCACGCGTGGTGGTGACCAACGGCATGGTGATTCCCAACTACTCGAAGCCCGACGACTGGGAGCGCGACAACGCCCTGGGCGTGAGCCAATACGGCCAGATGACGGCCGGCTCCTACATGTACATCGGGCCGCAGGGCATCGTACACGGCACCACTATCACCGTGCTCAATGCCGCGCGCAAGGTGGGCGGCACGAACATGAAGCTTTTCGTCACCGCCGGACTGGGCGGCATGAGCGGTGCACAGCCAAAGGCTGGCAACATTGCAGGCGTGGTGAGCGTCACAGCCGAAATCAACCCTAAAGCTGCCGAAAAACGCTACGAACAGGGATGGGTGGACGAGCTCCACTACAACCTGGACGAGCTCATCCCTGCCATCCGAAAGGCCGTGGAGGAGCGACGCGTGGTGTCAATGGCCTACGTGGGCAACGTGGTGGACTTGTGGGAACGCCTGGCCGACGAAGACATACGCGTCGATCTGGGCAGCGACCAGACCTCGCTCCATAACCCCTGGGCGGGAGGCTATTACCCCGTGGGACTCTCGCTCGAAGAGAGCAAACAGATGATGGCCGACGAGCCCGAGCGCTTCAAAGAGGCCGTGCAGGCATCGCTGCGCCGTCAGGTGGCCGCCATCAACCGTCTCACCCAGCGCGGCATGTACTTCTTCGACTACGGCAATGCCTTCCTGCTGGAGTCGAGCCGGGCCGGAGCCGACATCCTGCGCCCCGACGGCAAATTCCGCTACCCCTCGTACGTGCAAGACATCATGGGCCCCATGTTCTTCGACTACGGCTTTGGCCCCTTCCGCTGGGTGTGCACATCAGGCAAGGCAGAAGACCTGGCCCTCACCGACCAGCTGGCCGCCCAGGTGCTTGAAGACATCATGCAGACGGCTCCCGCCGACATTCAGGGCCAGATGGCCGACAACATACACTGGATAAAGGAAGCCGGAAAGAACAAGCTCGTGGTGGGCTCGCAGGCACGCATTCTCTATGCCGACGCCGAAGGCCGCACAAAGATAGCCCTGGCATTCAACGAAGCCATCAAGGACGGTCGTCTTTCGGCCCCCGTGGTGCTCGGTCGAGACCATCATGACGTGAGCGGCACCGACTCGCCCTTCCGCGAGACGAGCAACATCTACGACGGCTCGCAATTCTGTGCCGACATGGCCGTGCAGAACGTCATTGGCGACTCCTTCCGCGGTGCCACCTGGGTGAGCATCCACAATGGCGGCGGCGTGGGCTGGGGCGAAGTCATCAACGGCGGCTTCGGAATGGTCATCGACGGCAGTGCCGAGAGCGAACGCCACATACGCGAAATGCTCTTCTGGGACGTGAACAACGGCATTGCCCGCCGCTCGTGGGCCCGCAACAGCGGCTCCATGGACGCCATACGCCGCGAGATGGAGCGCACGCCGCAACTGGTGGTGACGCTGCCTAATATTGTCGACGACGAAATCATTAACCAATTCTAACGAGTGACGAGTGACGAGATACGAGTGACGAGATACGAGTGACGAGATACGAGATACGAGATATGAATAGCATCATACGCCAATAGTAATCATAACTCTGAACTCGTCTCTCGTCACTCTGAACTCCTC
>CAMOPD010000168.1 GCA_946622085.1 uncultured Prevotellaceae bacterium | reverse complement strand
CGGTGAATGCCACCACCTTCAAGGTGCCTCGCGGCAAGAAACTGGCCCACCTCTACCTCATCGTGATGGGCGCTCCCAAGGAGCACTACCAGATTCCCATGCCCACCGAGGAGGACCCCGACCCGCAGCCCCAACTGCGAACCTTCCCCTACGAGTTCTGGATACAGGCTCATTGAGAGTTTTATTTCGGGGGCGCGGAGGCACGGGGGTGCGAAGGTGCGGGGGTACGAGATTTGTATCGAGCGCCCAATACATATCTCGGACCCCCGTACCCCCGAGCCCCCGATATGTTTTCGACTTTCCAACTTTCCAACTTTGCAACTTTTTTCTTATCTTTGCGCCATGACAAAACGAATACTGCTGCTGATTGTTGCCATGACGTGGCTGCTGACAATGCAGGCCCGCACGGACTATCGCTACCGCAACCTGACGATGAACGACGGGCTGCTGTCGAATGCCGTGCGCAACATCGTGCAAGACCCCTATGGATTCATCTGGCTGGGCACCGACAACGGCCTTTGCCGCTACGACGGCACACGCGTGCAGCCCTTCCGCATTCCCCAACTGGGCATCAATCAGTATGTGTCGGCCGTCTACGCCGCAGAAGATGCCCTCTATGCCGGCACCGAGAAAGGCGTGTTCTGCCTGATGACAAAGACGCAACAGTTCAGCCAACTGCCGATGGACATCAGTTCGGTGGTCACCAGCATCACCACCGACAAGGAAGGCCAGCTGTGGGTGTCGACGATGACCGATGGAATATGGCGCTACGCACCCAAGACGAAACAGGCCAAGCAATACTCGCTGAAGGCCAGCCAAAACGGTGCCGCGCAGGTGATGGTAGACAATGCCAACGGGATATGGACCATCACCAACTGGAGCACGCCCGTGGTGCAGCGGCTCAACCGACTGCACGACCGATTTGAGCCGGTCGCCCTGCACTGGGGCGGCGACTATGGCGGCCTGCGCATGCTGCAGACGCGCGACGGCCGCATCTGGATAGGCTCCTGGGAGCAGGGACTGCTGCTCATGGGCAGCGACGGCCGGCTGGAGCAGGTGCTCAACCCCATGCTGGCCAAGGTGGGCCGACACATCCACGCCCTCTATGAGCGCGACGACAACTGCATCTGCATAGGCTGCGACGACGGCGCCATCTGCTTCAACCCCCATACGCTCGACTGGAAACAACTCGACGAAGAGTTCCACCTGCCGCACAACCAGCAGGGCAGCCGATTTGTATACACCATCCTGGGCGACACCGAGGGAGGCCTCTGGATGGGCACCTTCTACGGCGGCGTGCACTACATCTCGCCCGTGGGCAAGCGCTTCGAGGCCTTCACCATGGAGACGGGACTCAGGGGCAATGTCATTTCGCGCTTCTGCGAAGACAAGCTCGGCCGCATCTGGATAGCCAGCGACGACGGAGGCGTGATGTGCTACTCGCCCCACGAGCAGCGATTCGTGGACTATCCCCACCAGGACGTGCTGGCACGGCAGAACGCCCACGCACTGACAGTCAGGGGCGCCGAACTATGGGTGGGCACCTACACCAACGGCGTGATGGTGCTCAACATGGAGACGGGCAGCCTGCAACAATACACACAGACGGCCGATGCCCACTCGCTCGACAATTCGAGCGCCTACGCCATACTGGCCGACTCGCGCGACAGGATGTGGGTGGGAACGATGGACGGACTGAATCTCTACAACCGCGAGGCCAACCACTTCGACCGCATCGGCAAGACGGGAGCCATGATCATCGACATCGACGAAGACCGGCAGGGCCGCATCTGGCTCTCCACCCAGGGAGCCGGACTGTGGCAATACAACCCCGCAAGCAAGCGCATGCAGCAGTTCCGCCATACCACCGACGACCCCCACTCGCTGCCCAACGACCAGGCCAACTGCGCCCTCGTTGACGAGAGCGGACAGCTGTGGGTGGGCACCTTCGGCGGGCTGTGCCGCTATGACGCAGGGCGCGGCCGCTTCAACCGGATAACGCTCGACGTGCCCTCGCAGAACGTGACGGGCATCATTGAAGACCAGGGCACGCTCTGGCTCTCTACCGACCGCGGAATAGTGAAGTATGTGCCCAACGAGGGCACCCAGCGTTTCACCCTGCACGACGGGCTCGTCAGCGAGCAGTTTCAGCCCAATGCCTGCACCAAGGCCAGCGACGGGCACATCTACTTCGGCAGCACCAGCGGAATGAACGCCTTCCTGCCCTACCACATCAAGGCCAACAGCGTGATGCCACCCGTATATATCACGTCGCTGAGCATCATGAACCACGAAGAACTCACCGCCGAAGGACTGCCCATAGACCTCGCCCAGACCAAGGAGCTGATCTTGGGCTACGACGACGCACGCATGGTGACCCTCTCGTTCGCCTCGCTGAGCTACTGCTCGCCCGAGAAGAATCAGTATGCCTACATGCTCGAGGGATTCGACCCCGACTGGAACTACGTGGGCAACCAGAACCGCGCCACCTACACCAACCTGCCCGCTGGCACCTACACCTTCCGCGTGAAAGCCACCAACAACGACGGCACCTGGTCGAAGAACGAGGCAGCGCTGCGCATCGTGGTACACCCGCCGCTCTGGTGGAGCTGGTGGGCCAAGACGCTCTATCTGCTCATTGCGGCCTGTGCCGTGTGGTACTACGTGCGCTTCCGCCTGAAACGGGCCGAGCGGCTGCACCAGCAGGAGATAGAACGGCTGAACGAGGAAAAAGAGAAAGAGGTGCGCGAGGCCCGCCTGAACTTCTTCACGATGATTGCCCACGAGATACGCACCCCCGTATCGCTCATCATAGGGCCACTGGAGAAAATCATGAAGAAAGGAGGAGAGGCCGGAGAAGCACCCTCCGACGACATGCGCGTCATCGACCGCAACGCCCACCGGCTGCTCGAACTCGTCAATCAGCTGCTCGACTTCCGCAAGGTGGAGCAGCAAAGCCTGGTGATGCACTTCGCGCCGCACAACATCAAGAACCTGGTCCAGAGCGTCAGCGAGCGCTTCGCCCCCACCTTCCAGCAGGGCGGGAAACGATTCACCACCCACTATCCCGACGAACACTTCACCGCCATCGTAGACCGCGAGGCGGTGACCAAGGTAGTGAGCAACCTGCTCACCAATGCCAACAAATACACCAAGGACGAGGTGACGCTCAGCTGCCAGGCAGAACCCGACGGCAACGCCTTCCGCATCGTGGTGAGCGACAACGGAGTGGGCATGCGACAGGAGGACATAAGCCGCATCTTCGAGCCCTTCTTCCAGGCCCAGCACAACAAGCCCGGCACGGGCATAGGGCTCAACATCGTGAAAAACATAGTCGACCTGCACCACGGCACCATCACCGTGGATTCTGCCGTGGGCCGCGGCTCCACCTTCACCGTGCTGCTGCCCGTCAGACAGGAAGAGACGTGCCCCGAGCCCTCGCGCCCTCGTACCCCCGAGCCCTCGCACCCCCGCACCCCCGAGCCCTCGCATCCCGGCACCCCCGAAAGCAGCACCCCCGAAAGCAAGCCCATCATGCTCATCGTCGACGACTCGGAAGACATGGTGGAGTTTCTCACCGGCAACTTCAGAGAAGACTACAACGTCATCACTGCCGGAGACGGCATCGAGGCGCTCGACATGCTCAGCCGCCACGAAGCAAGCATCATCATCAGCGACTGGATGATGCCACGCATGGACGGCGCAGAGCTGTGCCGGCGCGTGCGCCGCAACCCGCTCACGAGCCACATACCCTTCGTCATGCTCACCGCCAAGACCGACGACGACTCCAAGATTGAAGGCATGGACGTGGGAGCCGACACCTACATCGAGAAGCCCTTCTCGCCGCAATACCTCAAAGGCTGCATACGCAACATGCTGCAAATGAGGCGACGGCTCATAGAGAAATTCTCCACCCAGCCCCTGCAACCCGTCACCGAGATTGCCAGCAACCCCACCGACAACGAGTTCCTCAGGCAGATGAACAGCGTGATAGAAGAGAACTTCGCCAATTCGGAACTCAACGTGGCCTTCCTGGCCGACAAGCTCAACATCAGCCGCAGCGGGCTCTTCGCCAAAATCAAGACCCTGGCCGACATCACCCCCAACGAGATGATTCAGCTGGTGCGGCTGAAACGCGCAGCCCAGCTGCTGCAGGAGCCCGGCACCTCGGTGAGCGAAGTGGCCTATATGGTGGGATTCTCCAGCCCCTCCTACTTCTCCAAGTGCTTCCAGAGGCAGTTCGGAGTGAGACCCGCCGACTACATGAAGTCGGCGGCTGAAGAAACCCGCTCAGAACAATAGCACAATAAGCACCAAGCTTTTTCGCAGGCGGGCAGCTGACTCAGCAGCTGCCCGCCTGAATGTGTCTTTATGCTTTGGCGAAGTGTTAAATTCAACTTTTTCACAGACTCTTGGGGGTTGAATCCGAGGAAAAAACGGTAACTTTGCATAAAAAAAGGGGAATACGTTATGCCACGCAAGACCGACGGAATAGAATTTGAGATTCACCCGCGCCCCACCAAGGGCGAGGATGGCAAGCCATTGCTCTACGTTCGCCCAGCCAAGGGCCGCAAGAAGAGCTTCAAGGATTTGGAGACATTCTGCAACAAATATCGCAATCTGCGCACTGGAGAGTTGCAGATGGTGATGGACGTGGTGATGGAGGTTGTCGGGCTTTGGCTCTCCGACGGCTATCGCGTGGAGACCCCTCTCGGCTCGTTTGCTCCGAAACTGAAACTTATTGGCGAGCACACCGACCCCAAGACCATTCATGGCCGCGACGTGAGGTATGCCGGCA
>CAMOPD010000167.1 GCA_946622085.1 uncultured Prevotellaceae bacterium | reverse complement strand
GGCAACGAATCCATCCGCTTATTTTTTCTCCCAAGTGGGCAGCAACACACTGATGAAACACCGCAAAAAAATTGCCGGCTCTCCCGAAGGAAAGCCGGCTTTTTATCTCTCTCAGTATCCTATATTATGCAGGAAGACTGATAGCCTCTGACGGACAAACGTCAGCACATGTTCCGCACTCTGTGCAGACATCAGGATCAATTGAATACTTTTCGCCCTCGGAGATTGCTCCAGCAGGACATTCATCGATACAAGTACCGCAAGCGATACAATCGTCACCAATTACGTAAGCCATATTTCAAAAAATTTAAATGTGAATAAATATATTCTACCTAATTATTATTATGATGCAAAGATAGATATTTTATTTGAAATACCTAATTTTAAGTATCAGTTTTTACATGATTTAACAGTAAGAAAATGGCCGTTCATCATTTATTAGTACTGGTTTTTCGAAAGCACAAGGCAGCATCTACGAATGAAGAAGAAGCCGACGACCATTCTTTAGGCATCAAGAACACAAGTTTGCGTTTTTTTTCGTATATTTGAAACCAAATAACTACCCAACAAACAAAACCATGAAAAAAATCATCACCATCATCGCCACAATCGCCCTCATCGCTGGCTGCGGCCAAAAGGGACAGGTCAGCAATGCCACTGAGCAGCAAGCCAACAGCGAACAGAGCAGCGCACAGCAAGCCGACTCAACCAAGCCGAGTAGCCAATCCGAAGAAGTCTCCCTCGACGACATCAAGAGCTTCATCAGTTGGGATATGAACATCATGAGCGTAACGAAAGAAGCCGACGGCTACCTGCTCACCGAGTTAGGCAGTCCCCTGCGCCTACATCTGCAGAAGCAGGCCGACGGCACTTATCGGGAAACCACGAAGAAGAAGGAGATGATAGGCCAGGGTGCCCAGTTCCGCTTCACACGCGTGGGTGATGTCGTCACGCTCACTGCCACCGACCAGGACGGCGTTTTCTTCACCATGATAGCTGGCGACGACCTCAAGGCCTATCGCGATCGCGGCTACAAGCGCCTGCTCACCAGCAACTTCCAGCCACTCGACGGCCACGAAGTGAAGATCACCGACACCACCATGCAGGGCATCAGCCTGCCCGACAACCCCGAAATGAACTATTTCTTTGTTGAGAACGACAATGGCAACGACCTCACCGATATCATACGCCTCTCGCCGGGACGCTTCCATCTCCTCTTCAGCCCTGCCGACAAGGGAGTCAATCTGCACTTCTGCAACTACCGCCCCGACACCGGCGAGCTGGAAAAGAACTTCGATGCCGAAAACACCGACCAGCTGCGCTACGCCGCCGACCCCGGCTGGCCTTGGCTCAGCACCGATGTGCTCGACTCGGGCTTCCTCATCTACAACTTTGACAAGCCCTACTGGACAGTCATGCTCGACAAGCTCAAGGCCAAGCAACAGCCCAACGCCGTTGAGCAGTGGAACATCCAGCTGCTGGAGTACCTCATTGCCAACGAAGAGCCCTACAGCGCCATAGAAAGCAGCGATGTCTGAATGCCACCCACGACACGCCTGCGCCACACAATAAATGGGGCTAAAAGCCGTTATCTATAATAATCATGAGAAAAATCATCCTCTCGCTATCGGCACTACTGCTCACCGTCGTCGCCACGGCCCAGGAGCGGCAAGTGGAAAACCGGCCCTATATCGACCTGCGGCCGTTCCACTTCGGCGTGCTCGTGGGCACCCACTTCCAGGACATAGAGTTCCAGAACGTAGGACCACAAACCATCACCAACGAAGACGGCACCACAAGCGAGAAGCTCATCTCCACCGACCAGGACCGCTGGGACATGGGCTTCTCCGTGGGAGTGCTTGGCGAAGCCCGCCTGGGCCAGTATTTCGCGCTGCGTGTGGCGCCCACCATGCACTTCGGCAACAAGCACCTCACCTTCATCAACCACACCGACCGCCTGGACGACGGCTCCCCCATCGTGATGCACCAGGACATGAAGTCCATCTACGTCTCTTCCGACGTGAACCTCATCTACAGTGCCAAGCGCTTCAACAACCATCGCCCCTACATGCTCCTCGGCGTCAACCCCATGCTCAACCTTTCGGGCAAGGACAACGACATCATCAGGCTCAAGCGCTACGATGTGCTCCTGGAGCTCGGCATGGGTTGCGATTTCTACCTGCCTTTCTTCAAGCTGCGCCCCGAACTGAAATTCGGCTATGGCCTCATCGATGTCCTCGACACCGACCACGTGAACCAGCTGAAGGACAAGAACCTGGCTCCCTATGCCAATTCGGTTGCCGCCAACACCCGAAGCAAATTTGTCACCATCACATTCTATTTCGAATAAGCAACGTCATCATACAACTACCACGGATTCCTCTGAGAGATGTTACGGATGAGCTTTGTTCAAGCATTAAATCCGTCCGATCAGAGGAATCCGTGGTAGTATAACAGCACCCCGTCGTAGTCTGGAGCCATCACTCCAGGCTCAGCGTCATCTTGCCGATAAAGATGCCGTGCTTGCCGTTCTGGTCGACGGGGATATCCTTACCGTCGAGATTCTTCACGTAGCGCAGCTCCTCGAAATAAGTGTGCGAATGTCCGCCAAGCACCAAGTCGATGTTGCGCGAATGCGCTATCACCTCCTGGTCGCCATACTGCCGGTCGGACCATCCCAGATGCGAGATGAGAATCACCACGTCGCACTTCTTTTTCTTCTTCAGGAAAGCAGCCCATTCGTTGGCCTTCTCCACGGGATCCTGAAACGTCACGCCCTGATAATTGTGAGTGGCCACGAGCCCCTCCAGTTGCGGGTCGAGCGCCATCACCCCTATCTTCACCCCGTTGCGTTTGATGATGATGTAGGGTTTCACCAGGCCTTCGCAGGCCGTCCCCGTGAAGTCGTAGTTGGAGCAGATGATGGGGAAGTTGGCCATGCGGAACAGCCGCGCCATGTTCTCCAGCCCGAAGTCAAACTCGTGGTTGCCGATGGTGGCCGCGTCGATGCCCATGCGGTTCATCAGTCCCACCTCCACGTCGCCCTTGAACAGCGTGTAGTACGACGACCCCTGCGAGAAGTCGCCGCTGTCGAAATAGAGCAGGTCGGGGTTCTTCCGCCGCTCCTCCTTCAGCATGGCTATACGCCTCAGAAATCCGCCCCGGCCGGCCAGCATCGTGTCGGCCAGTTGCGTGTTCAGCGGCATGATGCAACTATGCGTGTCGTTCGTGTGCAAAATCAGCAGTTGCTTCTTCTGCCGTGCCTCGGCGCCAAGCGTCATCATGACCATCAGCGCCACTATCATTGCTATCCGTTTCATCTGTCTGTATCAATTAAAGTTATTCTGAACAGGCCCCCAAGACGCCCTTATTCCTTCACCACGATGCGCCTCTCGTCAGGGCCGTCGACAGCCCTGCCCTGGGCCGCCTCAGCGCGGAAGTAGTCCATGATGATATATCGTATGTTGTTGCGCTCCTCCTGCGGCGACACCACGTTGGTGCCCGCCTTGAAAGCCTCCATCTTGTCGTTGCCCTCCGAGAGATAGTCCAGCGTCACCACGCGATAGCTGCCCCCCGCGTCAATCTCCTTGCCGTTCAGCAGCGCGCTCAGCAGCTGGCCGTCGGCCGTCGTGACGAGCTCCACGCCGTGGCTCACCGCCTCGCCACCCACACTGGCAATCTGGCGAAACAGCTCCATCACCTTGGCGCCCGAGAGCGTCAGGAAGCATATCTTGTTTTCAAACGGCGCCACGTCGAGCACCTGGCCAAACGTCACCTCGCCCTCGGCAAAGCCGGCGCGCATGCCGCCGATGTTATACACCGCAAAGTCGGGCTTCTCGCCATAGCTCCGGGCGGCCCACACCAGGATGTCGGCGAGCAGGTTCGTCATGTTGCTCCCCGGCCGGGCCGGAGCCATATACTCGGCCACGCGCCCCACCACGGGGCTCATCATGCTGTCCACGGTGTGCTTGTAGGGGGCCAGAAACTGCACGGCCTCGGCGTCGGGCTGCGCGTCGTACACCTTGTCTACCAGTATGCGCGAGCGCTCAATGGCAGTCAGTTGATAGCCCTGGCGGCACGACGTGGCGAGCAGCAGCAAGGCGAGCAAAGAGAGAGAGAGGTGGTGTTTTTTCATACGTCAATCGTTCATTACTTTCTGCAAAAATACACCAAAAAGCCCAATTATCAAACACTTACGAGCGCAAAATGTGTTAAAAACACCAAAGAAACGCCCCTTTTCCTTCTCCGTTCAGCAAAAAAGCATTACCTTTGCACCGCTTTTTCGGCGTAACCGCTGGCAACGGAAGAGTCGTTGGCCATGTTGCGACGGGGCAATAAACCAATTTAAAAAGTAAAAACAACAATGGATTTAATCAAAGTTGCTGAAGAAGCATTTGCAACAGGCAAGAAGTTCCCCGAGTTCAAGTCGGGCGACACCATCACCGTTGCTTACAAAATCATCGAGGGTTCCAAGGAGCGCATCCAGCTCTATCGCGGCGTGGTCATCAAGATCACCGGCCATGGCGACAAGAAGCGCTTCACCGTTCGCAAAATGTCGGGAACCGTGGGCGTGGAGCGTATCTTCCCCATCGAAAGCCCCAACATCGAGAGCATCGAGGTGAACAAGCGTGGTAAAGTGCGCCGCACCAAGCTCTACTATCTCCGCAAGCTCACGGGAAAGAAGGCCCGCATTGCAGAGAAGCGGTCGCCCATCGCAAAGAAAGACTAACCATTGTCCTTCACAAGGGAAAACAAAAGAGGTTTCGAGCCGTCAGCGCCGAAGCCTCTTTTTTTGTTGCCCCATAACAACAAATGGTATCCCTTAA
>CAMOPD010000166.1 GCA_946622085.1 uncultured Prevotellaceae bacterium | reverse complement strand
GTGATGGCGGGCATGGTCACCTTGCAGTCGCCAATCACGGCCACGTCGGTCTTGATGCACTTGTCTATCTCGGCCTTGTCGATGTCGAGGTGGATAATCTTTGCCTGCTTGGCATAAGTAGAGGGGAGCCCCGTCACTCGGTCGCTGAACCTCATGCCGATGGCGATGATGACGTCGGCCTCCTGCGTCTTCATGTTCAGCGCATACTGGCCGTGCATGCCCAGCATGCCCTTGTTCAGCGGGTGGCGGCTCGGCAGGGCCGACAGTCCGAGCAGCGTGCGTCCTACGGGGATGTCGGCTTTCTCGATGAGCTCAGTGAGCTCGTTGTGGGCGTTGCCCAGTTCCACGCCCTGTCCGACCAGCGCCAGCGGCCGCTTGGCCTCGTTGATCAGCGCGGCAGCAGCGGCAATGGCCTGCTCATCGGGCTGGGGGTAGGGCACATAGCTGCGCACGAAGTCCACGTGTGCGGGGCCGTCCCACTCGCAGGTGTGCTCCTGGGCGTTCTTGGGGAAGTCGAGCACCACGGGCCCGGGGCGGCCGCTGCGGGCAATATAGAAAGCGCGGCTCACGGCCCATCCCACGTCCTCGGCATGGCGTATCTGGTAGCTCCATTTCGATATGGGCTGGGCCACGCCCACCAGATCGACCTCCTGGAAGGCGTCGGTGCCCAGGGCGGCAATGCCCACCTGTCCGGCAATCACCACCAGGGGCGTGGAGTCGAGCATGGCATCGGCCACGCCCGTCAGCGTGTTGGTGGCGCCAGGGCCGCTGGTGACGATGGCCACGCCCACTTCGCCGCTCACGCGGGCGAAGCCCTGAGCGGCGTGCACCGCCCCTTGTTCGTGGCGCACGAGAATATGGTCGAAGGCCTTCTGTTCGCCTTGCGTGTAGTCGTAGAGCGAGTCGTAAACAGGCATGATGGAGCCGCCCGGATAGCCGAAGATGGTCTTCACTCCTTCTGCTTTCAGGGCTCTCATGAGTGCCTCGCGTCCTGTAATGGTTTCCTTCATTATTGTTATAATTAGAAATTAGTAATTGGTAATGGTTAATGATGATTTGCAGCAGGCCAGAATCCTGCATCTGACAATAATAGTAGTTCTACTGAGCTCCTGCGGTAATCATGATTGCTCATTTCCAACTAATCATTTATGATTCTCACTCCGCCCTTGTCGGCCGAGCTGACGCTCTGGGCGTAGGCTCGCAGGGCTTTCGACACCACGCGCTGGCGCTTCAGCGGCTGCTGCTCGCGGGCGGCCAGTTCCTCGTCGGAGAGCCGCACGTTGATGCTGCGCGAGGGGATGTCTATCTCGATGATGTCGCCGTCCTTTATCTTTCCTATGTTGCCTCCGGCAGCGGCTTCGGGCGATATGTGGCCTATGGAGAGGCCGCTGGTGCCGCCCGAGAAGCGTCCGTCGGTGATGAGGGCGCACTCCTTGCCCAGATGCATCGACTTGATGTAGCTCGTGGGGTAGAGCATTTCCTGCATGCCCGGTCCTCCCTTGGGGCCTTCGTGGGTAATCACCACGCAGTCGCCGCTCTTCACGCGTCCGCCGAGTATTCCCTCGCAGGCATCCTCCTGCGAGTCGAACACCACGGCCGGGCCTTCGAAGTGCCACAGCTCCTCATCCACGCCAGCCGTCTTCACCACGCAGCCGTCCTGGGCAATGTTGCCGAAGAGCACGGCCAGTCCGCCGTCGCGGGTGTAGGCATGCTCCACGTCGCGTATGCAGCCGTTGGTGCGGTCGGTGTCGAGCGTTGGGTAAGTCTCGCTCTGCGAGCCCATCTTCGTGCTGAAGCGCCCGCCGGGTGCACTCTGATAGATGCGCATGGCGTCGTGGTCGATGCCGGTGAGCTGCGTGGTCGGGTTGCAGACGTCATATTTTTCCAGGGCCTGTTGCAGCGTCATGTTGTCCACTCGCACGGCGCTCGTGTCTATCAGTCCGCCACGGTTCAGCTCGCCCAGAATGCCCAGAATGCCGCCGGCGCGGTTGCACTCCTGCACGCTGTACTTCTGCGTGTTGGGAGCCAGCTTGCACAGGCAGGGCACGCGGCGCGAGAGCTCGTCGATGTCGCTCATCGCGAAGTCCACGCCCGCCTCCTGGGCCACGGCGAGCAGATGGAGCACGGTGTTGGTGCTTCCGCCCATGGCAATGTCGAGCGTCATGGCGTTGAGGAACGCCTTGCGCGTGGCAATGCTCCGCGGCAGCACGCTCTCGTCGCCGTCCTCATAGTAGGCCAGGGCATTCTTCACTATCTGGCGGGCTGCCTGCCTGAACAGTTCTATGCGGTTGACGTGGGTGGCCAGAATGGTGCCGTTGCCGGGCAGCGACAGGCCGATGGCCTCGGTCAGCGAGTTCATGGAGTTGGCCGTGAACATGCCCGAGCACGAGCCGCAGCCAGGGCAGGCGCAGCCCTCAATCTCGGCCAGATCCTCGTCGCTCACCGAGGGGTCGGCTCCCTTCACCATGGCGGTGATGAGGTCGGCATTCTCGCCGCGCCAGCGACCAGCCTCCATGGGTCCGCCGGAACAGAACACGGTGGGGATGTTGAGCCGCATCGACGCCATCAGCATGCCGGGCGTCACCTTGTCGCAGTTGCTGATGCAGATCATGGCGTCGGCCTTGTGGGCGTTCACCATGTATTCCACTGAGTCGGCAATGATGTCGCGCGAGGGCAGCGAATAGAGCATGCCGTCGTGGCCCATGGCAATGCCGTCGTCGATGGCGATGGTATTGAATTCGGCCGCATAGCAGCCCATCTTCTCAATCTCCTCGCGCACAATCTGCCCAATTTCGTGCAGATGGGTGTGGCCTGGAACAAACTGGGTGAACGAATTGACGATGGCGATGATGGGCTTTCCAAACTGCTCGCGCTTCATACCCGTGGCCACCCAGAGCGCTCTGGCGCCGGCCATTCTTCTTCCTTCTGTGCACACGGCACTTCTCAGTGGATGCTTCATAATATATTATGTGGTTGATAATGTTTTTGTTTTGTCTGTTTGATTGTCTTAACCCTTTTACCTTGTACGTGGTAAGCGATATGCGCGCAAAGGTACGGAGTTTTTGCCACATAACCAACAAATAAGCACATAAAAACCCGCTGCCGCTGCAAAATTGTAAGCAGAAAAGCCTCTCCTCGTGTCAGATTATCACGCGCCCCCCGGCATGGATGGACTTCTCGCCCTCGCGCGCCCGAACATATTTTTATATATTCAACTTTCGCAGGGTGGTAGGAGTTAAGGAGTGATGGAGTTAAGGAGTTATGACAATACTTCAAAACCCGAAAACTCCGGCGGAAAGGAAGCGAGCAAGTCAAATGTCTTTGAAGGTGACTGCTTAGTACACCGCAATGGCGGGACGCGCCCGCGTGAGGAAGTCCGTCGGCGGGGTAGTAGACGCATGGAAAGGCGCTATCGGCGGGAATAGAAATGTAGACGCGCCAGACTAAGGGCTTGGCAACGGTGATAAAACCGGTTGAAGGGGCTGCAAAAACTAAAATCACGGCGTGATTCCATGGAATCGTGACGTGATTTTATGGAATCGTGACGTGATTTTATGGAATCACGCCGTGATTTTAGTTTTTGCAGCCCGTTTTTTTGCGAATATCGGCGCCCTTACTCTCCTTTTCTGGCCCGCAAGAGCGCTTTTCTTCAGTGGCCGCTTGCCGGCGTCATGCGCTGCAGTGAGAGTGGGAGGAGATGTTAGCAGGCGGGTGCTCGGGTGTCGGAATGAAAGAAAATGGGAGATTTTTGTAATAATTTACGCATTTTCTTCTTTTTTCTTGAATAAATTGTTTACTTTTGCACTCCGTATAGTGAAAGTTAACCCCTCGCCGGACGCTCGTGCAGCGCCCGGGCTGCATCGACAAGAGGACTGCCTTCGGGAAAGGCGGGCATGGTGCAAAGGGATGAAGTTAAACATTAAGATTTAAGAAAAGCATTTATGGCAGAAATGAATTTTGGTGGCGTCATGGAAACAGTTGTCACCAGCAAGGAATTCTCACTGGAGAAAGCTCGTGAGGTGTTGAAGGACGAAACGATAGCCGTCATTGGCTATGGCATTCAGGGACCGGGCCAGGCCTGCAACCTGCGCGACAACGGTTTCAACGTGATTGTGGGCCAGCGCGAGGGCAAGACCTACGAAAAGGCGGTGGCCGACGGCTGGGTGCCGGGCGAGACGCTCTTCTCCATAGAAGAAGCCGCCAAGCGCGGAACCATCGTTTGCATGTTGCTCTCGGATGCCGGCCAGATTCAGGTGTGGCCTCGCATCAAGCAATATCTCACTCCGGGCAAGACGCTCTACTATTCACATGGATTTGCAATCAACTGGAGCGACCGCACTGGCGTCGTTCCGCCAAAAGATATCGACGTGATTCTGGTGGCTCCCAAGGGCTCGGGCACAAGCCTGCGCACCATGTTCTGCGAGGGCCGCGGACTGAACTGCTCGTATGCCGTCTATCAGGATGCCAGCGGCAAGGCTGAGGAGAAGACCATCGCCTTCGGCATTGGCATCGGAGCCGGCTATCTCTTCAAGACCACTTTCGAGCGCGAGGCCACCAGCGACCTCACCGGTGAGCGCGGCTCGCTGATGGGCGCCATTCAGGGACTGCTGCTCGCCCAGTATGAAGTGCTGCGCGAGAACGGCCATTCGCCTTCGGAGGCGTTCAACGAGACCGTAGAGGAGCTCACCCAGAGCCTGGGCCCGCTCTTCGGCGAGAAGGGCATGGACTGGATGTATGCCAACTGCTCCACCACGGCTCAGCGCGGTGCGCTCGACTGGGCTCCCCGCTTCCACGATGCCATCAAGCCCGTCATGCAGCAGCTCTACGAGA
>CAMOPD010000165.1 GCA_946622085.1 uncultured Prevotellaceae bacterium | reverse complement strand
GGGCTCACCGACCGCGAGTACGACTATGCCGAGACGGTGCTGCAGCAGTTTATTCAGTATAGCGGGCGTCCCGTGTTTGCCATGGAGACGGCCACGGTGCATCCGCTGCAGGCCTTTGCCGACCTCATTACCATCGAGGAATACAAGGAGCGGGCGCGTCCGAAGGTGGTGCTCACGTGGGCTCCCCACTGCCGCGCGCTGCCCCAGGCCGTTCCCAACTCGTTTGCCCAGTGGATGCTGGCTGCCGACGTGGACTTCGTGGTCACCCATCCCGAGGGCTATGAGCTCGACCCGCTCTTCGTGGGCGGTGCCCGGGTGGAGTACGACCAGATGAAGGCTTTCGAGGGTGCCGACTTCATTTATGCCAAGAACTGGAGCTGTCCGGGCGTGACCAATCCAGCCGACTATGGCAAGATACTCAATCGCGACATGAGCTGGACTGTGGACAGCCGCCACATGGCAGTGACCAACAATGCCTATTTCATGCACTGCCTGCCGGTGCGGCGCGGGCTCATCGTGACCGACGACGTCATAGAGAGTCCACGCTCAATTGTTATTCCCGAGGCGGCCAACCGCGAAATATCGTGCTCGGTGGTCATTAAGCGAATGTTGCAAACACTCTGACGTGCATGAACAGAACACAGCGGATACTGGTCTACATCTACGTCTTCGCCGTGGTGACACTCATCGTGCTCACCTCGGTGTATCAAACGGCTGAGCCCACCGAACTCACTCATCGAGTGGTGATCGTGGCCACAGTGGCCATCCTGATGACGCTGTTGCTGGCCGTGGTGCTGCTCTATGCCAGTAACAGGCGCCTGAAAGATGCCAATCAGAAGCTGTTTGAGAAGGCCATGGAGGACTTGGAATATCGCAAGAAAGCCAAGGTTGTGAGAGCCGATTTCGAACATAAGATTGAGGATTTGACAAAAAAACTCTCCGAGAGGGAGGTCGCTGCTCGGCAAAAATACGAAAACAGCAGTCTTGACGAGGAAGACAAGCGCGTCATCATCGACAAGATCACCGCCGTGATGGAGGGCTCGGACGAAATCTTTTCTACGGAGTTTTCGCTCAATCGGCTGGCAGAACTGGTTGGGTCGAACTACAAGTATGTGTCGCAGGTCATCAATGAGACCGGAGGCCAGAACTTCTCGTCCATGCTCAGCGAGTATCGCATCAAGGAGGCTTGCCGCCGCCTGACCGACCAGGAGAACTACAGCAGCTACACCATCGAGGCCGTTGCCGAGAGTGTGGGCTTCAAGTCGCGCTCCAATTTCGTGAATACTTTCAAGCGTATCACTGGCATCACGCCGTCGCAATTTCAGCGGATGGCCATCGATCATCGCAAGGACGAATAACGGAAAACAGTTATTTGACAGGAAGAAAAGCCCTGTTTTTGTGTTTGAATTCATGATTTTGAACAATCCAAAGCCATTTTTGCTTGCAAACGTTTGGTTTTTGTTCTATATTTGCATCGAGTTAATTAAACACAAAAACCTTAGGATATGATATTATAGGTTTAAGTAAAAAGGTAAGTAAGTAGTAACGCGAAAACGGTCTGAAGTGATTCACGCCGTTTTCATTTTTTTTATACCTTTCATTCCCCAAGGTTTTGCTGTCAAAGTAAAAAGTGCTATCTTTGCATCACGAATCAAGTTCATTCCATGAAGAAAGAAAAGTTTTTCTCTACATATTATATTTATGGAGTGATAGCCCTTTGGGCCATTGGCTGTTTTGCATTCTTTCAGCTTTACCTGCCCTATCACTTTTTCTTCAAGGAGCAAAACCAGTTGTTTCTGCTCAGTGCCGACTATGTGCTCACCTATTTCCAGCGGCCTGCGTGGGCGGCCTGCCTGGTGGGCGACTTCCTCACTCAGTTTTACTATTATCTCTACGCGGGCGCGGCTTTGCTGACGCTGGTGCTGCTGACGCTGGGCGACGCGGTGAGGCGCAGTCTGCAGCGGGCAGGGATGAATCGGCATGCTGCCTTCTGGTTCGCCATGCTGACCATGGCGTTGGAGGCCGTGGCTCATTTCTCGGTGCACTATCAGCTCTCGTCTACCATCGCCCTCATTGGCGGCGTCGTGGTCTACTTCGTTGTGAGCTTCGTGTTGCGCCGCAGGTGGTGGCTCTCGCTGCTGGCGTTGGTGGTGGCCACGGCGGCCTGCTATTGGATGTTCGGTCTTGGCCTGTGGGCGCTGTTCTGCTTGCTGCTCATTGATGCCATCTGTCATTGGCGGCAGCGGTCCGACCGCGTGGCTCTGGCAGGCTGGCTGTTCCCGCTGTTGGCCTCCGGCTTGATAGCCCTTGTCAGCCGCAGCCACTTGAACATGCAGGCTGCCGACGCGCTGACCTATCCGGGAATGGCGAAACTCAGCATGCCCAACTGGCTGCTCGAAAAAGATTTTGCCGTCGACAACGAATATCATTTTGGCAACTACGACCGTGTGGTGAGCATGGTGGAGAAGTCGGACGTGAGAACCCAGGAGATGCTCTTCTTCTACAATCTGGTGATGGCGCAGCGCGGGGAGCTGCCCGACGCGCTGATGCGCTTCCGCCCCAACCAGCTTGGCACCTTCTACCGCATAGGGCCGCAGACGCCGCTCATCACCATTCGCAACATGAACGAACTCTACTGGGTCGTGGGCGACATGACCTTCACCGAGCGTGCCGCCATGATGACCAATGTGTTCTCGAAGCACAACCGCAACGTGCGCATGATGCAGCGGCTGGCCGAATGCAACGTGGTGAGTGGCGACTCGGCAGCCGCCGAAAAATACCTTCGGTTGCTCGACCAGACGCTTGTCTATCGCCGCTGGGCGCAGCGGGTGCGCAGCAACGGCGATGCCATTTACAGGGAAAAACGCTTGTTTTGCAACCACAACGACACCATCTCGACTACCGACAACATGCACTTCATGCTCATGCAGCTGCTCGACCATAACCCCCGCAACACGGTGGCGCTCGACTATCTGCTGTGCAGCGACTTGCTGCTGAAGGATATCGAAAACTTCAAGCGCGACTACGACCGCTATTGCACGGGCGCGGAAGCGCGGCCTGCGGCACGCCTCTATCAGGAGGCCTTGTGCATCTGGCTGGCCGGAACGCATGCCGACGAGGAGCAATGGCTGAAATACGTGAAAAGCCGGGAGGTGGCGGAGCGGTTTGTTGAGTATAACAATCAGCGCGGAAGCAGTCGTTTTGCCACCACCTACTGGTATTATTTCGACAAGTTGAAGCCGCCTGAAGTGGAGATGTAATTGCTCATGATAAATAATTACTTAGCGCAATTCGGGGTGGGGTCTGTAATCTTCATCATGCCAAATGGCTTTACGATTACTTTACGAATTGATCATTGACACGTAAGAAAAGAGAAATGAAGCATCTGTTATATTTGTGTTTTATCATGCTGTTGCTGGCAGGCTGCAAGCCTAAGCCGGGCGACAACGTCAGCCAAAGCAGCGAGCTGCCACCCATCTATCCCGACTATACCGACGTGACGCTGCCCGTGAACATTGCGCCCATGAACTTCCTGGTGCGAGCAGATGGCTGCGACGCCGTGCAAGTGGTCGTGGAGCGAGTGGATGGCAGTGGGGCGAAAGTGCGGGCCGTCACCTTCAACGTCCGCGGACAAGAAGTGACCTTCGGCATGAGCCAGTGGAAAGACCTGCTCGCACAGGCTGCCGGCAAAGCGCCTCTGCAAGTGACGCTGACCGCCCGCATCAACGGTCAGTGGGTGCAATATAAGCCGTTCAGCTGGACCGTGGTGGCCGACAAGCTCGACCCCTATCTCACCTATCGGCTCATAGAACCCGATTACGAGATTTACAACAATCTGGAGCTGCGCGAGCGCTGCATCGAAAACTACGATGAGCGCCCCATTTCCACCTTTGCCCTGACGGGCAACCGGTGCATGAACTGCCACACCTTTGCCAGTCAGAACCCGCAGCTCTCCATGCTCTACGTGCGTGGAGAAGGCGGAGGCCCCATCATCAACCGCAACGGACGGCTGCAAAAACTCGACATTCCCAAGAGCGTCTATTTCTGTTTCCATCCTGCCGGTCGTTATCTCGTCTATTCCACCAACAAGATTATTCCCGCCTTCCACTCGCGGCCGGCCAACCGCCTGGAGGTCTTCGACAGCGAGTCGGACGTGTTCGTGGCCGACCTCGAGCAGGGCAAGATTCTGCGCAGTGGGGTGTTGGCCGATAGTCTCATGCTGGAGACCTTCCCCACCTTCAGTCCCGACGGGCGCAGCATCTATTTCTGCACGTCGCGGCTGGTGAACCTGCCTCAAGACGTTCGTCAGTTGCAATATAGCCTCTGCCGTGTGGCGTTCGATGCCTCAGCGGGGACCATCGGCGAGAAAGTAGATACGATAGTGAGCGCTTCGGCCGCTTCGCACGAGCCGTCGTCCGTATGCCATCCACGGGTGAGTCCCGATGGGCGCTATCTGCTCTTCACCGTGCAGCGCTATGGCACTTTCCCCATCTGGCATCCAGAGGCCGATTTGCGCATGCTCGACTTGCAGTCGGGCCAGATGAATCAGCTGGCCAACGTCAACTGCCCCACCAAGAGCGACACTTATCATTCGTGGTCGAGCAACAGCCGTTGGTTTGTCTTTGCCTCCAAGCGCGACGACGGACTCTACGGCAAGCCCTATTTCAGCTATGTAGACCGCCAGGGGCGCGCCCATAAGCCTTTCTGCCTGCCCCAGCGTCATCCGCAGTTCTACGACCATTGCCTGCGCTCGTTCAATGCGCCAGAACTGGGCAAGGGCCGTCTGCCTTTCCGCGCTGCCGATGTGGCCGATGCGCTGAAGCAGGATGCC
>CAMOPD010000164.1 GCA_946622085.1 uncultured Prevotellaceae bacterium | reverse complement strand
GTGCCTTTAAAGGTTACGTGTTCGCAGAAGTGGGCCAGTCCCTCCTCGCCGGGCTGCTCGTGGCGCGAGCCGGCCGCAATCTGGAATCCGCAATAGATGACGGGCGACGCCGTGGGCCTGTGGATGATGCGCAGCCCGTTGCCGAGGGTGTGGGTGTTATACTGGGTCATCGCCTCTTGTTCGTGTCTTTTTTTATTGGGCGTTGATTTCCTTGAGCAGCCGGTCGGCGTGTCCCCAGCGGTCCATCATGAAGAGCACGTAGCGAATGTCTACGCCGATGCACCGGGCCAGGCGCTTGTCGAAGTTGATGTCGCTCGAGAGCGAGTCCCAGTTGCCGTCGAAGGCCAGTCCGATGAGACGGCCCTTGCCGTCGAACATGGGCGAGCCGGAGTTGCCGCCGGTGATGTCGTTGTTGGTGAGGAAGCAGAGCTGCATCTCGCCCGTCGTCTGGTCGGTGTAGGGGCCGAAATCCTTGGCCGAGAGCAGTTCCTTCATGATGGGCTCGGCCTCGTATTCAATGACTTCGCCGGCACGATTCATCTTGGCCACGATGCTGGGCGCCGTGGTGTAGTAGCCCGAAGGCTGGCCGCCCAAGAGGAATCCGCCCACCTGTCCGTAGCTCAGACGCATGGTGAAGTTGGCATCGCTGTAGTGGGGCAGGTCTTCCTCCATGCGCAGCTTGGCAGCACAGAGATACTTCTCCTGCTCGCTGATGGAGTCGCTCACGGTGCCTATGCGCTCCTGGATGTCGGCCAGGAACTCCACCAGGCTCAGGCCATACTTCACACCCGGGTCCTTGAAGTAGGATTTCTTGTTGAAGTAGATGCGCTTGCCGGGCTTGAAGAGCACCGACTTCTTGAGCATATTATCAACATATCGCTCCACGCTGCCGCCGAAGTTCTTGCTGATGTCCTTGTAGAACGAGGGCTGGTTCTCGGCCGGCACGTTCTCGGCATAGTTCTTCAGCAGGGCTATCATCACCTCGCGGTCGAGGGCATAGTCCCACTCACTGCTGTTGTCGTCGAACTGCATGTATTGCTTCTTGGGCTTGTCGGCGGGTCCCTTCACCTCGAGGCCGCTGTGCACGCGCATGGCGCGGGTGGTGAACTCGTTGGTGCGGCGGAACGTCTCAAACCAGTAGTAGAAGGCGCGCGTCTGGTCGAAGCGCTTGGCGTAGAGTCGGCCCATGAGGTCGAAGTCGAGCTTGCCCTTCAGGTATCCGGTGGTGTCTTGCCAGTGGCGCAGGCGCTTCTCGTAGGCTTGTTTTTGCTGTATGATGCCGATGGAATCGATACATTTGTTCATTCCCATGGAGTTTTTCCAGTAGTTGGAGCTCTGGGCGTATTTGGAGTCGTACTTGATGCGCACAGCCTCCGAAGCGCGCATGTGGCGAATCATGATGTCCTGCTTCACGCCGCGCACCTGCACGCGGGTGGTGTTCTCGGCGTCGCGCATTTCGCGTATGCCGTAGCTCGAGAGATAGCGCTCGGTGCTGCCCGGATAGCCTATGGTCATGGAGAAGTCGCCCTCCTTGTAGCCCTGCATGGAGACGGGCGCCCAGTGCTTGGGGTGATAGGGCACGTTGTCCTCGCTATAGGCTGCCGGCCCGTTGGTCTTGGGGTCGGCATAGATGCGGAACACGGAGAAGTCGCACGTCTGGCGGGGCCACATCCAGTTGTCGGTTTCGCCGCCGAACTTGCCCATCGACTTGGGAATGGTGAACACCAGGCGCAGGTCGGTGAAGTCGCGATAGGTGGTGGCATAGAAGCGGTTGCCCTCGTAGAAGGGCTTGATTTCCAGCCGGAGCGTAGAGTCGTTGGCCTTCACCTCCTTCGACAGGACGTTCTCGAGCGAGTCGATCATGATGGCCCGCTCGTCGTTGCTCTTCTCTTCGTAGCCCAGCTTCATCACGCGGTCGGTAATGTCGTTCTGGTCAATCATGAAGGACACGAACATGTTCTTGTTGGGCAGCTCCTCGGCGTAGGTCTTGGCATAGAATCCGTTGAGCATGTAGTCGTGCTCCACGGTGGAATGGCTTCGGATGGCCTCGAAACCGCAATGGTGGTTGGTGAAGACAAGGCCGTCGGGCGAGACCACGACGCCCGTGCAATAGCCCGAGAAGTTCACCACGGCGTTCTTGATGGCGTGCTCTCCATAGTAGAGGTCGTTGTAGGGCACCTCGAAGCCCTCGGCCTGCATCTGTTCAAACACGGCCTGCGGCAGGTTGTAGAGTGTCCACATGCCTTCGTCGGCCTTCATGGCTGAAGGCATGAGCATGCAGACGAAGAAGATAATCTGGCTGATTCTTTTCATTTTTAAGTATGCGTTGAAGGGTTATTATTCTTTCTGCCTGAAGTATTTCCCGATGACGGGCAGTGCGCTCAGCGGCATGTCGCGACGGATGATGACGGCCAGGAACAGCAGGATGAGCAGCGTGTTGACAGCCAAGGCGCCCCACATGGGCAGCTGCCGGTTGGCCACGGTCATGCCAGCAAAGAGCACCAGTGCCACCACCACATAGAACGCTATCTGGCCGAGCGGATAGCGTATGGGGTAGTAGCGCTGTCCCACCGCATAGGACACCAGCATCGAGACGGCATAGGCGGCCAGGCCGGCCCAGGCGCAGGCCATATAGCTGAAGCGCGGGATGAACAGCACATCGACCATGATGAGCACCAGCGCCCCCAGTCCCGAGAACCACGCACCCCAGATGGTGCGGTCGGTGAGCTTATACCAGAACGAGAGGTTGAAGAACACGCCGAACATGATCTCGGCGGCCATGACGATGGGCACCACGCGCAAGCCCTCCCAGTAGTCGCTGCCGATGATGTATTTCAGCACATGAATATACCCCATCACGCAGAGGAAGGCCAGCAGCGTGAAAATCACATAGAACTTCATGGCCTGGGCGTAGGTGTCGCGGTTGTCTTTATCCTTCGACTTGCCAAAGACAAACGGCTCGTAGGCAAAGCGGAATGCCTGGGTTATCATCACCATGATCATGGCTATCTTGATGCAGGCACCATAGATGCCCAGCTGCACACGGGCATCTTCGGCAGAACCGTCGTAGAAATAGGGGAACAGTATCTGCGAGGCTGCCTGATTCAGCTGACCGGCCACGCCCATGACGAGCAACGGCCACGTATAGCTCAGCATGCGGCGACAGGCACCACCGTCGAAGCCAAAGCGGAAGCCGCGCAGCTCCTTCCAGAGCAACACGAGCGAGAAGAGCGTGCAAACCAGATTGATATAGAACACGAAGGCTACATCGAGCGTGAACTGGTCGTCGTAGATGCCGAAGGGGTTGAGCTTCAGCGACGGCAGCACAATCAGGTAGAGCAGGTTGAGCGTGATGTTGAGCAGGATGTTGATAATCTTCAGCGTGGCAAACTTCACCGGCCGGTGCTGATAGCGCAGATAGGCAAAGGGAATGGCCATGAAGGCATCAATGGCCACGGTGACATACATCACGCCCACATACTCGGGATGGTCGGCATAGCCCATGGCCGAAGCGATGGGATGGAGCAGACAGAGCACCAGCACGATAGACAGCAGCGACGTGGTGGCTACTATGCGCAGCGTGGTGCTGTAGATGCGCTCGGGGTTCTCGCCATCCTTGCTCATGAAGCGGAAGAAGGTGGTCTCCATGCCGAAGGTCAGCAGGATGATGAGTATCGACACATAGGCATAGACATTGGTGATGACACCATATTCGCCGCCCGAAGCAGCAAACCGGGCCGTCTGGATGGGCACCAACAGGAAGTTGATGAATCGGGCTACGATGCTCGACAGCCCGTAGATGGCGGTGTCTTTAGCAAGACTCTTGAGATTGGCCAATTGTATTTACTATTTAGGGATTGACTGTTTACTGTTGATTCTCTTAGCTCCCGAAGAAGAGGTAGGCCACGCCGATGGCGGCAATCACGCCCACAAGGTCGGCCAGCAGTCCGCAAGCCACCGCATGACGGGTGAAGCGCACGCCTACGCTGCCGAAGTAGACGGCCAGGATGTAGAACGTGGTGTCGGTGCTGCCCTGGAAGATGCAGCTCAGACGGCCCACAAACGAGTCGGCACCCTGCGTGGTCATGGCATCGACCATCATGCCGCGGGCCCCGCTGCCCGAGAGGGGCTTCATGAGCGCCGTGGGCATGGCGTCAACCCACGAGGCATCCACGCCGCAGGCGGCCACACACCACTTCATGCCGCCGATGAGCATATCCATGGCGCCGCTGGCACGGAAAACGCCGATGCCCACCAGGATGGCAATGAGATAGGGAATGATGCGCACCGCCGTCTGGAAGCCGTCCTTGGCTCCGTCGATGAAGGCGTCGTAGACATTGATGCGCTTGCGCATGCCGGCCACGATGAAGCCCACGATGATGGACAGCAGCAGCACGCTGGCCGTGGTGGTGCTCACGTTGTTCATGGTCTCGGTGTCCATCTGGCGGAAGCCCCAGATGACGGCCGCCACGAAGGCACACGAGCCGCCCAGCGTGAGCAGCATGGTGCGGTTGAACAGATTGATGTGCTGATAGATGCTGGTGATGATGATGCCCGCCAGCGTGGCAAAGAACGTGGCTATGAGTATGGGGATGAAGATGTCGGTGGGCTGAGCGGCTCCCAGCTGCGCCCTGTAGGTCATGATGCTCACGGGGATAATGGTCAGTCCGCTCGTATTGAGCACCAGGAACATAATCATGGGGTTGGTGGCCGTGTCTTTCTTCGGGTTCAGCTCCTGCATCTGCTCCATGGCCTTCAGTCCCAGCGGCGTGGCGGCATTGTCGAGCCCCAGCATGTTGGCGGCAATGTTCATGAAGATGCTGCCCGTGGCAGGATGGC
>CAMOPD010000163.1 GCA_946622085.1 uncultured Prevotellaceae bacterium | reverse complement strand
AGAGGAGAGAGGAGAGAGATATGTTTTTTCTGCAGAATGGACGCAGATTATACTATTCTCTCTCCTCTCTCCTCTCTCCTCTTTCCTCTTTCCTCTTTCCTCTAAATAAGCCTCCCCAAAAAGGGGAAAATAAATTCGGAAATATCTTTACATAATTTCGTCAAAAAGACAAAACTTTTTAAAAGGCACGCCATTTGCGATGAGTAAGCACGCCACTTGCGATGAGTAAGAACGCCACTTACGATGAGTAAGAACGCCACTCACGACGAGTAAGAACGCCACTCACGACGAGTAAGCACGCCACTTTCCTAAACACGAATGGCATACAAAGCCTATACAACATTGATTATCAGCGCTTTGCAAAGCCCGAAATAAATCATCCGCGAAACATTCTCATCTGTTTGCCCCACTCAGAAAACTTGAAAAAAAATGACGGGGAATAACCAACATGAAAAATTTTTACTATATTTGCAAACAGAGCGAACAAAAATCCCTTACTACCAACCCGCCAGCATTCCTATGCTACTGAAGAGAATGAAGAGAATGAGACATATGCTGCTGTGCTGTCTGCTGACGGCATGGGCCGCCACTCCCTGCGCTTCCAGCGAACTCCACTTTGAACATATCGACACCCACGGGCATGCCGTCTTCAGCATCTTCCGCGATGCCGACGGCATCGTGTGGGCCGGCACATCCAACGGACTCACCACCATCGCCCAGCTGCAAAGCAGCAGGCCCTTCGGCTATGTGCGCCATGAAGCGCTGAACGAAATCATCTGCAACATCAGTCAGGACAACACGGGGCGGCTGTGGCTCACCACGAACTCGGAGCACCTGGTGGTCTACGATGCCCGACGCAACCACACCATCACCCGCATCGACTCGCTCTTCAGGCGCCTGGGACTGCAATCATGCCGCGAACAGCTCTCGTGCATCGACGGCAGCGGCAGACTATGGACCAGCAACGGAAGGGAGCTCTTCCTGTTCAGCTTCAAGGACGGCAAGAAGCAGAAAATAGCCCTGCCTGGAAACCACGCCAACATCGTGGCCCTGCAGGACAACAACGAGGAAATGCTCGTGGCCACACGCACAGGCATCTATAGCTGCCCCATCCATGCGCCCGCGCCGGTGCTCGTTGCGCCACCGCCCATCGCCCTACCCGACAACCGCATCATCATGGTGAACGACAAGAGCAGCAACCTGTGGCTGGCTGCCGACAACAAGCTCTTCCGCCACGAGGCAGCCACGGGACGATGGTCGCTCGTCGACGGCATCAGCCGCGTGAAGGACATTCTGGCCACACCCACGGGCCACGTCTACATTGCATCCACCAACCACGGACTCTACGTCGTCAGCGCCCAAGGCAACGGCAAGCCCTACAACATGAAACAGACGCCGCCCAACACCGACGGGCTGTGGAGCAACCACATAGAGAGCCTCTATTTCGACCAGCCGAGACAGGCGCTGGTGGTGACATACAACAAAAGCGACTTCAGCATTGGCACCCTGCAAAACGACAAGTACTCCATTCACCGGCTGGCAACGGCCGCCAACCAGTTTCAGCCCGAAGACATCACCTGCTTTGCTGCCCCGACCCGGGGAGGATACTTCTGGGCAGGCTCTGAAGACGGCGGACTGTTCAGAGTGGCAGATGCGGGCAACTACCCCGTGATGGAGAACAGCTTCAGGGGGCACACCGTGTGCGCCCTGCTCGCCGACAGCAACGGCCAGTTGTGGGCAGGCTTCTATGCCGAGGGCCTGCAGGCTCCCGACGGCCGAATGCACTTCAAGGGCAACTCGCCCTACGCGCTGGCCCAGCCCGCACCCGGCGGGCGCATCTTCGCCGCACTGCTCGGACAGGGCATAGCGGCACTCGACCCGCAGACGGGCCAGACGCAAACCATCAAGACCGACAACCCCTGGATACAGGACCTGGCGGCAGCCAACGGCCATCTCTACGCCATGACCAACAGCTACATCTACGACATCGACGCCTCCACGCTGGCCGTCAGGCGCACGCCAACCACCGTCTTCGGCAGCGGCAACAAGCTCATGGAGGGGCACCGCGACATACTGGCCGACAGCAGGGGATGGCTATGGGCGGTGAGCAACGTGAACCATGCGCCGCTCTACATCTACGACACCGCCACGGGCAAGGCCCGCGCGCTCGGCGAGACGGAGCAATACATCGTCTACTCCATTTGCGCCGACCCGAGGGGCGACGTCTGGTGCGCCACCGACCAAGGCCTGCTGCGCATCAGCACCGACGGGCAGACGTTTGCCGTGAACAGATACATGTTCAATGTGCGGCGCGACTTCAACTACAACGTGCGCGCCCTCTACGCACTGCCCAGCGGGCATCTGGTGGCCGGCACCACCAGGGGATTCATCAGCTTCGCCCCCCAGCTGCTGACCGGGAAACAACAAGACACGGCCCCCACACGGCCGCCCATCATGACGCTGCTGCGCGTCAACTCGCAAATCGTGCAGCCCATGCAGTCCGATGGCCTGGCGCCACGCCAGGGCAGCAACGCCATCGGGGGCGACCTCATCTATCTGCGCGAACTCGACCTCAGCCACGAGGAGAAAAATCTGGTCATCGAGTGCCGGCCGCGAGGCTTCATGACCGAAATGGCCTATCAGTACTACTACCAGCTGAAAGGCTACTCCGACCAATGGCTGCCCATGAACAACTACATACTGTCGCTCTCTAACCTGCCGCCAGGACGCTATGAACTCCTGTTGCGCACCGCCCCGAAGGCCGACGAAGAGCCCGAGGTCTTTTCCATGCTGCGCATACGCATCAGGCCACCCTTCTGGCAATCACCGTGGGGCATTCTGCTGAGCATCGTCATCCTGGGCCTGCTGGCCTGGTGGCTCTTTGTGTTTGTGAGAAACCGCCAGCGCTATCGCAAGGAAATAAGCCTCATCGAGCAGCAGAAGCAGCAGGAGGCCGAGATGAACGAGATGAAGACGCGCTTCTTCACCAACGTGAGCCACGACCTGCGCACGCCCCTCACCCTCATCATTGCCCCCATAGACGAGCTCATCAGGCGCTTCACTGGCAAGAAGGATGAAGACAACACGCTCTTCATGCTCACCACCGTGAAGCGGAATGCCAACCGGCTGCTCGCCCTGGTCAACCAGATTCTCGACGTGCGCAAAACGTCGTGGGGCGAGGAGTCGCTCTACATGCAGACGTGCAACATCACACAGCTGGTCAACGACACGGCCCAATCGTTCTCATCGGTGGCCCAGCAACGCGGCATCAGGCTGAACGTCAGCATGCCAGAGCGCCCGCTGACCATGGACACCGACGAGGAGAAGCTGAAGATAATCATCAGCAACCTGGTTTCCAACTCATTCAAGTTCACGCCCGACAAAGGCGCCATCGACATCATCGGCAACGTCCGCGCCGACGGCGAGCGCCAATGGCTGCAGCTCACCATTGCCGACACAGGCAAGGGCATCGCGGCCAACGAACTGCCCCACATCTTTGAGCGCTACTACTATTCGCGCCAGCTGCACTCCTCGCATGAGAGCAGCGGCATAGGGCTCAGCATTGTGAAGCAATATGTGGAGCTGATGGAAGGCAGCATCAGCGTGGAGCCCAACCAGCCCCAAGGCACACGCTTCATCATCGAGCTGCCCTTCCCGCAACCCACCGACCTGCCCGAAGACTTGCCGCAGACCGGACCCGAAGCCCAGGCAGAAGCTGGCAGCCAAGCCCACCCACACACCATACTGCTGGCCGACGACAATGCCGACCTGCTCAACTTCATGGCCACATCGCTGGCCAACGACTTCAACATACTGACGGCCACCAACGGCAAGAAGGCACTGCAACTGCTGAGCAACGAAGACTCGGAGGTGGACCTCATCGTGAGCGACATCATGATGCCCGACATGGACGGACTGGAGCTCGTCCGCCAGATTAAGCACAACATCAACCTGAGCCACATACCCGTCATTCTGCTCACGGCCAAAGCCATGGAAGAAGACCAACTGGAAGGGCTGCAGATGGGAGCCAGCGACTACATCACCAAGCCCTTCAACATGGAGATTCTGCGACTGCGCATCGGCAACTGGATGCAAAGAAGACGCGCCGCACGCGAGAACTTCAACAGACAGCCCTCCGTGGAGCCCGAGCAACTCACCATCACCACCATCGACCAGCAACTGCTGCAAAAGGCGGTCAGCGCAGTGAGCGAGCACATGCACGAACCCGACTTCAACGTAGACCAGCTGGCAGCCATCATCGGCATCCACCGCACAGGGCTCAACCGGAAGTTGCAGTTCATCACCGGACAGACGCCCATCGTCTTCATACGCACGCTCCGGCTGAAGCGCGCCCACCAGTTGCTCTTGGCCGACCCGTCGCTGAACGTATCGCAGGTGGCCTATCAAGTGGGATTCAACAACCCCAAGCTCTTCTCACGCTATTTCCATGAACAGTATGGCCAGTATCCCAGCGACATGACGCGCCGACAACACGCAGGCAACGCGCCGGCCGGCAATCCGGCGGAGTAGCAGACGGTCATTGCCTGAACCTACCAAGAGGAGCCAGGGTAATGATTTGAAGAAAAATGAGGTCGGTTTTGAAGAACGGCCTCATTTTCAGCTGATTATTTTTGCAGCATTCCTCTGGAAGGCATAACTTTGCCACCGACGAAGAATATGATACACAAAAATTAAACTAACCTGAAGACGGGCTCTGCGCTGCCACCGCTACAACAAAAGGATAGAGCAGAGCCCGGTTTTTCTGAAAGAAAAGAAACTGCGAACAATGCCGAGACAAGCCAACCGCCTCTCGCTATTTGTATATATAACACCTACTTTTTATCATAAGAATATTATCAACTCAATACTTACAACTAAAAAAAAC
>CAMOPD010000162.1 GCA_946622085.1 uncultured Prevotellaceae bacterium | reverse complement strand
CGCCGGCCAGCATGCCCAGACCGCCGGAGTAGATCTTCAGGGCCGAGTGCATGCCATACTCCATGCAGAAGTAAGCCACCGAGGGACGCTTCGAGTCGGGCTTCACGTCCATATATTCGCGGAACATCTTGTAGACGTTCTTGATGCGTTTCATCAGCGCCTTATCCTTCACAATCTCTTCCTTACGACTGAAGTTCAGTCGCTCAAGCAGTTGAACCGGGTTGTGCTTCACCTCATGATAGAGCTCCGGATCGAGGTCGCGAAACAGGTCGCGGGCTTCAAAGTTCCACACCCACCACATGTTGTGGGCAATCTCATCCAAGCACTTCAATTCTTCGGGAAGACTTGATTTCACTGACAGCTCCTTCCAAACGGGAGCATTTGCGTAGTCTGCTTTAATTTTCATTATCTCTCGAATTTGTTAATGATGTTTATTCTTCTTAATACCTAATTATCTCATTTCTCTCTTGTTGTCCTGGCCTTCCATCCTCGCGGCCGCCTTGCGCAGCGCAAAGTCGTAGGCATCTTCATAATGCCTGATGAACTGGCTCCAGAGGGCTTTCTTCGACAGTTTGTCGGCGTTGGCTCGTGCTTTCTTCACTTCCTCGGGCGAGAAATTGGAGTAGAGCGCCACGGTGTCCTTGATGGCATCGGCCACCTCGGAGTAGTTGTAGTCGGTGCGATGAATCACCTTCACGCCGTCTTCTATTTCGCTGTTGGAGCCCTTCACGCTGTTGGCCCAGAGGCCGAATCCGGCCAGGTCGGTGGTGATGCAGGGCACCTTGAAGGCCACGGCCTCGAGCGGCGTGTAGCCCCACGGCTCATAGTAGGAGGGATAGATGCAGAGGTCGTTGCCCAGCACCACGTCGTAATAGGAGAGGTTGAGCACGCCGTCGTTGCCCGTCAGATAGCAGGGCAGGAAGACCAGCTTCACCTTGTCGTCCTTGCGGTTCTGCATGTCGTAGTATTTCAGCATGCCGAGCACGTTGTCGTGGCTCATGTTGTGCAGCCAATGGGTGATTTGCGGCACCTCCAGCGGCTCGTCATACTGCTTTCCGCTGGCAAGCCGGTCCACCAAGTCCTGTCGCGGCTCGCCCACCCAGCCCGGCACCACGATGAATGCCAGCACGGGCTTGCTCAGGTCGCGGTCGCGCAGCAGCCGGTTCATGGCCTCGATGAAGACGTCGATGCCCTTGTTGCGGAACTCATAGCGGCCGCTTGTAGAAACAATCAAGGTATCGTCGCCTAAACGACTGCCCATCAGCGCGTTGGCCACATGGAGCAAACGCCTACGGGCCACATTGCGCTTGCGCGTGAAGGCTGCTCCTTTGGGCACGAAGCTATTGTCGAAACCATTGGGCAGTACAAAGTCTACGGGCTTGTCGAGCAGTTCCCGGCACTCGTTGGCCGTGATGTCGCTCACGGTGGTGAAGCAGTCGGCATGGTGGGCCGTCTGTTTCTCTATGGAGTGCTTGCTCTGCATGTTCAGCTCAACGGCCATCTGGTCGCCGTTGTAGGCAAAGAGATAGTCGTAGAGCGGCTTGTTGTTGCCCGCAATGCTCCGCCCGATGCTGGTGGCATGGGTGGTGAAGATGGTGGCAATCTGCGGCAGCACGTTGTTGATGTAGAGCAGTCCCAGGCCGCACATCCACTCGTTGGCATGATAGACCACGCGCTCATACTGACCGGCGAGCCGGCTCTTGTAGAAGCTCTCCACCACGCGGGCAGCGGCATAGGAGAACATCGAGGCCTCGTCGTAGTCGCCGTAGGCATGGAGCGAGTCCACGCCGTAGTGCTCCCAGAGCCAGCCGTAGATGTCGTTCTTCTGCTCGAAAAACGGCTTGAAGTCAACAAGAATAGAGATGGGATTGCCGGGAATGTTCCATCGGCCTATTTTCACCGTCAGCCCTTCCTCGGCCGCTTCCTCGCGCCAATCGGCCAGCAGGGAAGCATCTTCTGTGATATACGGACAGGGAGCGTCGCCCCAGCAGTCGGGTCCGATGAAAATAATTCTGTCAGGCAGAGTATCCTGTAATGTTTTAGCTCGTGAAGAGAGAACGGTATATATACCTCCTACCTTATTGCAAACTTCCCAACTGGACTCAAAGATATAGTCGGGAACCAATTTTCCATTTGCCATATAAAAATATAGTGTGTATGGTAGCTCAGGTGGGCTGCCCATGCCGAAGGCCTTGTTTCTCGCGAACCAAGGGGCAACAACCCTCGCAAATAATTTCTGCAAAGATACTAAAAATTAGTTTATTACCAACTACATACATCACATTTTTCAGAAAAAAACATGTAATTCTTGATTAATATTAGGCCAATCAACCACGCAAATAAAAGATGTTTACACGCAGGGCTATTCCTCGGCCTTTCAACGGGCAAATCCAACCCCTCGGTGAGGTCTGTACACCATTCCCACATGGACTTGGCGCTATTCATCCATGGCGCATTATTTTCGTTTTGCCAGTACATGACCTGCCCTTCCCAAGACCGATGCTCCGGGCAAGAGCCGCAGGGAGATGGCATCGTGGATTCATGCTCGCCTGGTCATCAATGACCATGCGGCGAAGGGAGGAGCATCCGTTTCTTTGTGAATTATTTTTACAAAACGGGATGCTGGTCGTTCACCCTCGCCTCGTAAGCACGCCACTCACGATGAGTAAATGGCGTGCTTACGAGGCGTGAGTGGCGTTCTCACTACCCGTAAGTGGCGTCCTTACTCGCCGATACTGATTTTCAGCAATTTACGGAGGCGTTATTCAAAGGCAGAAAAAGTTGCGAATTTTCTTTACAAAACGCAAGCGTTTCCATTGGCTATTTAATACGCTTGATATAGGGATCCTCCCACTACCGAAGAAAACTGCGTGAACGCTTATTTGGACGGGTATTTATATCCATTGGAGTCCTGAGAATATAATGATCGAAGCCACGGAACAAAAAGCTTCTCCCCTACACGAAAAAGCCATCAGAGCGGCAAGATAAAATTAAAATCACGACGTGATTCCATGGAATCGTGACGTGATTTCATGGAATCGTGACGTGATTTTATGGAATCACGTCGTGATTTTAATTTTTGCAGACCGTTTTCTTGACTTTTCCGGCTTCCTGGCAATGGTTGTCGGGCTTGCCCGCTCCCCCACTCCGAAAAACTCTTCGGCAAGCTATTCGCCCACTTCACACAGAACGCTGAAGCCGAGCTCGCGTTAACAAAAATTGTGGCGCGAATGCAGATGCGTATTCAGATTATTACGTATCTTTGCCACAGAATAGAATCGAAAACATCAAGGAAATGAAACATGCAATCATAGCCCTGCTGCTCTGGCTCCTGCCCGCTGCACTGGCAGCACAGACGGCACGCCCCTTTGAGGGCCGATACGACAACGAGGAGCACAAGGTGTTCTTCAAGCTCAACCTCTACGACAAGGACATCCTCGTGCCCGGACAAGAAATCTACGGCGAACTCGACGGCTATCTCGGCTCCACGCAGTGCAACCACGTGTGGGCCATCACCGTGGCTCGCATCATCTCGCCCACCGAGGCCGAAGTGACGCTCATCAACAACTATGGCAGCGAAGACCTCACGGCACGCCTCATCGCCCTGCCCGACGGCGAACTGGAATACCGCTTCGTAGACGGCAGCTCGCTCAAGTTTCCCGTCAACGGCAAGTGGCAGAAAATACCCAAGTCACTGAAACTGAAGAGGAAATAGGTGCTTAGGACGACAGCCTTGGCAAGCTGTGGGAGATTTCAAGAGGTAAGATTTCGCGGGTAACGACAAGTGACTCCCGGAAACAAAAAAACCCAATCGCCCGACTCTGTCACTGGGCAATTGGATCTATAAGCTTCTAACTTAGAAATCTGTTAGTTCATAAGTTTCTTCACCTTCTCATAATACCTTTGAGTGGCCTTCAGGCTGTAGTTGCAGCCTCCGTTCCACGAGCGAATGGCATATTCAATGCTGTTCTTGGTATTGTAGAATGACTGATAGAGGAGAAACATTTCCTTCGATTTGGCCACGTTGTAGCGATCGGCCAGTGTATAGCGCTTCTTGTGATTGCGCAGCTCCAGGATTCGGTTGCATTCCTTCACCATGATCGGAGTAATCTGCATGGCCCCCACCTGGTGACCGCTCTTTGCAAATCTGTTTCCCTCGCTTTCTACTTGGATAATGGCCTCCATCACTGGGTTCCAATCCACTCGAGAAGATTTCTTTGTGCCTCCCTTATTGCCGGCCAAAGCCGAACTGGGAACAATCATAGCAATCAATAAGATCAGTAAAACAATCTTCAAAATTCTCTTCATGTCATCTGTTTTATGGAGCTCGAGCCAATGAACTCACATCTACAACATGCAATCATCATTGTTTGGGATACCCGCAACACGGTTATATGAGAATTGAGTTACTCCCGTGTGCCTTTTTGGGAAGCTCCGTTATACACTTAGGATGCGTCGCGCATCATTATCTTATCGGTTGCAAAGTTAGTAAATCATTGGAGGAGAGCCAAAAAAGGGCCAAAATGTTTCATTAATTTAAGAGTTTTCATGATTTAAATCATGCTGATTATCAATATTTTGCACTTTTAAACATGTTGAAAAGCATATTTTTTGACATTTCCGCGCCTCTTTTCCCCGGCCTCAGCGCAACAAAAAAGAGAACTGCCAGTCTCGCGACCAGCAGCTCCCGTCCTTCTTTAGTTTTTGTATTTGTGTATGGCTATTTCAGTCTTTCTTTCGATTAAACGATGCCCTGAGCCATCATGGCCTTGGCCACCTTCATGAAGCCGGCCACGTTGGCACCCTTCACGTAGTTGATGTAGCCGTCTTTCTCGGTACCATACTTCACGCAGTTCTCGTGGATGTCGTTCATGATGCGCTTCAGATAGTTGTCCACTT
>CAMOPD010000161.1 GCA_946622085.1 uncultured Prevotellaceae bacterium | reverse complement strand
ACGATGAGGAGTACACCGACTCGCAGATTGAGACTATCTTCAGCAAGGCCATGCGCGGCATTCAGCTCTCGGAGCTCGAAACCCGCCAGTATAAGAACTGCTTCCTCACCGTGATGGCCGAGATGGACGCCGCCAGCGACTGGACACAACAGTTCCACTACGGTGCCATCCGCGACAACAACACGCTGATGTATAACCAGCTGGGCCCCGACACGGGCTTCGACTCTATTGGCGAGTTCAACACGGCCAAGGCCATGAGCCACTTCCTGAACAAGCTCAACATGCAGAAGAAGCTCACGCGCACCATACTCTACACGCTGAACCCCTGCGCCAACGAGGTGATTGCCACCATGCTCGGCAACTTCCAGGATGGTTCTTGCCCGGGCAAGATTCAGTTTGGTTCTGGCTGGTGGTTCAACGACCAGCTCGACGGCATGACGCGCCAGATGAATGCCCTCTCGGTGCTCGGACTGCTGAGCCGCTTCGTGGGCATGCTCACCGACTCGCGTTCGTTCCTCAGCTATCCGCGTCATGAGTATTTCCGCCGTCTGCTCTGCAATCTGCTCGGCAACGATGTGGAGAAAGGCCTCCTGCCCAACGACATGGAGAATCTCTCGCGCATGGTGGAAGACATTTCCTACTACAACGCCAAGAACTACTTTAAGTTTGAGAAGTAAATAGTTAATTGTCAATCCAATAAATGCAGACCCCACCCCTGACGCCTCCCCTTGAGGAACATGGAATGGCTGTGCAGAGATAAAAGCATTTTGGGGAATGTCCCTATAATAGAAGAGGGCACATCGCGGGAGTTTTCCGCTGATGTGCCCTCTTCTATTTGTTCCGTATCGAGCTTATGGCTCCACGATTCCAGCCTTGATCCATTGGCCTGCCAGCGTTTGGGCATCGGTCAGAGCTGTGTCCAGATCCACTTCGTAGCGGTCGGTCAGTAATTGGGCCAAGTCGTTGGGGGTGAACTCCTTGCCGGCAACAGCCTTCCACAGATAGGCCGAACTCTCGTTCATGCTGATGATATTGCTGAAGTCGATGTTCTCTTTTCCTTCTGCCACTATCATTTGTTCTCCGCAGATTTCGCGCAGATTGAATCCTTTTTTTGCTTTCATTTCTTTATATTGGTTTAAACAGTTTCAGCCAGATGCGCCGATAGAACGCCAGCAGATAGCGGCGAATAGGGTAGAGGCGGGTCCAAATCCAGGAATAGGTTTTCCATTTGCGGCCGTCCGTGCGGTCGAGTTTGTCCCTGCCTTTGCGATAGAATCCGATGACGGCGCCCTTGATGTCGGAAGTCTTGCAGTGCTCAACGCCCAGATTGCCGTCGCCGCGCAGCACCACCTTGTCGCCTTCCATCTGGATGATTCGGTGGAGCACGAAATGCTTCGGCTCAATCTCGGCGAGTACCGGGTCGCCCACCTTCGGGCCGACGGGCTTGGTGAGCAGCGCCTTGTCGCGCCCGTCTTCCAGGAAGGGACGCATGCTGAATCCGCGCAGGCGCAACGTCACGGTGTGTCCTTCCTCGAGCATCTTCACTATCTCGGGCAGAAGCACGGCATTGGCCATCTTCACTTCCGTTATTTTGATATCGTCTTGTAGCATAGGCGTGCTGCTTCCTCGTCGGGCAGGCAGTGGAGTGTGTAGATGGGGGTTGTTTCGATCACCTTTGTCACGGTGTCGCAGATGGCGTGGAAAATCTCGTTGTCCCACTTCATGGAAGAGCAGGAGGGCAGGAACGACGCAAAAGCCTCTATTGGTGGTAGCTTCTCTATGCTGTTTTCTGGTGCGCGGTCAATGCGTGTGATGGCTCCCAGGCGGGCTTTCACTTGCCTGTAGCAGGGCGTCTTGCCGCTCCAGGGTCCTCCGAAGATGAAAGGCTCCCCGTCGATGATGCGCACGATGGGGTTGTCGTCGTTCATGAGGTCGCAACCGGGAATATACCTTAGCCACAGGCTCACGTGGGTGCTTTTTCCCGTTCCGCTTTTGGCTATGAAGGCATAGCCATATCCGTTGTTGCGCACGAGCGAAGCATGTATGAGCAGGGTGTCTTTGCGGCTACCGGCAAAGGCAAAGATGAGCATCAGTGCATTGTTGAGCCCGAAGCAGCGCATGTCGTAGTTGCCATTGAGTGCACAGCGACAGTCGGAGAAATCCTTGTTGGCCTGAAGCAGGCAACATTCGCCGCCCTTGATGTCTTTGATGATGTATTGATATCCGCCGTCAGCGAGATAGTCAACCACGGTTTCGCCGTTTCCGGTGTCGAATTTCCTTATTCTTTCGCGTCCTTCTCGGATGGGTTGAAGCGTGTCGTCAACCGTCAGTTGGAAGAACTCGGAACCGTCCTTGGGCGCCTCGTCGGTTCTGAAGGGCTCAAACGAGCGCAGGAGCCCCATGTTGTTCCAACGGGTATCCTTGAAGATGATGGTGATGAAATGTTCGGCAATAATGAAATGATTAACGCTGCTTTCTGCCATCCTGTCGTAAAAAAACTTTGGTTTCTGAATCTTTTTTATTTCCTATTTCTTGGGGGGCGGCATTGGCTTCCCGTCGTTTGCTTTAGCTTTTTGAGCCTCTTTTTTCTTCTTGGCTGCCTCTTTGGCCGCTTTCTTAGCGGCCTTCTTTTCCTCCTTGGTCATGGGCGTTTCCTCCACTTCGGGCTGAGGCTCGATGGTCTGGAAGGTGAATTCTCCGGGATGGATGTATTTCACGTCATATTTGCCCGATGCCACATATTTGCGCTTCATCTTGACGAAGCGTTTCTCTATGTCGGCGCGCTTCAGTGCATAGGAAATGATGCACGTCTGATTGGGCTTGCCTTGCTTGTTGAGATAGTCGCGCAGTTGGTTGGAGTAGTTCATTCGCTCCACGAGGAAGTTGTTCCTTGCGTTGAGCCAAGCGTCTTTAATCTCCTGAATTTCAGTAAAGTAAACCGTGGAGTCGTTGAAGGAAGCCGCAAACCCGTATGCATAAATCTTGGGCACACATTTGTTCTTGGCCGAAGCAGTAGTGGTGGTTGTAATGAGAAGTAGCGACGCAAACATGGCCGCTACTATAGTCTTCAGATATTTCATTGTCCTAAATATGTCTTCAGCAATTTATTCTTGGTGTTGTGGCGGAGCCTTCTGATGGCTTTCTCTTTTATCTGTCTGACGCGTTCGCGCGTGAGCCCATATTTGTCGCCTATTTCCTCGAGCGTCATTTCGGGCTGGTTGATGCCGAAGAAAGCCTCGATGATGTTTCGTTCGCGCTCGTTGAGGGTGAGCAGAGCGCGGTTGATCTCGTCGCGCAGCGACTCCAGCACGAGCTGGCGGTCGGCCATGGGCGAATCGTCGTTGATGAGGATGTCGAGCAGGCTGTTGTCCTCGCCGTCAACGAAGGGCGCGTCCACCGAGACGTGTCGGTTGTTCACCTTCATGGCGTCCTCTATTTTCTCTTGGGGCAGGTCCACCTTGTCGGCAATTTCGTCAATGCTTGGCCGTCGCTCGTGTTCCTGCTCAAACTTGTTGAGAATGCGGTTGATTTTATTCACCGATCCCACCTGGTTGAGGGGCAGCCTGACGATGCGGCTCTGCTCGGCAATGGCCTGCAGGATGCTCTGGCGAATCCACCACACGGCATAGGAGATGAACTTGAATCCCCGTGTCTCGTCGAATTTCTCGGCAGCCTTGATGAGCCCCAGATTGCCCTCGTTGATGAGGTCGGGCAGGCTGAGTCCCTGGTTCTGATATTGCTTTGCCACGGAGACAACAAATCGCAGGTTGGCCTTGGTGAGCTTCTCCAGTGCCTTGCGGTCGCCTTGGCGAATGCGCTGTGCCAATTCCACTTCTTCCTCCACCGAGATGAGCTCTTCATGACCTATTTCCTGAAGATATTTGTCAAGCGATGCGCTCTCACGATTGGTAATTGATTTTGTGATTTTCAGTTGTCTCATGTAGCATACAATTTAAGCATCTGCAAAGATAATACAAAAATCCCGGAAAAGCAAACAAATTGTCATTTATTTTGCTTTTCCGGGACTTATTTGTTAGTCTTGCTGCAAATCAACTACTGCATAGCCTTTCTTTCCGGTGGGGTAGATGCCTTTCACGATGAGCACAGGATCTTTGCTCGTAGAGGCGCTCTTCACCAGTTCCTGCAGCTGGTCGACGGTCTTCACCGGCGTGTCGTTCACCTGCTGAATGATGAATCCCTTGGTGATGCCGGCGGCTCTCATCTTGCCAGCGTCAACCTTCATCACCTCCAGTCCGTAGCTGATGTTGAGCTGCTCCTTCTGGGCGTCGGTCACGGGGCGGAACACAGCACCGAGCACGTCCAGGTCGGCCTGTTTCACCACGTTGGTGTTGCCCTGCTCGTTTTTCAGCGTCACGGTCTTGGTCACCTTCTGCTTGTTGTGCAGGTAGGTCAGCGTGAGTTTGTCGCCCGGCTTCTTGTTGGCCATGATGGCGGTGAGTTCGCCAAACTTGGTTATTTTCTTGCCGTCCACGGCAGTGATCACGTCGCCCGGCTTGATGCCTGCAGCCTCGGCAGCGCCGTTCTCGGTCACTTCGGCCACGTAGACACCTTCCATGGTGCCATAGTCCACTTCCTTGCCCTCTTGTTTCTCGGCGTCCACCTGGTTCTTCACGTCGCCACCGCGAATGCCGATGAAGGCGCGCTGCACGGTGCCATACTTCTTGATGTCGTCCACCACCTTATTCATAATAGAGGTGGGGATGGCGAAGCCGTAGCCCACGTAGGAGCCGGTCTCCGAGTAGAGCATGTCGTTGATGCCGATGAGCTCGCCGCGGGCGTTCACCAGTGCTCCGCCCGAGTTACCGCGGTTGATGGCGGCGTCGGTCTGGATGAACGACTCCACGCCGTTCTGTCCCATGGTGCGCGCCTTGGCGCTCACGATGC
>CAMOPD010000160.1 GCA_946622085.1 uncultured Prevotellaceae bacterium | reverse complement strand
CCCTATTCCAGCCGCGTCTTGAATGTGGCCAGGGCTACGGCGAGCAGCAGGGTGGTCATGGTGCAGAGCACGGTCACCTCCCTGAGCACTTCGCCAATGCCCACTCCCATAATCATGAGCTTGCGCATGGCCTCTATGTAGTAGCGAGGGGGCATCACGGCAGCCACCCACTGCAGAATCTTCGGCATGGACTCCACGGGAAACAGCATGCCCGAAAGCATCACCACGGGCATGAGCAGCACCATGGCCGAGAGCAGCAAGGCCACGAGCTGGGTCTTGGCCACGTTGGAGATGAGCAGCCCCAAGGAGAGGGCCAGCAGAATGTAGACAATGCTCACGATGACAATCCAGAACAGCGAACCGGCCAGTGGCACATCGAGCACATAGCGGGCCATGAGCAGGATGACGAGCAGGATGACGAAGGCCAGCACCAGATAGGGCACGGCCTTGGCTATGATGACCATCAGCGGGCGCACGGGCGAGGAGAGCAGCACCTCCATCGTGCCCCGCTCCTTCTCGCGCACAATGCTGATGGAGGTCATCATGGCGCAAACGAGCATCATCAGCATGCCCATGATGGCTGGCACGAAGTTGTAGGCCGAGCGCATCTGGGGGTTGTAGAGGAGTGAGGAGTGAATAGTGACGAGTGGCGAGTGACGAGTAGAGAGTGAAGAATGCCGGGAGGCATCGCGAGCGAGAGCGAGAACGGAGTGGCAATTGGCTGCCGCCATCCCCTCTGCGGGCGGGACTCCGGAAGGAAATCCTTCACTCTTCACCCTTACCTCTTCACTTGCATTCTGGGAAAGGATGGCCTGCGCGTAGGTTGTCCACTGCTGCGCCATGTTGGGGTCGGCCCCATCTACCATGATTTGCCACTCTCTGAGCCCTCCCTCAGCTCTCGGCCCCGGAGTGAGGCTCATGTCGGCCTTCTGATGGCGAATCATCTGTTCGGCCTCGCGGGGAGTGGCTACGGTGGCTACGATGGTGAAATATTCCGAAGCGGAGAGGCGCTCGATGGCGGCCTGCGTCTGATGATCCATCTGTGAGCACACCACCACCGTGCGCACATTGCGCACATCGGTAGAGATGGCAAAGCCGAAGAGGAGCATCATCACCGTGGGCATGCCGAAGAGGATGAGCATGGTGCGCTTGTCGCGCAAGATGTGGCGCGCCTCCTTGATGACGAATGAAAGGAACTGCTTCATGTTTTTTTTCGTTGTTACGCTGTTGTCTATGGGTGGTAGTGTGGCGCAGGGGGTTAATCGCCCGAGCGAGTGGCTTGCCGGGCCAGATAGGTGAAGACGTGGTCCATGTCGGGCTGGCCGAACTGCCGTTTGAGCCCTTCGGGCGTGCCCAGAGCGCTGATTTTGCCATCCACCATGATGGATATGCGGTCGCAATATTCGGCCTCGTCCATGTAGTGGGTGGTCACAAAGACGGTGATGCCGCGCTGGGCAGCATCGTAGATGAGCTCCCAGAACTGGCGTCGCGTGGCAGGGTCTACTCCGCCCGTGGGCTCGTCGAGGAACACCACGCCGGGCTCGTGGAAGATGCTCACCGAGAACGCCAGCTTCTGCTTCCAGCCCAGCGGGAGCGATGCCACCAGGTCGTTCTTGTGCTCGTCGAACTGCAGGCGCTGCAGCAGCGCGTCGGTCTTGCGGCTGATTTCGTCGTCCTTCATGCCATAGATGCCGGCAAAGAGCCGTATGTTTTCCGCCACGGTGAGGTCTTCGTAGAGCGAGAAGCGCTGCGACATATAGCCAATGTGGCGCTTAATCTGCTCATACTCCGTGCGGATGTCGTAGCCGCAGACGCGGCCCGTGCCGCTCGTGGGCTGGTTGAGGCCTGTCAGCATGTGCATGGCGGTGGTCTTGCCCGCGCCGTTGGCTCCAAGGAAGCCGAAAATCTCACCCCGCTTCACGGAGAACGAGATGTCGTCGACGGCGCGGAACGAGCCAAAGGCCTTCACCAGATGCTCCACCTCGATGACGTTTTCAAGTGACGAGTGACGAGTGGCGAGTGAAGAATCGCCAGCGTTTGGTATGGCGGCAGGAAATTGCCACTCCGTTCTCGCTCTCGCTCGCGATGCCTCCCGGCATTCTTCACTCTTACCTCTTACCTCTTCACTTCTCTTGAGCCCGGGCGGATTGAAGATGTCGGCGAAGCGCTCGAGAATAGCCTCTGGCGTGTCGATGCCGCGTATGAGTCCATGGTTGAGGAATGCCACGCGTTCGCAGCAGCGCACCTCGTCGAGATAGGGCGTAGAGGCCACAATGGTTATGTCTCTTTCCTTCAGCATGCCCAGCATTTCCCACAGTTCCTTGCGGCTCACGGGGTCGACGCCCGTGGTGGGCTCGTCGAGCAGCAAGACGCTGGGCGAATGGACCAGTGCGCACGAGAGTGCCAGCTTCTGCTTCATGCCGCCCGACAGCGCGCCCGCCTTACGGTTGCGGAAACGCTCTATTTGCGAGTAAATGGCCTTAATGCTGTCGTAACCCTCGTCGACGGTGGTGCCGAAGAGCGTGGCGAAGAACTTCAGGTTCTCCTCCACCGTGAGGTCCTGATAGAGGGAGAACTTGCCTGGCATGTAACCCACCCGCCGGCGTATCTGCTTCATCTGGCTCACGGTGTCGAAGCCATCGACGGCAGCACTTCCGGCATCGGGCAGCAGCAGCGTGCAGAGAATGCGATAGAGCGAGGTCTTGCCGGCACCGTCGGGACCGATGAGGCCAAACACTTCGCCTCTGCCCACGGAGAACGACACCCCGTCGAGAGCCTTCACCTTGCCGTAGCTCTTGCTGACTCCGTTCACTTCAATGGCATTCACCTTGTTCATTTGCTTTTTGGCTGTTCGTTCTGTTTGTAATAACGGTACGTCAGAGCTTTACTTCGCCATACATACCTATTTTAATATAGCCGTCGTTTCCGACGCGAATCTTCACGGCATACACCAGGTCGGCCCGCTCATCATCGGTGAGGATGGTCTTGGGAGTGAACTCGCTGCGGCCGGAAATCCAGCTCACCGTGCCGTCGTAGGCCTTCTTCTGCCCCTTGCCATAGTCGGCAAACACCTTCACCTTCTGCCCCACTTTGACCTGCTGCAACTGCGCAGAGGTGACGTATGCGCGCAGGTACATCTGTCCCGTGTCGGCCATCTTGAACAAGGGCTTGCCCACGGCCACGAACTCGCCTTGCTCAACGTATTTCTCGAGCACAATGCCCTTGATAGGAGCCTTGACGTGGCACTTGTGCAGCTGGTCGAGCAACTGGCTCACCTGCACGTCGGTGGCCGCCATCTGTCGGTCGAGCGATTGCGTCTGGGTGGCCAATGACGACTGCAGGGCCTCAAGTTGCCGCTGCAACACCTGAACCTGGCTCGAGGCATCGTCGAGCATTTTCCTGGGCGCAGCCCCGTCGCCCACCAGTTCGGCATAGCGCTGTTTCTCCCGTCGGGCCTTGGTCAGCTGCTGGCGTGTAGCGGCAATCTGCTTCTCCACGTCGGGCTTCTGGCTTTGATACACCCGTTTGGTTGCCTTGGCCTGCTGAATCTT
Organism: uncultured Prevotellaceae bacterium; assembly: GCA_946622085.1. Classification (GTDB taxonomy): domain Bacteria; phylum Bacteroidota; class Bacteroidia; order Bacteroidales; family Bacteroidaceae; genus Prevotella. Next base: position 1,362 of record CAMOPD010000160.1, on the reverse strand, counting down.
CAGCCACGTCTGCGTGGTGTCAATCAGTCCCACTTCGCTGCCGGCAGCCACCTCGTCGCCCTCGTTGAGGGCAAAGGTCAGCAGCGTGCCGCTTTGCTGGGCCGACACGAGGGTCTCGGTGGCCTCAAACGTGCCCGTGGCATCATACTCCTTTTCGCTCTTTCCACAGGCTGAGAGCAATAATAATAATGCGAGCACAGCCCAGCCTTCCGCTCTGCCCCACCAGGAGCGGTGGGCAGAAAGATTTGCCAATAGTTTCATCTTCATGATATATGAGTGTTTTGTTGTCGTTGTTTGTCTGTTCATTGTTCGTCAGTGGTCTGCTTGGCCATTCCTTCACCGGGCGCGGCCACGGTGAACTGCAGGTCGTAGATTTCCTTCAGCATTTCAATCTCGTGCGTGGCCTGTTGCAGCCGGGCAGCATTCTCCACATTGATTTCCTTCACCAGGTCGTTCACGTCGATGATGCCGTGGGCCAACTTCGACTCAGCGGCCTTGCGCACGGCAGCGCGCAGCCTGATGATTTCCTCGTCGTCGGCCATGAGCCGCCTGTAGCGCGCAATGTTCTCGCTCTGCTCCATTTGCTCCAGCCGGTTGTTGAAGAGGAACACCTCGCGGCTGTTCTCGGCCATGTAGCGCTGCATCTGAATCTTCGCCTTGTCGTTCTTGCGGGTGTAGAGGGCCCCGATGTTCCACTGCAGTCGGGCTCCTATCATGCCGTTGAGAGACCATCGGCGGCTCATCATGTCCTCAAACATGTTCAGTCCGGGATAGCCATAGAACCCCTGGGCAAAGACCTGCAGGCGAGGCTTCAGCGCAGCATCTATCTGCCGTTCCTGCGCATCGGCCAGCCGCAGTTGGGCGTCGGCCAGCCGCAGCTCGGGGCGACCATCACCCTCGCTTGCCATCCCCTCGGCGGAGGGCAGGGCGGGCTTCTGCGTCGTCGTCACCTCCATTCCGCATAGCGCCGAGAGCATGGCGGCAAGCGCCTTGCGCTGCGACTGCAGGCTTGTGGCCTGCTGCACCACGCCGAGTCGCTCGGCCTTCATCGCCAGATAGTCGCTCTCGGCGGCTGTGCCCCTCCGGAACATGGCGCTCAGCTTCTGTTCGTTGGAGGCAAGGAGCGTCTGCAAGTCGGCGTTCAGCTGCAGCTGCTTGTCGAGCAACAACAAGCCGAAGTACATCTCGTTCACGCGGCGGCGCACCTGATAGAGGGTCACGTCGGTCTGCGCCTTCTGCACACGGCTCTGCTCGAGGGCAATGTCCTTGGCGCTTTTAATGGCTCCGCCGTCAAACACCGTCTGCTGCACGTCTATACCTATTTTATATTGGTCCTTGGTCAGCCCCTTCATGTTGAGCCCC
>CAMOPD010000159.1 GCA_946622085.1 uncultured Prevotellaceae bacterium | reverse complement strand
TTCCTATTGTTATTTCGAATCCTTGTCTTCAGCGATTGCGATGCTTCATATACCACGGATGGGCAATGAAATTATAGAGCAGGAGCGAGGCCACCGTGATGCTTATGGCAATCGGCAGCACATTCTCCTTGTAAAGGATGCCCAGCGAGAAGCCTATACTGATGCCTGCTTCCCATGCCAGGAAGAAGGTGCTTTGCGAGGTGCCCCGCTGGCAATGTCGGCTCAGCTTGATGAAGAAGAGCAGGAAGCGCGAACCAATGATGCCTATTCCGAAACCCATCAGCACAGGCGGCACATAGCCAATGACGTTTGTCCTTCCCGAATGCAAAATGAGCAGGGCTGCGCCAATGGTGACGAGCCCCGTGATGGTTTCGCTCTTCAGCTCGGCATTGGCAAAGGCAAATCGCTCGGCAAGAAGTGCCAGCAAAAAGCCGCCCATGAGCATGCCGAAGAAGAGGGGCGTGTGTTGAATGGCAAACACCATGCCTGCAATACTCGTAATCATGGCCAGATTGATGAAGAGCAGCCACCCCTCGGGCAGAAGAAAGCGGTCGAGACAGGCCGTATGCAGGTTCTCCTCGGGGGCCTTGAAGGGGAATTTCACCATGCGCACAAGCAGTATGGAGGCAAGGACAAGGCCTGCGGCAACCAAATAGAACACCTTCAGATTGACCTTCGGCATGAGCACCAGTGCCAGCACGGGACCGAGCGAGAGGGCAAAGCGTCCAAACCAGGCCGCCGAGTGGTTGGCCTCGGTGCGCTGAAACGACTCACACGCATCGATGATGAGCGTGCTGCTGAGCACCATCTGGGCGAGCCCGAAAGTGGCTCCCAGGAGGAAACGCAACGCGCCAAATACCCATGCGCCGATGCTCCACTCGAGAAATCTATACTGACAGAGGCAAACCATGCCAACGACCACCAGCATGCCCATAATGGCTCTCAGACACACCTCGTTGCGACGATAGTGTTGCACCCAGTAGCTGCAGAAAGGTCCCAGGACAAAGAGCCCTGCCCCATAGGCCACCATGATGAGAGCCACGTCCTGGCGGGAAGCGCCAGTGGCCTCTGCCAACCAGTCGGGCATTTGCATCAGAAGCATATAGACCGACATGCTGAGCAGCATGTTTGATAGAGCCAAAAGCCAGAAGCCCTTGTGCCAGAGTCTAATATGTACGGGAGTATTTTGTGTGTCCAAGAGAAGTGTCGCTTAATAGGATTCCGACTCGTTGGGGAAGTCGCCGCTCTTCACGTCGGCCACATAGTTGCCAATGGCATCGGTCATGATGGTGGCCAAGTCGGCGTAGCGTCGCAGGAACTTCGGCGAGAAGCCCTGAGTCTTGCCCAACATATCGTCTACCACGAGCACCTGTCCGTCGGTGCCATTACCCGCTCCGATGCCTATCGTGGGGCATTTCACCTGCTTGGACACTTCGGCAGCCAGCTTGGCGGGCACTTTCTCGAGCACAATGGCGAAGCATCCGGCTTCGTCGAGCAGACGGGCATCTGAAATGAGCTTCTGAGCCTCGGCTTCCTCCTTGGCACGCACGGCATAGGTGCCGAACTTGTTGATGCTTTGTGGAGTCAGTCCGAGATGTCCGCAGACGGGTATGCCAGCGGCAAGTATGCCCCTCACGGTGTCGATGATTTCCACCCCACCTTCGAGCTTCAGCGCGTCGCATCCACTCTCTTTCATTATGCGAATGGCGTTGCTGATGCCTTCCTGGCGGTCCACCTGATAGGATCCGAAGGGCATGTCGCACACGACAAGGGCTCGCTTAACGGCACGCACAACCGAACGAGCATGATAAATCATCTCGTCGACGGTGATGGGGAGTGTGGTAGCGTTTCCGGCCATCACGTTGGAGGCTGAGTCGCCGATGAGAATAGAGTCAACTCCGGCCTGGTCTACAATGCCTGCGGTAGTATAATCATAGGAAGTGAGCATGGAGATGCGCTCGCCGCGCTCTTTCATTTCAATAAAGCGATGCGTCGTCACCTTGCGCGTATCGCTGACCAAATATCCTGCCATTTTTCTTTTGTATGTTGTTTTTAATCGGTTCTATTTCCTCCTCAGAAAAATTTGCGGGTGCAAAGTTACGGCTTTTTAGTGAGAAAATCCCAACAATCGGCTGATTTTTTCGTTGTCCACGTCATTGTAGTGGGCTATGACGAGGTCGCTTAATGGCACTATGAGTTCGGCGGCATTGGTGGTGGAGAGCCCCACGACGGCCATTCCGGCGGCTCGGCCCGACTTCAGTCCGTTGAAGCTGTCCTCAAAGACCACACACTCATCACTCTGAAGCCCAAATCGTTGTGCGGCCTTGAGGTAGCAGTCGGGGTCGGGTTTGCTCCGTTCGAAGTCTTCAGAGGTGAGTATGGCGTCGAAGAGGCTTTTGAATTCGGGTCTGCTCCGATATACGCTTTTCATCTTGGGCTGATTGGAGCTGGTCACCACGGCCGTCTTCACCCCATGGGCGCGCAGGTCGGCAATGAAGGGCAGGAAGCCTTCCACATAGTCGAAGTGCATCTGCGCTTCAAAGGCATTGAGGCTTTCCACGATGTCGGCCTGTTCGGCTTCCATTCCGGCGAAGTGCCCCTGAAATATCTGCGTGAGCGTCTGGCCTTTTATCTGCTGTTCCAATCCGGGTTGTTCGGGATGATATTTACGGCACACGCCGCCCCAGAAGACGGTGTATTGCGGTTCGGTGTCGAATACCACGCCATCGAGATCGAAGAGCGCGGCCTTGAATGATGTGTTCATGCTTGTTTCTGATATGAATATAATCTTTTTAGAGGGAATATTATTTAGAGGAGTGCCTTATAGATCCACATTCACGCCCGCCATGAAGGTGGCTCGTGGCATGGGGTAGCCCAGGTTGATTTCGTAGCTCTGTGCCAGCAGGTTCTCGCCGCGCACCCACAGGCGCAGGCACTTTGCCAGAGCGTATGTGGCCGAAGCATTGAGCAGCAGGACGTTTTCCTTCTGCGGCGTTTCGCCGGTAGCTTTGTAGAGCGCGTTGAGATATTGCAGCCCTGCCATGGCCGAGAAACGCCCTTGGTGATAGTGAGCTCCGAGATAGCCCTTGTACTGGGGTGCTCCCACCACGGGGTGCTCCATGTGGAGCAGACTATGGTTGGTGTTGAGCTGCCAGTGGGCATTGATGGTGTAGGCAGCCTGGAGCTCTGCGCCGCAGTTCTCTATTTCGCCCGTGTTGACATTCTTGCGCTCCACGGTCTGAATCATGTTGTCGCCCTTCAGATAGAAGATGTTGGCACCATAGCTGAACTGCCCGGCTCGCTGTCGCCACGAGAGTTCGTAGTTCCATATACGCTCGGGCTCCAGTTCCTCGTTGGAGGGCGGATAGAGATACATCTCGCGCATGGTGGGGTTGCGGAATCCCTTGGTAATCATGGCCTTGAGTTCGCCGGTGGATATGGGGCGCACGACGAGTCCGGCCTGTGGAATCCACTCCGTACCTGCCACCGAATGGTGGTCTACCCTGATGCCGGCGTCGAGCGTGAGCCACTCATTGATGTCCTGCCTGAAGTCCAAATAGGCCGCCACCTCGTTGCGGTGCGACTTGCCACTCTGCTTGTTGGGCGTGTCGATCACCTGGCCCGTCTCCTTGCTGGTATAGTAGGCGTGGCCGAATATGTGCTGCAGGTCCATTCCAAGCGTGGTGTGGTTGCCGCTGAAGAGCCTGGCCGTCTGGTAGAGCGAGAGCCCCGTAAGCTGGTCTTTCGAGCGGAAATGGCGCGCCGTGGGCTTCTGTGGGTCGGCCGTGCCGTCGTCTATCTTGTGGCGTCCGAAGTTGGTGTAGACGCTCAGGGCGCCGCTCGTACGCCCATAGTGGTTCTCCAGGGCAGCCGCCAGGGCACCGCGCGTAATCCACTGGTCGGCATCGTAGAGCGGCGAGGCGGTGCTTCCCGGATGAGAGGCATTGAAGTGGGTGATGTTGGCATCGGCATGCACGTTCCAGAACTGCGACAGGTCGTAGCCCAGCTTCACGTAGCCGCCATACTGCTCGAAGCCCATGCGCGGACGGTGATTGTCGGAGCGGCCATACTGAGCGGCGGCGGTGGCTGCGAAGCGCCCCTGGCGCAGCTGGTGTGAGGCCTCGGCCTGCAGGGTGCCGTAGCTGCCGGCTCCGAGGTTGAGATGGGTGCTCTGGCCGTCGGTGGTGGCCTGTCGCGTCACGATGTTGAGCACGCCGCCCATGGCGCTGGGGCCATAAATCACAGAGGCTGGCCCGCGCAACACCTCCACGCGCTCGGCCATAAGCGTCTGATAGCTGTCGCTGATGGGGTGGCCGTATATGCCGTTGTATTGCGGATGGCCGTCGATGAGCACGAGCATCTGCCCGGCCCCGCCAGCCAGACCGCGCATGGCAATTCCGCCGGCAGCTCCGCCCGACACGCCATAGCCCATCATGCCGCGCGAGGTGAGCATCAACCCCGGCACCTGCTGCATGGCGGTGGGCAAGAGGTTGGGCTGGTTGGACTCAGTGAGCACGTCGCGGCCGAGCACGTCGACCGTCATCGTCAGATGGCGCACGTCGGTGGCATTGCGGGTGCCTGTCACCACTACTTCCTGTAAATCAATCGAGTCGTTTTGGGCTTGTGCAGCAGCGCATAAAAGGGTTGCCGACAAAACTACTATCATCAATCTTTTCATTCCTTATTTATATATAGTCAGTCTTAGTGCTTCGGGCTGCAAAGGTAAGAAAAAAAGTCGACATAGACAGATATCAACGTCTATTTATTATTATTCATGTAAACAAGGAGTTCAAGGAGTTCAAGGATTCCAAGGAGTTCAAGATGTTCAAGATGTTCAAGATGTTCAAGGTGGTCTTGAAATCCTTGGAAAGAACTCCCACTTTGTAAAATAATTTCACAACTTTTTTAGTCCTTTCCGCCCACCTCTGTAAATTGCTGAGAATCAGTATAGGGTAGTAAGAACGCCACTTACGGGTAGTAAGAACGCCACTCACG
>CAMOPD010000158.1 GCA_946622085.1 uncultured Prevotellaceae bacterium | reverse complement strand
CGGAAGTCCTCCTCCTCGTCCACCTTCTTGGGCTTGATGACCCAGCACACGAAGCGCTCGATGAGGGGCACAAACCAGATTTGCAAGAGCGTGTTGGCGATGTTGAAAGCTGAGTGGAAGGCTGCCAGCACGATGCTTATCTTGGCCAGATTGGCTGCGTAGCCCGGCTCGCCGTTGCCTATGCCACGGTCGAAGCCTATGAAGGAGCACACCAGATTGACGAAGGGTTGAAAGAGAATGATGGCCCAGGTCACTCCGATGGCGTTAATGGTGAAGTGGGCAAAGGCAGCCCGCCGTGCCGATGTGTTGGCCGTCAGGGCCACGATGTTGGCCGTGATGGTGGTTCCGATGTTCTCGCCGAGCACGAGCATGATGCCCTGGTCGATGCTGAGCACGCCGGTGGAGCAGAGTGTCATGGTGATGGCCATGATGGCGGCCGACGACTGCACGCAGAGCGTGAGCACGGTGCCCACAATCAGGAAGAAGCATCTGCTCCAGAAGGTGGGCTCGCTGAACTGCTGGAAGAAACCGGTGACGGCACTGCTCGTCGCGGGGTCTTCCACGAGCGAGAATCCTGTCTCCTTGAGCGTGCTCAGTCCCAGGAAGAGAAAAGCCACGCCAAAGAGGAAGTCGCCCACGATGCGCCGCTTCTTCATGTAAATGAGGATGATGCCGAAGAAGAAGGCCGGATAGATGAGGCCGTTGACGTTGAACAGGTCGGTGAGCGACATGATCCACGCCGTCACCGTGGTTCCGATGTGGGCACCCATGATGACCGAGATGGCCTGCATGAGCGTGAGCAGTCCGGCATTGACGAAGGATACCGTCATGAGCGTCGTGGCGGTTGACGACTGCACGGCGGCGGTGACAAACATGCCCGTGAGCACGCCCGTGAAGCGATTGGTGGTCATGGCACTGAGCACATGGCGCAGCTGCGGGCCTGCCATCTTCTGCAATGCGTCGCTCATGGACTTCATACCAAACATCAGAAGCGCCAGCGAACCAAGAAGCTTTAAAAGTATAAGCAGTGACATAGGAAATGGGGTTTATTGGATGATTGCCTTCTTTGACGGGTGAAAAGACCTGCCGGCTGCAAAAATAATAAAAAATCCTAAAACCATGACAACTTGACGTGCTTTTCTGGGCAAAAAGCATACCGGTGTTCGTGCTTTCGTCAAAAAAGTTTATCTTTGCAGGGAAAGGCGTGGCGCAAGAAGCCAGTATGCCAGAAACTAAACAACCGAATAAACTCTTATGATCATGGAAAAGACAATCATCATTCGCTGCAAGAACAATAATCAAGAGATAGAAGTCCCCGTGGGAAGCGCCCTCTCCGACATCTACGAGCGCTCGGGGATGACCATGGAATATGGCCCGGTGTGCGCTCGCGTGAACAACAAGGTGGAGGGCATGCACTACCGCGCCTACAAGCACAAGGACGTGGAGTTCCTCGACATGCGCTCATCGTCGGGCTCCAGAGCCTACACGCGTACGCTCTTCTTCGTGCTCTGCAAGGCGGCCCACGATCTCTACGACGACTGCTCGCTGGCCATCGACATCCCTGTGAGCAACGGCTACTATGTTGACATCAACATCGGGCGGCCCGTGACGCTCGAAGACGTGGGCAACATACGCCGCCGCATGCAGGAAATCATTGCCGCCGCCATGCCCATTCACCGCTACGAAACCACCACCGAGAAGGCCATTGAGCTCTTCACCAGGCTCGGCGCCAAGTCGAAGGTGAAGCTGCTCAGGAGCAGCGGGCGCCTCTACACCACCTACTACGACATCGACGGCTACAGCGACTATTACTATGGCTCTATGCTCACCAACACCAGCGAGCTCTACCTCTTCGGCCTGGAGAAATATTTCGACGGGCTGCTGCTGCGCATACCCTCTGCCGACCATCCGGGCGAGCTGGGCGAGATGACCCACCAGGACAAGATGTTCGGCATCTTCAAGGAGCACCATCGCTGGCAAGACATCCTGGGCATGCGCACCGTGGGCGACCTGAACGAAACCATTGCCAGCGGCAAGAGTGCCCTGCTCATTCAGGTGAGCGAGGCCCTGCAGGAGAAACGCATAGCCCAGATAGCCGACGAGATAGCACGGCGCACCATGATATCGTCGGCTCTGGGCTCCGGCAGCCGACCGCTGCGACTGGTGCTCATTGCAGGACCGTCGTCGAGCGGCAAGACCACCACGTGCAAGCGCCTCTCCGTGCAGCTGCTCACCAACGGCGTGAAGCCGCTGAACATCTCGCTCGACGACTACTTCGTAGACCGCGAACAAACTCCGCGCGACGACAAGGGCGACTATGACTACGAGCATCTGCACGCTCTCAATCTGGAGCTCTTCAACCAGCAGCTCAATGCGCTCTTTGCCGGCGAGGAGGTGGAACTGCCACGCTATGACTTCCCCACAGGCCGCAGCACCATGAGCGGCAAGAAACTCCGGCTCCACGACGACGAGGTGCTCGTGGTGGAAGGCATTCACGCGCTGAACCCCGAACTCACCTCCCACATTCCCGCCGAGCAGATCTTCCGCATCTACGCATCGGCTCTCACCACCATTCAGCTCGACTCCCACAACTACATACCCACGACCGACAACCGGCTGCTGCGCCGCATCATACGCGACCACAAATATCGCGGCGTGAGCGCAAAGGAGACCATTCGCCGGTGGCCCAGCGTGCGCGCCGGAGAGAACCGCTGGATATTCCCCTTCCAGGAGAATGCCGATGCCATGTTCAACACGGCCATGCTCTTCGAACTGGCCGTCATCAAGAGCCAGGCCGAGCCGCTGCTCGAACAGGTGCGCGAGGACTGTCCCGAATATGCCGAAGCCTACCGGCTGCGCAAATTCCTCCACTACATCCTGCCACTGGCCGACACCGACATTCCGCCCACCTCGCTGCTGCGCGAGTTCCTTGGCGGCTCGTCGTTTGAATACTAATTACGGGAGTTAAGGAGTTAAAGGAGTTATGACAATACTATATGCTCCGTGAATTCCAGCGGAAGGACATATGTCTTAACTCCATAACTCCTTAACTCCAATGAAGTTGTTTATATGCGAAAATTGAATGAGTAATTATGATTACTATCGAGCGCTTGAAGCATATCTTGTACCCCCGCACCCCTGAAAAATGCACCCCCGAAATAATAAAGTCAATCCCTTGATGCCTACAGTTTCCGAATGATGGTGAGTCCGTCGCGTAGTGGCAGAATGACGCGCTCTACGCGGGGGTCGGTGGCCACGAAGTCGTTGAACTGCTCAATGGCGGCCGTCTGGTGGTCGTGGCTGTAGGCAGGATCCACCACATGGCCATCCCAGAGCGTGTTGTCTACAAGCATGATACCGCCACGCCGCAGAATGGAAAGCACCGTTTCGTAGGTCTGCAGATAGGTGCGCTTGTCGCCGTCGACGAAGGCCATGTCGAAGGTGATGCCCAGCCGGGGTGCCTCGATGTTGGCGTCGCCGATGATGAATCTGATTTTGTCGGCCACGGGCGACTGTTCTATCCACGGGCGGGTGAAGTCCTCCATTTCGTCGTTAATCTCGAAGGTGTAGAGCAGCGCGCCAGGCTCCAGGCCTTCGGCCATGGCGATGGCAGAGTAGCCGCTGAATGTGCCCACCTCGAGCACGCGTTGTGGTCGCACCATGCTGACGAGCATCTTCAGCAGCCGCCCTTGCAGATGGCCGCTGGCCATGCGGCCGTGTACGGTGTGCAGATTGGTGGCCCGCCAAAGGCGATACAGATAGTCGCCCTCGGGGTCAATGTGGCTCAGAATATAGTTGTCTATTTCGGGATTCTCCATACGCGCCGGTCAATGGTCGGGGGTGTTCTCTATGAGTGCCTCGAGGGCCAGCCGGTAGCTGTCGAGCCCGAATCCGCAGATGACTCCCTTGCAGGCGCACGAGATGAAGCTCTTGTGGCGGAAGGGCTCGCGCTGGTGCACATTGCTGATGTGCACCTCCACCACGGGCGCCGTGAGCGAGCGTATGCAGTCTTGCAGGGCAATGCTGGTGTGGGTGTAGGCGCCGGCGTTGAGGATGATGCCGTCGCAGCCGAAGCCCACCTGCTGCATCTTGTCGATGAGTTCGCCCTCGATGTTGCTCTGGTAGTAGTCTATCTGCACCTGGGGATAGCGTTGGCGCAGCACTGCCAGATAGTCGTCGAACGATGAGGAGCCATAGATGCCGGGTTCCCGCTGGCCAAGCAGGTTGAGGTTGGGGCCATTGATAATCTGGATTTTCATCTTTTTGGTGTGGTGGCTATGAGCAATTTGCTGGTTTTTGGTACTTTTGCATAAGATACTCCCGCTCGGAAGAGCTCTAATAATTTTGGCTTTTCGCTCGCTTATTCGTATCTTTGCTGACAAAAGTAAACATTTTCATGGAAAACTCCAAGAAAACGACAGCGAACATCATAAAAAGTTACCGTCGCTATCTGCGCTTGCAGAAGAACTTCACCGACAACACGGTGGATGCCTACATGCGCGATTTGCAGAAGCTGCTCACCTATCTCGAGGGCCAGCAGACGGAGCCCACCGACGTGACGCTGACCGACCTGCAGCACTTTGCCGCCTCGCTGCATGACATCGGCATCGCCCCGCGCTCGCAATGCCGCATACTGAGCGGCGTGAGGGCCTTCTACCGCTTCCTGGTCACCGACGGCTATATGGCCGACGACCCTACCGAGCTGCTGGAGTCGCCCCAGATAGGCGAGCATCTGCCCGAGGTGCTCACCACCGAGGAGGTGGACCGCCTGGAGGCCGCCATCGACCTCTCGCGATGGGAAGGCCACCGCAACCGTGCCATCATCGAAGTGCTCTTCTCGTGCGGACTGCGCGTGAGCGAACTGGTCACGCTGCGGCTGAGCGACCTTTTTCTCGAGGAGCGTTTCCTGCGCGTGGTGGGCAAGGGGCGCAAGGAGCGGCTGGTGCCCATCTCGCAGAAAGCCATCAGCGAACTGCACTTCTGGTTCGACGACCGC
>CAMOPD010000157.1 GCA_946622085.1 uncultured Prevotellaceae bacterium | reverse complement strand
CGAAAAAAGTTTGAAGAAGAAAAAAATCGCGTTTTGTTTTGTAGAATGTTCTTTTTGCACTAACTTTGCAGCCGAAATAAAAAAGCAATACATATCATGAATGCAAAATTGAAGACAAAATACGCACTTCCAGCAATCGCCTGCCTGCTGCTCGTATTGGGTTTCGTGGCTTATTATCTGGTGGCTCCCCTGTCGTCAAGCAAACAAACGGAATACCTCTACATTGACAACGACGACACGGTGGACTCCGTCTATGCGAAGCTCACTCCCATCGCCAACAAACACGGACTGAACGGCTTGCGCACCATCATCAGGCACAGCCAATACCCCGACAACATCCGGACTGGCCGCTATGCCGTCGAGCCCAGTCAGGGTGCTTTCTCGCTTTTCAGGAAACTGAAAAACGGCCAGCAAACGCCGCTCAACCTCACCATCCCAAGCGTGAGAACCATCGACCGCCTGTCGGCCGAACTGGGTAAGAAGCTCATGCTCGACAGCGCAGAAATCATGAACGCCCTGAGCGACCAAGCTATGTGCGAGAAATATGGCTACGACACGACCACCATCGCCTGCATGTTCATCCCGAACACCTATCAAATCTATTGGAACGTGGGAATCGAGAAGTTCCTCGACCGCATGCAGCAGGAGAGCAACAGCTTCTGGAACGATGAGCGCAAGGCAAAGGCCGAGAAGATGGGGCTCACTCCCGAGCAGGTCATCACCCTTGCCAGCATCATCGACGAAGAGACGGCCAACAACGACGAAAAGCCCATGATAGCAGGCATGTATCTGAACCGCCTCTGGCTGAAGAACAGCGAATATCCCAACGGAATGCCGCTGCAGGCCGACCCCACCATCAAGTTTGCCTGGAAGAAGTTCGAGCTGCGCCGCATCTACAACAAGCTGCTCAGCATCGACAGCCCCTACAACACCTATAGAAACACGGGACTGCCTCCAGGCCCCATCCGCATTCCGTCGGTGGCTGGCATCGATGCCGTACTGAACTACGCCCACCACAACTATCTCTACATGTGCGCTAAGGAGGACTTCAGCGGCACCCATAACTTTGCCGCCACCTATTCCGAGCATCTGCAGAATGCGGCCCGCTATGCCAAAGCGCTCAACCAGCGAGGCATCGAATAAAGAAATTTCCCCTCTGCTAACGCATTCGAAGAAAAACACTCTTCGCCATCGTCTTCAGCAATATCTGGACGATGGCGATGATTGTTATAAGCAGCACATAGACCAGCGCTGTCTGAAGACTGCTCAGCTGAATGCCCTCAACGCTTGCACCAGGCAATGAGGAGATGAAGGAAAGACTCTTGTTCAGCAACGACGAACAGCTCATAACGAATTGTCCTGCAAGTGCTTGCGCCTGCGGAATAAACGAAAGCATGAAAAACACCAGAGAGGCATAGAGGATGATGGTGGCAAGCGGAACTGCTATCAGATTGGTCAGGAGGAAATAGCAGGAAAAGCGCCCGAAATAATGAGCCACCAGCGGAGCCGTCGTCAGCTGGGTGGCGATGCTGACAGCCACCATACCCAACAGCCATTTCACCACAACGACTCCCCATCTCTTCCGCTCTTCGACGACGTACCGCCGGTCGTGAGTGAACAACCTGAGCACGAAGGGCTGATCGGAAGAAGGCATCACCAACTCGCTCAACATTCTATAAATAGGCTTGAAGAACAGCTGAATGCCCAGCACGGCCAGGAACGACAGTTGGAAACTAATATCCCACAGGCTGAGCGGATTGGCCACCAGCATGATGATGGCAGCCAGCGCGAGGGTGTTCAGCGAGAACGCCTTGCGCCGAAGTAGCTCTATGGAGGCATAGACCGACAGCATCGTGGCGGCCCTCACCACCGAGGGCGAGCCCCCCACCATCAGGACAAAGAGCCAGATGACGGGCAGCACGGCCACTTGTCCCAGCAATCGCCAACGGGTGCGGAAGAAGACGAGGGTGAGAAAGAAATAGATGATGCCCAGATGCAGCCCCGAAAGAGCCAGCACGTGGGAAGCTCCGCTGACGCTATATTCATCGCGCAGTTGGCGTGAGAGGCCCGACTTGTCGCCCAACACCATCGCGGCCACCACAGCCGCGTCGTTGCCTTCGCCCGTCTGCCGAAGCTTCGCCAGCAGGCGCTCCCTGAACATCATCAGCCTGAGCCTGGCCCTCTGCACAACGCTCAGGGAGCCGACGTCGGCAGGCGTCAGCCGCCAGTTGCGATGATAGACGAAGGTCGAGGGCATTTCTCTGTGAGGCTCCGTCTCGATAGCAGAAGTGGCCATGAAGCCGCTCCCCAGATGCAGCTGCCGATAGCGGCCCGTCAGCGTGTCGCGCAAGAGCGACACCTGCAGGGCAAAAGGCTCCCGGGCACTCACCACCCACGCCTCAAACCGCAGCGTCTTGCCTCTTGTTGCAGGCGGCGAGCTTACGATGGCCTCATACGTGCGCTCTCCACCCTCCACCAGGTTCCGCCGGGCCTTCTTGGCGGCCACGAGATAGAAGCCGAAAAACAGGATAGAGAGCAGGACGAGCAGGCTCTTCTGCACCGACTTCCTCATAGCCTTTTCAATTCTGACCTTCCTGGCATCAAGCACCAGCGAGGCCAGCAGCAGGCTCCCGGCAACTACAAGCCCCGTCCACAAGGGGAAGTACGCCCCCAGCCAGTCGCCAAACAAAATGCCCAGAATAAGCACGAGGCCTATTCTGAGCAATGGGGCTTTATGGAAAGCGTTTCCCATAAATGGGGGAGTTTAGAATGCGTAGTTGAAGCCGATGGAGAGGAACTCCTTGAACATCCAGTAGCCGTGATGGTCGTCGCGTTGGCGGTTGTCGTCGAAGCGCGGATGGATGAACAGCTTCGAGGAGATGTACTTGTTGAATTGGAACGAGAATGTGTTTTCCCACTCATACTCCACACGCTTGTAGCTGGTGAAGCCATACATGCGCGACTTCCACGAGATGTTCTCGGCCATCTTCCAGGTGAAGTCGACGGTGAACTGCGAACCCAGGTCCACCAGCGAGTGGCGGTCGGCCTCCAGTCCGTGCCGCGAGGGGAACCACTGCTGCGTGTCGCCGTTCATGAAGATGGTACGGTCTACGTAGCGATAGTTCACGGCCAGCGGCGAGATGTTCACCGTACCCGTCAGTTTCTTGTTGAACCACTCCATCTTGTAGTCCATACCGATACCCACATTCAGGTTGAAGGGCGACATGAAGTCGGAGTAGGTGCGCTTGTCGTTGGCTTTCAGGCCTCGCGTGAACTGCGTGTAGGCCAGCAGCTGCAGCGTGTAGTACCAGTGCTTGGTGGCCTGCAGACCCACCTTCGAGGTCAGACGGATGAGGTCTTCGTTGGCCTTGAACTTGTTGACCGTGTCCGAGCGCGACGTCTGGAAGCCGAGCTTCATCTCCAGCTTGTTATCCCACTTCAGCTTCGACTTGTTGTTGTAGTTGGCTTCCAGCGTGAGGCTCGAGAGCATCGAGTAGTTGCTCTCACCACCTTTATACCAGTTGCCCGACACGTAGTTCTGCAGGAACTGCAGGAAGCCGTCGCCCTTGAAGGTCCAGAAGTTGGGCTTCTTCACCTCCACGTCGGCTTTGGGAGCCTCGGGTTCTATGGGTGCGGCTTCTTCGGCCGGCGGAGGCAGCACGGGAGTGGGTGCCTCGGCCTGCTCGGCTGCCGTCGTCAGCTCGTTGCGCAGGGCGGCGTCGGTGGTCTGCACCAGGTCGGGACGGCGCAGATACATGTCGAGCAGCGCGTTGCTCATCTCCGAGGGCTCACCGTCGAGCGAAAGGGCCTCGTGGGCCACGCTGCCGTAGTAAGTGAACGGAAGGAAAAGGGGTGAATACTGGCCGGAACTGGCCGTCGGCGTGTTCTGCCCGGAGGCAGTCAGCATCCCCAAGCCGCAGAAGGCTAAAGTCAGGAAAAGGTTGTTCTTCATCATCATGTTTTTTACAAATTTGGTACAAAGTTAAACATTTCCGTTCAGAAATCCACCATTTCCTTCAACAATTTTCACCGATAGCGAAAAAAACTTCCTTCTTTCATCTTCCATCTTTCATCTTTTTTGTATCTTTGCACCTTGAAAAAAACGTAACATAACGACAAATGGATAAAAACACTACTACAGGATTCATCCTGATTGCACTCGTGCTGATAGCATTCAGCTACTTCAACCGCCCCTCGGCAGAGGAGCAGCGTGCCGCCTTCGTGCAGGACTCCATCGCCCAAGTGGCACGCATGAACGCAGAAAAGAAACAACAGGCCGAAGCTGCCGCAAAGGCTGCCGAAGCCAAGCAGAAAGCCGAAGAGGACACCACCGCCCTCTTCCACAACGCCCTGAAGGGCACAGCCGCCGACGTGGTGCTGAAGAACCAGCGCGTGGAGCTCACGCTCTCGTCGAAGGGTGCCACAGTGGTGAAAGCCGTCGTCAAGGGCTTCAAGGACCGCAAGGGCAACCCCGACGTGACGCTCTTCAACGGCAAGGAGCAGAGCCTGAACTACATGCTGTCGGCCAAGGAGGCCAACATCGCCACGCAGGAACTCTTCTTCCAGCCGTCCAACGTCAGCGACACCACCGTGACCTTCACCGCCGAGGCCGCTCCCGGCAAGCAGATCGTCATGAGCTACCAGCTGGGCCGCGACTACATGCTCCACATGCAGATGCACGTTGAAGGAATGGCCGGACTCTTCGCACCCAACACGCAGTCGATGGACGTCGACTGGCAGGAGCTCTGTCCGCAGCAGGAGCGTGGCTTCATGTTCGAAAACCGCTACTGCACGCTCACGTATAAAGAGAAGGAAAGCTCCACCGACCACCTCAGCGAGACCTCCGAGAAGCGCGATTCGAAAATCGAGGAAGCACTCGACTGGGTGGCCTTCAAGGACCAGTTCTTCTCCTCCATCATGATTGCCAAGAACGACTTCCAGGCCAACTCCCTCATGACGAGCATCCCCCAGGAGAAAGGCTCGGGCTACCTGAAGCAGTTCCAGGCCAAGATGAAGACCTTCT
>CAMOPD010000156.1 GCA_946622085.1 uncultured Prevotellaceae bacterium | reverse complement strand
TCTTTTGTTCCTTTCGGCGCAGGCCGTGGCGAATCTTCTGAATTATTATTTTGAAAAAGTGCTTGAATCGGAATAAAATGCGTAACTTTGCACCCAACAAAAGAAAAACCGACATGTTTAAGAAGAAGAGTAGATGGCGCCCTGTGCCCGGACAACCACTGACGGAACTGGACAAGAAGGTGATGTTCTGGGAGAGCAAGGGTAAGGAAGTGCCGACGCGCAAGCTGATTAAGACCCCCGAACAGATAGAGGGCATCAGGCGGAGCGGCGTGGTGAATACGGGGGTGCTCGACGAGGTGGCCCGCCAGATACACGAGGGCATGAGCACGCTGGAGATTGACCAGATTTGCCGCGACTACTGCGAAGCCCACGGTGCCATTCCCGCCTGTCTGAACTACGAGGGCTTCCCGATGAGCGTGTGCACGAGCATCAACGAAGTGGTGTGCCACGGCATTCCCAAGGCCGAAGATATACTGGAGGAGGGTGACATCGTCAACGTCGATTTCACCACCATTCTTGACGGTTATTATGCTGATGCCTCGCGCATGTTTATCATTGGAAAGACCACTCCCGAGAAGGAACAGCTGGTGCGTGTGGCCAAGGAGTGTCTGGAGATAGGCGCCGAGGCGGCCAAGCCTTATTGCTTTGTGGGCGACATAGGCAACGCCATTCAGAAGCATGCCCACAAGTACCATTACGGTGTGGTGCGCGACCTTTGCGGCCATGGCGTTGGGCTCGACTTCCACGAAGACCCCGAGGTGACTCACTTCGGGCGCAAGGGGCAGGGCATGCTCATCGTGCCCGGCATGGTGTTTACCATTGAGCCGATGATCAACATGGGCACGTGGGAGGTGTTCATCGATGCCGACGACCCGTATGGCTGGGAGGTGATTTCGGGTGACGAGCAACCCAGTGCCCAGTGGGAACACACGTTCCTGATGACGGAACATGGGGTGGAGATCCTGACCTATTGATTTATTAAGAGGAGAGAGGAGAGAAGAAAGAGGAGAGAAGAGAGATGAGAGAAATGTTTTCACGCTTGACTTTCTCGCCTTTTTGATGTGGTTGATAAATACGAAGAGATGAACGACATATATATACTCGGAATAGAGTCGAGCTGCGACGACACGTCGGCAGCGGTGCTCCGCAATGGGGTGTTGCTTTCTAATGTCACAGCCTCGCAGGCTGTGCACGAGGCTTATGGCGGCGTGGTGCCGGAGCTGGCTTCACGCGCCCATCAGCAGAATGTGGTGCCAGTGGTTGACCAGGCCATCAAGCGCGCCGGCATCAGCAAGGAGCAACTCTCGGCAGTGGCCTTCACACGGGGCCCGGGGCTGATGGGGTCGCTGCTTGTTGGCGTGAGCTTTGCCAAGGGCTTTGCCCGGGCACTGGGCATTCCGCTTATCGACGTGAATCATCTGCAGGGGCACGTGATGGCCCATTTCATCAAGGAGAGCGACGACGACGCGTCGGCTCCGCCCTTTCCCTTTCTTTGTCTGCTGGTGAGTGGCGGCAACTCGCAAATAGTGAAGGTGAATGCCTACAACGACATGCAGGTGCTCGGGCAGACCATCGACGATGCCGCCGGAGAGGCCATCGACAAGTGCTCCAAGGTGATGGGGCTGGGCTATCCTGGTGGCCCCATCATCGACCGACTGGCCCGCCAGGGCAACCCGCATGCCTATCAGTTCTCCGAGCCCCACATTCCCGACTTGAACTATAGTTTTAGCGGGTTGAAGACCTCTTTTCTCTATAACCTGCGCGACTGGGTGAAGGAAGATCCCGACTTCATTGAGCACCACAAGGAAGACCTGGCGGCCAGCCTCGAATTCACCATTGTGGACATACTGATGAAGAAACTCCGTCTGGCTGCCAAGCAGACGCGCATCAAGCACGTGGCCGTAGCGGGTGGCGTGTCGGCCAACAACGGCCTGCGCAACGCCTTCCACGAGCATGCACGCAAATACGGGTGGACCATCTACATTCCCAAGTTCAGCTATACCACCGACAATGCCGCCATGATAGGCATTACGGGTTATTATAAATATCTCGATGGCGACTTCTGCACCATAGACAAACCAGCCTTCAGCAAGGTGACGTTTCAGTGAGAAGGGAGGGGGAGTAAAGGTAGAAAGATGATTCTTCACTCTTCACTTATATTGTAAACACATTAATTATGGAATTTGAAAATAAAATACTCAGCAGAGAGATTCAGCAGATTCTCTATGAGGCAGGAAAGACACTTTCCACCGCCGAGAGCTGCACGGGAGGCCATGTGGCCGAATCGATTATTGCCACGCCCGGCTCATCGGAATATTTCAAGGGTGGCATCATCAGTTATACCAACGAGGTGAAGGAACGTCTCTTGGGCGTTGACCATCAGCTGCTCGAAGAGAAGACAGCCGTTTGCGAGGAAGTGGCACAGGCCATGGTGCGTGGAGCCATACGTGCCCTGAACACCGACTATGCCATTGCCGTGACGGGCATTGCCGGCCCGGGTGGCGGCACGAAGGAGATTCCCGTTGGAACCATTTGGATAGCCTGTGGTTCGGCCGATGAAATGGCTACTTTTAAGCTCGAGGGCGACGAGGGGCGCGACATGAATCTGACCAAGGCTACGAGCAAGGCACTCATGCTTCTGCTGGATTTTCTCAACACCCATAAGCCGGAGCACAAATTGCAGCCCGAAGAGATGTAACTCGTGGTAAATGTGCGGTTTACGCCATAAAGGAGAGCGAAAAAACGAAAAAATCCTTAATTGAGAAGATTATTTAAGGAAATATTTTGTTTTTTCGGGAAAACTTTGTAATTTTGCACCCTGTTTGGAATAGGTATCAAAAAACGAAAACAAAAAATTTAGATAGCAATGTCGAAAATTTGTCAGATTACAGGCAAGAAGGCACAGATTGGCAACAATGTGTCTCACTCAAAGCACCGCACAAAGAGAAGCTTTGATGTAAACTTGTTCAGCAAGAAATTCTACTATGTGGAGGAGCAGTGCTGGATTAGTCTTAAGATCAGTGCTGCTGGTCTTCGTCTCATTAATAAGGTAGGCCTCGACGCAGCCCTCAAGCAGGCTGTTGCCAAAGGCTATGTTGACTGGAAAGACATTAAAGTGATAGGAGAATAAGCATCATGGCATCAAAGAAAGCAAAAGGCAACAGAGTGCAGGTTATCCTCGAGTGCACCGAAATGAAGAATAGCGGTCTGCCCGGAACAAGTCGTTACGTGACGACAAAGAACCGCAAGAACACTCCCGAGAGAATGGAACTCATGAAGTACAATCCAATCCTGAAGAAGATGACTCTTCATAAGGAGATTAAATAAACAATAATCTACAGACTATGGCAAAGAAAACCGTTGCTACCCTCCACGAAGGTTCGAAGGATGGTCGCGCTTACACAAAGGTTATCAAGATGGTGAAGAGCCCCAAAACCGGTGCTTACATTTTCGATGAGCAGATGGTTCCCAACGAGGCTGTAAAGGACTTCTTTAAGAATTGATTTCTTAATCTAAGGATATTTCGTAAGAGGCTGCAATCGGAAGATTTGCGGCCTTTTTTGTGTTTTTTCATGCCTATTTAGACGATTCTCGTTTATTTTTACTATTTTTGCAAGAAAATAAGTCAATATGGGATTATTCGGACTTTTCAATAAGAACAAGAAAGAAACGCTCGACAAGGGCCTCGAGAAGACCAAGCAGAGTGTCTTTAGCAAACTGGCACGTGCCGTGGCCGGCAAGTCGAAAGTAGACGATGAAGTGCTGGACGACCTGGAAGAGGTGCTCATCACCAGCGATGTGGGAGTGGACACAACGGTGAAAATCATTCATCGCATAGAGGAGCGTGTGGCCCGTGATAAATATGTTTCCACTTCGGAACTCAACGGCATACTGCGCGACGAGATTGCCTCGCTTCTGGCCGAGAATAACACCAGCGACAACGAGAACTGGGATTTGCCCACCGACCATAAGCCCTACGTCATTCTCATCGTGGGTGTGAACGGAGTGGGTAAAACCACCACAATAGGCAAGCTGGCCTATCAGTTCAAAAAAGCAGGCAAGAAGGTCTATCTCGGTGCCGCCGATACCTTCCGTGCCGCTGCCGTGGAACAGCTCTGTATCTGGGGCGAGCGCGTGGGAGTGCCCGTGGTGAAGCAGCAGATGGGAGCCGACCCCGCTTCGGTGGCTTTCGACACGCTGAGCTCGGCCAAGGCCAACGGAGCAGATGTTGTGCTCATCGATACTGCCGGACGCCTGCACAATAAAGTGGGCTTGATGAACGAGCTGAAGAAGATAAAGGACGTGATGAAGAAAGTGCTGCCAGAAGCCCCCGACGAAGTGATGCTGGTGCTTGATGGCAGCACGGGCCAGAATGCCTTCGAACAGGCCAAGCAGTTCTCTGCCGTGACCAACATTACGAGCCTTGCCATCACCAAACTCGACGGTACGGCTAAGGGAGGTGTGGTGATTGGCATTAGCGACCAGCTGAAAGTGCCCGTGAAATACATCGGGCTGGGCGAGGGGATGGAGGACCTTCAGCTCTTCAATAAGACGCAATTTGTTGACTCGCTTTTTAATAATTGATGAAGAAAAACCAGGTAGACATCATCACGATGGGGTGCTCGAAGAACCTCGTTGACTCTGAGTTGCTCATGAAACAGCTCGAGGCCAACGGCTATCACTGCACCCACGATGCCAAGCGGCCGCAAGGCGAAATTGTGGTGGTCAATACGTGCGGGTTTATTGCCGATGCCAAGCAAGAAAGCATAGACATGATTCTCTCCTTGGCACAAGCCAAAGAGCAAGGGCGCATAGGGCGCCTCCTAGTCATGGGATGTCTTTCGCAGCGCTATAAGCAGGAGCTTGAAGCAGAGATTCCCGAGGTGGATAAATACTACGGTAAATTCGACTTTAAGCAGTTGTTGGCCGATCTTGGCAAGGCTGAAGTGCCAGGATGTATAGGCCATCGCACGCTCACCACGCCTCATCACTACGCCTATCTGAAGATAAGCGAGGGGTGTGACCG
>CAMOPD010000155.1 GCA_946622085.1 uncultured Prevotellaceae bacterium | reverse complement strand
TCATAGGCGGCAATGGCAATGCCGTCGCGGAAGCCCGTTCCCGACATTCCGATGAACTGCTCGGCGGAGATGTTGGCGGCGATGAGCGAGGCACCCACGGCCCACCACGTCAGGGTGTTACCTGCCAAGAAGTAATCGTTGGCGCTTTTTTCCTTGCCATCCTTGTTGCGGGAGAGGAAGAGGCCAAGGCTCACAAGCAGGATGAGATAGCATACAAGAATCACGAAGTCGATGGTCTTAAACCCCGACATGCTGATTGCTTCAGAAATACTGTTCATTTGTTAGCTAAAGATTTAATGATTATGTTATTAATTGTCAGTTACTTGTTGATGCCGTCGGCAATGGAGAATTTATAGGCGGCATAGCTGAAATAGGTCTCGCCGGGTTTCAGCGTGGGCTGCACCCAGTCGGGATGGTTGGGGCTGTCGGGATATTTCTGGCTCTCCAGACAAACGCTCACGTGCTTTGGATACTTCAGCCCGTGCTTGCGGGTGATTTCGGCATCGCGGCCAACGCCCTGGAAGTTGCCCGAGTAGACCTGCAAACCAGGCTCGTTGGTGAACATCTCCATCAGGATGCCCGTCTTGGGCGAGAAGAGGGCAGCGCATACCGTCTGCGAGTCGCCCTGACCTTCGGTGAAGGTGTTCAGGCAGAAGTTGTGGTCGTAGCCCGTGGCATTCTGAATCTGGTCGAACTTCGAGTTGATGCTGTCGCCCAGTGCGTGGGGCTTGCGGAAGTCCATCGGGGTGCCTTCCACCGACTTGATTTCGCCCGTGGGGATGTAGAGCTTGTCGCTCGGAGTGAAGTTGTCGGCATTCACATAGAGCACCATGTCGTAGGCCGGCTGGCTGAAGTCGCCGCTCAGGTTGTAGTAGTTGTGGTTGGTCTGGTTGATGATGGTTTCCTTGTCGGAAGTAGCCTCCCAGGTCATCTCGAGCGTATTGTCGGCGGTCACCTTGTAGGTGGTGGTGGCCGTCACCTTGCCGGGGAATCCGTTCTCGCCGTCCTCGGCCACGATGGTCAGCTTCAGAATGGAGTCGCCCACCTGCTCGGCGTCATACACCTGGTTCATCCAGCCCGTGGTGCCACCGCCGTGCAGGCAGTTGGGACCGTCGTTCTGCTTCAGCTGATACTCTTGGTCGCCAAGCTTGAATTTGCCGTTCTTGATGCGATTGGCATAGCGGCCCACACTCGAACCGTAGTCGCTCGGTGAATTGAGCGTGTCGGCATACTGGCGAATGTTGTCGAAGCCCAGCACAACGTCGGTGGGCTTGCCGTCGCGGTCGGGAACCACAAGGCTCACCACACGGCCGCCGTAGTTGGTGACACACACTTCCATGCCATTCTGGTTCTTCAGCGTGAAGAGCTGAACCTTCTTGCCTTGAATGGTTGTGTCGAAAGCTGTGGGATTAAGACCTGAAACCGTCAGGTTTCCTTCGTTGCCGCCAGCGCAGGCAGAGAGCAGAATAGTGGCTATTCCTGCTCCGAAAATAAGACCTTTTAAGTTCTTCATAAAGAGTGATTATTAAGTGGATAATATGTTTTGGGTGTAAAATTACAATTTTAATTCCATACTTGTATGCTTTAATAATATGTTTTATAACATAAAAGTGTGAAAATAACACTTTTTAATTCTTTGCTCTATTTCTCTGCTCATCTTGCATTCCGTTTTCATGCCTCTTTGTTGTCGTTTGGGCAGAGCGGAAGTCTGGTCCTATTCTTTTTCAGAGTCGAGCCAGAATACCAGGAATCTGACTTGTTGTAAGTGCTTCCTAACGAGAAACACTGTGTTTGGGCTTTTGAAAAGTCAAGAAATCGGGCTGCAAAAACTAAAATCACGACACGATTCCATGGAATCACGTCACGATTCCATAAAATCACGCCGTGATTCCATAAAATCACGGCGTGATTTTACTTTTATCTTGCCGCTCCGATGGTTTCTTCGCGGCGGGGAGAAACTTTTTTCTGGGGGGCAATACTCTGAAAGTATTTCATTCACTCTAATATTTCAACGCTTTACTTACGCCGAACTCACGTTCTTTTATGATTTGTCGAGGGTGAAAAATGCCTGCAAACCGCGATTTCAGCCGACGGAATGGCCTCAGAAGGAGAAGAAACTGTAAAAGGGGCATTATTTTGACCTGCGTCAATAAATTGTGGAAACTACACTCATTCGCGGGGTTTTTCTTTGGTGAATGGTGAAATTGGCCTACCTTTGCATCGTCTTAAGGTAAAAAGACAAGGATAACACATTTAAGGATAACATGCAGAAACGCAGCGCAAAAAGCTGCTTCTGCTAAAGAAAAAGAAAGGTAAAAAGATTATGATTAGTGTATTAGTAGCAGTAGAGGCCATCATGGCCGTTGCATTGTTGATGAACAACAAGGCAAATCTCAGTAAGTAGAAAACAGTAAAGAACATCAAAAAAGAGGAAAGGGGCATGCGAGCAACCGGAGTTGCTGCATGTCCCTTTCTCCATTTATGGCATGTGGTCTGGTTTTTACTTGACCACTATTTTCTTGCCGTTCTTGATGTAGATGCCGCTGGCAGGAGCCTTTGTCAGGCGTCGGCCTTGCAGGTCGAAGAGCTGATTGTTGTCGAGCTGGGTGGTGGCGTAGTCTAAGCATTGAATGGCCGATGGGTAGGTCTGCAGAATGTATTCAATGCCCTTGGCAGCGTCAATCTTGCCGTATCCCCATCGCTCGGTGTTCTTGGTGGTGAAGCTGTCGTGGCGGGCAGAATGTTCCATTACGTCTTTTATCTCGGTGAGCGTCAGGTCTGGATTGGCCTGCAGCCACAGGGCAACGATGCCGCTAACCACCGGACAGGCCATCGAAGTGCCCGACTCTGCCATGTAGGGATAGTCTTGCCATTGCATGTTGCTGTCATAGCTGCCGTAGGCGCAGTATTGGCTCATGGCCGAGACAATGTTTACGCCAGGAGCGCAGATGGTGGGCTGGCTCACGCCGTTGAACGATGTGCCGTAGGAGGAGAAATAGGCGATGTCGTTGAGCACGTCGGGCTCTTGTTCCAATTCTCCGTCTTCGTCATATTTGGGAATGGAGGTGTCGGTAGTGGTGCCGTCGTAGTCGCGCCAGGTGGTGTTGGAGCAATAGGCTCCCACGCTGACGACGCTCTCGGTGGACGTCCAGTCGCCTGCCGACATGTTGCTGTCGCCGTCGGTGTAGCCAGGAATACCAAACAAATTGGTTCCACCGAAACCTGCCATGTCGTCCCACAGGTCGATTTCTGCGTCGCTTGGGGCATTGACGGTGAGTTCAAAAATGTCTAAATGTTTCACTCCGCCGTCGGCTTCGATGGCGATGCCCAGTCTGCCGTCGCCGTTGTCGAAGGCTCCAAGGAAGATGTCGCCTTCAAAACTCTTGGCTAACGTGGCATCGTCGTCGCTCGAGATGTGCTTGATGACGGGTTCGTCGCCCAGTTTTATTTTAATCTCTTCAGATGACCACCGCTCCAGCATTCCGGCATAGAGCAGCCTGAGCTTGAAGCTCACTTCGCTGCCTGCGCGTGTGTAGCCTGTGACGGAAGGCATGGCGTTAAAATAGTATTCTCCGTTTTCGTCTTCCATCATGGCCATAAGAAAAGTCTTCATGGAACTTTCTTTCGATGTGAACTTCTTATAGATGTGGATGGGGTAGCCGCCTTCGTTGCCTGCCGAGAATACAGAGATGAGATTTTCTGAAACCGATTCGATGGCTTCGGTCACTGGGCTGGTGCCGTCGTGAGGTCCGCCATGGCTGTTCATGCTGGCACTAAGCACCACGGGTTGGTTGCTCTGCTTTGCATAGGCACTGGCAAAGCCTAAAGCTAATTCCACATATTCTTCTTCGGCAGCCTCCTCGAAGCCATCAAATTCTACATCATTCAATGGAATGAGCACGATGTCGGCCTCGGGAGCCATTCCGCCGAAGCCAAGCGGAGAGATGCTTCCAGCTGCTATGGCTGTGGTGTGGGTGCCATGATACTCATCGTCATAGTCGGTGGTCAGCGAGGCTATGAGTTCAGGCGTGTCGTAGACCGAACCGGGAAAGGTGTATGTGCCGGCTTCCGGGTCGTTGACGGTGAACTTGTTGCCGCCATTGTCGCCCATCATGTAGACGCACTTGATGCGTGAGCGGCCTTGGCTATCCTTGAACGCAGGGTGCTGAAAGTCTATGCCGGCGTCAATAACACACACGGTGACTCCTTTGCCCGTAAAGGCCGTGGCACCAGAGGGTAGGGTGGTGCCATTGAGTTGGCTCACGCTGGTCTCCTTGCGGGTGATGTCGGTCTTGAGCTTGCCTTTGTGACCTTTGTCAATGCGCTCTACGCCGTTGATACTTTCAATGGCCGGAATGCTGTCAATGGGCACACTGATAACAGCTTGAGAACCAAGCTTTGACAATACTTCAGCCCCTCTGTCGCGTAATTGACGGTAGGTTTCTGCAGCACCGTCGGCCTTCACTTTCACAACGAGCCTGATGCACTTTTCGGAACGAGAAATGGGCTTCATGCCTTGCTTGGGAGCATGGGCTGCCTTGCGTTCCATTTTCACTTTTTGCCGGGCAATGCTGAGCTGTGCTTGCGGAGTGAGCTTCCCCTGGGCAATGGCCATCAGACAGAAGGCAAATAAGATCAGTAAAGTAGAAATTCTTTTCATACGTACAAATTTGTTTTATTAAAGGTATATAATGAAATAATGTGCAAATAGAGAAATAATATTCGAATAAGTAGTGTTTTCATGCAAGAAAATGCAAATTGCGGATGAACTGAGCACAACAAATAGGCTCAATGGTGAGTCGGAATAGGCATGAATGCACTTGTCAACTCTGCAAAAAGAAAGCAGGGCAATAGCCCGACTTGTCAGACCATTGCCCTGCTTAAAATGATTGCCAAGATGGCGGCTTAGCAAAGCTTGCGAGAGCCGTCGCTGATGATTACGTCATAAACTTTGGGCTCTTTGCCGTATTTCTCGGCATATTTCTGCTTGGCGGTAGCGATGAACGAATCGTAGAGTTCGTCCTTCACCAGGTTGATGGTGCAGCCGCCGAAGCCGCCGCCCA
>CAMOPD010000154.1 GCA_946622085.1 uncultured Prevotellaceae bacterium | reverse complement strand
GTTATTTCATCTTGCCGAAGAGGGCGTTCTTCTCTATGGTCCAGCCTTGGCGCTTGGCGAGCAGGCAGTTGTCGCCCTTGAACATGCGGGCGGCCTTCTTGTCGCCCTTCAGCTGCCATTCCAGCCAGGCCAGCGCCACCACGGTGAACTCGCCGCCATGGGGCTCGCGATAGGTGCCGCCGTGGCCCACGGGGAAGTTGGCGGCGCAGGCGGGCACTTGGCCAATGCGGTGGAAGTCGTCCATGCCGTTCTCGTAGGCAATGTCGGTCTTGCCGCCCAGAATGTAGATGACGGGCGTGTGGATCTCCTTCAGCTTCTCCTTCGGGGGCATGGGCATGCCGCCCACGGCCTGTGAAGCATTCTGCTGGTTGAAGAGTCCGCTATTGCACACCATGAGCGTCTTGATGCGCGGGTCGGCGCAGTTGTAGAGCGTCTGCAGTCCGCCGCACGACATGCCGGCCACGCAGATGTTCTCCGTGTCAATCTTCTGGTAGTAGGGCGACTGCGGGTCGGCATTCTGGGCCAGTGCCCAGTCAATGCTTTCTATCTGTTGCTCCGACTTCGACATGGGCCCTTTGTAGGGTTCGTCGTCCATGGGTATGTAGCCCGTTGCCACGACGATGAAGCCGTGGGAGGCTATCTCGTTGAGAAACTTGTAGTGCTCCCAGGGCGAGTTGGAGCAGGCTCCGTTGCCCCAGACGAGCAGGGGCAGGCGGTGCTTGCGGCCGAACTTCGAGAGGTCTTGCGGGGCAAACACGGTGTGGGCTGCCAGCGAGGCTTCCTCCTTCATAATGGCCTTGTAGGGGCCTGTTCCGCCGTCTTCCACGAGGCGTTCGCGGCCGTCGTTGGTCATAGCTGCGCACATGGCGCTCATGGCCATGGCAGCAATCATGGTAGTGAATAGTCTTTTTGCTTTCATGTCTTTATGTTTAATGTTGATGATGGTTGTCGGGTTTCATGAGTCGGATGGCTCTTTCTCGCCCCTCAGCATGTCGGCCATCTGGCCGTGGCTGTTGAAAGTGGTGCGGGCGGCCGCCATGAGGGTGGTCAGTGTGGAGAGCGTGGCGGCGAAGAAGGTGGCCGCGAAGAACAGCAGCAGGGCCTTCATGGCCTCGGTGACGTCGGCCCCGCCCAAGAGCATGCCGCAGAGCACGAAGGGCAGCGTGGTGACGGCCAGCAGGCTCATGCTGCGCGCCAGGGGGGCGAAAGCCTGGCTCAGGGCGCGGCCAATGAATGGCGTGACGGCCTCCAGGCGGGTGGCTCCGTTGCCCAGCAGGTAGTAGTATTGCTGCTGGTTTTGGCGGGCGGTGAGGTAGAAGGCGTGGAGCGCCGTGGCGTTCATGTCGGACATGCCGGCCAGCAACAGGGCTATGGTGGGCACGAAGTAGCGCGTGTCGAGCGCTTTGCTCAGGCCGAAGCCGGCCAGCAGCACCAGCAGGGCCGTCACGACGACCGACGCGAGCAGACCTGCCGCCACGGGCATCAGCATGCGCCGGGTGTGCAGATGGGCCCGCTTGGTGGTGGCGTAGGCGGTGTAGCCCGTCATGAGGAGCATCCATGCCGCATTGACATAGGCGTTGTTCCACTCAAAGAGGAAGCGCAGATAGACGGCCACAAGCACCAGCTGCACGAGCATGCGCCCCGCAGAGCGGAGCATGAGCGGCAGCACGTCGGCGCGGAAATAATAGAGCACGAAGAGCGGCAGGGCCAGCATCAAGATGGCAACGACCATGCCGAGCAGGGAAATGTTCATGGTTGGTTGGGGTTTTCAGTGATGGTAACAATGCGGTTGCACGAGGCAGCAAACACGTCGTCGGCCGAGACGGCCACCACGGCCGTGCCACGGCTGGCCAGCTGGTGCAGATAGTTGTCGATGAACTGGGCGGCAGCCGAGTCGGGGCGGGTGGGGGGAGCGTCGACCAGCAGGATGGACTTTCCCAGCAGCGAGGCAGAGGCAAGTGCGGCTCTGAGGCGCTGGCTGTCGGTGAGCTGGGCGGGCTGCTTGTCAAGCAGCGAGGAGGGCAGTCCTAAGAGTTGCCACTCCTGGAGCAGGGCTTCGGTGGAGAATGCCTGTCGGGCATTAGCCTTCAGGCGGAAGGGAGCGCGGGCTGCCTGAGCCATGGAAGAGTAGGGCAACAGCAGCTCCCGGGGCACGTAGGCCATCAGACGGCGGAACGTGGCGGCCGAGGCGGGCGTGAGCACCGAGCCATCGATGCTGATGAATCCCTCGGAGAGCGGTTCGAAGCCCAGCAGACAGCGCAGAAGATGGGTGCAAGCCAACGGTGAAGAGCCCTGTACGCACACGGTCTCGCCTTGGCTGGCGCGGAAGTTCAGCCCGCTGAAGAACCTTGCCTCGCCGACACTCAGACAGCCGTTTTTCATTTCAAGTGTCATGATGATTGAATTTTTCGATGCAAAAATAAAGAAAAAACGGAAAAAGGCTGACAGAAAACGGAAAATAATGCGCCCTTTCGTTCGTTTATTTATCCGATTTTACCTATCTTTGCAAACAGATGCCGCGATGACACGCCGCAGACCATTTTGACAAATGCCGAACACAAACCAATTCAGATTGCCCGCAGAGTGGGAACCACAAGACGCCGTGATGCTGACATGGCCTCACGTAGCCACCGACTGGAATGATTGTCTGGAGGCCATCTCTCAGACCTATGTGCAGATGGCTCATGCCATCAGCCGGCAGGAGCGGCTGCTCATCGTGACGCCCCACGCCGAGGAGGTGGAAGCCTTGCTTGGGCAGCGGCTCACGGCTGCCCAGATGGCGAACATCGGCTTTCATGAATGTCCCACCAATGACACTTGGGCGCGCGACCACGGATTCATCACGCTGACCGACGGTCAGGGCGGTGCCCGGCTGCTTGACTTCTGTTTCAATGGCTGGGGGCGCAAGTTTGAAGCAGCACTTGACAACCGCATCAACCGCAGTCTCTTCGATGCCGGATGGCTGAATGGCCACTATTGCGACTGCCTTGATTTCGTGCTCGAAGGCGGCTCCATCGAGAGCGACGGGCGCGGAACGGTGTTCACCACCAGCCAATGTCTCATGGCGCCACACCGCAACGAGCCCCTCGGACGCCATGAAGTGGAACTCCGGCTGAAGGAGACACTGCAGGCCGACAGAATAGTATGGCTCGACCATGGCAATCTGGTGGGCGACGACACCGACGGACACATCGACACCATCGTGAGGGTGGCTCCCGGCGACACACTCGTCTACGTGGGATGCGACAATCGGCACGACGAGCAGTGGGCCGACTTCAAGGCCCTCGAGCAGCAGCTGGAAGAGCTGAAAACCGCCGACGGGCAGCCCTATCGCTTGCTCCGACTGCCCATGCCCGATGCCATCTGCGACGACGACGGCAACCGGCTGCCTGCCACATACGCCAATTTCCTGGTGATGAATGGATGCGTGCTGGTGCCCGTCTATGGGCAAACACGCAACGATGAGGCCGCCTTGCGCATCATCGGCGAAGCATTCCCCGACAGGGAACTGGTGGCCATCGACAGCCGAACCATCATCCTTCAGCACGGCAGCCTGCACTGCTGCACCATGCAGCTGCCTCAAGGAGTGCTGAGAACACCAAAAGATACGAACACAGAGAAATGAAAATAGGAATACTCCAACAGCACAACGTGGCCGACACGAAGGACAACCTGCGCAGGCTGGCCGAGGGCATCAGTGACCTGGCACAGCGCGGAGCTCAGCTCATCGTGTTGCAGGAACTGCACAACTCGTTGTACTTCTGTCAGGTGGAGGACGTGAAGAACTTCGACTTGGCCGAACCCATTCCCGGACCCTCGACGGGGTTCTTCGGCGAGTTGGCCCGCGCCTATGGCGTGGTCATCGTCACTTCGCTCTTTGAAAGGCGCGCTCCAGGACTTTATCACAACACGGCAGTGGTCATCGAGCGCGACGGCAGCATTGCTGGGAAATACCGCAAGATGCACATCCCCGACGACCCGGCCTACTATGAGAAGTTCTATTTCACACCCGGCGACCTGGGATTCCAGCCCATACAGACTTCTGTCGGGCGGCTGGGAGTGCTCGTCTGCTGGGATCAGTGGTATCCTGAAGCTGCACGCCTGATGGCACTCAGGGGTGCCGACCTGCTGATTTATCCCACGGCCATAGGATATGAAAGCACCGACACGCCCGATGAGCAGCAACGACAGCGGGAGGCATGGACCACCGTTCAGCGCGGACATGCCGTGGCCAACGGCCTGCCGGTGGTGGCCGTCAACCGCGTAGGCTTTGAGCCCGACCCCAGCGGGCAGACCAATGGCATACAGTTCTGGGGCAGTTCGTTTGTGGCCGGACCGCAGGGCGAACTCCATTACCGCGCTTCAGACACTGAGGAGGAGAGCCTGGTGGTGGAAATAGACTTGAGCCACAGCGAACAAGTGCGCCGCTGGTGGCCTTTCCTGCGCGACCGCAGGATAGAGGAATATGGCGGCATCACCCGCAGATTTCTCGACGAGGACGCGAAATAATTACTAACAAAAACAATAAAAAGAACTATGAGATTAGACGGAAGACGCGAAAGCAACAACGTAGAAGATCGCCGAGGTATGAGCACCGGCGCTAAGGCTGGTATCGGCGGACTGGGTGGCATCATCATGATTGCCTTGTTCACCCTCCTTTCTGGAGGCAATCTGGGCGACGTTATAGGAAACGTCGTGCAACAGGGGGCTCTGGGCAGCGTGCAGGAAGAGCAGGCCGAAGGCCAGCGTGAGTTTACCGAGGAAGAACAGGAACTGGCCAAGTTCTCTCGTCAGGTGCTGGCTGCTACGGAAGACGTTTGGACGGAGGTGTTCCAGAAAATGGGGCGCAAATACACTCCGCCAACGCTCGTGCTTTTCACCAATCGTGTGAACAGTGCATGCGGAACGGCCTCTGCTGCTGTGGGACCATTCTATTGTTCGGGCGACCAGAAACTCTACATCGACCTGTCGTTCTTCACCACAATGAAGAGCCAGCTGGGGGCCGACGGCGATTTCTCCTATGCTTATGTGATTGCCCACGAGGTGGGACATCATGTGGAAAACCTTCTGGGCTCGCTGGGAAAAGCCCATCAGCAGATGCAGCAAACCGACAAGGTGAGCGCCAACAA
>CAMOPD010000153.1 GCA_946622085.1 uncultured Prevotellaceae bacterium | reverse complement strand
CTGGTGCCACTATGGTCAGCATGCGGGGACGAAAAGTGGCAGACTTGCTGTTTTTGAAGAAAAAACCTTTCGATTTGTTGGCCATAAGGAGAAATATGCGTAATTTTGCAACTTGAAAACTCGCGGCGCAACTGCGCTCGGAGTAAAATGTGTGGAACGGAGAAGCCCCCGGTTGTTTCGGGGTACCAACAACAAGTAATCATTCAGCAATGAAAGTAATGAAATTTGGCGGAACATCCGTAGGTTCCGTAAAAAGTATTCTTAGTTTGAAACGCATCGTGGAGGCAGAGGCTCGGAAACAGCCTGTCGTGGTAGTGGTCAGCGCTTTGGGTGGCATTACCGACAATCTGATTTCTACCTCCCAACTGGCCCTCAAGGGTGACGAACGCTACAAGAAGGAGTTCGAGGCCATGGTGGACCGTCATCACAAGATGATCGACACCATCATCACCGACAACAAGAAACGCGAAGACTTATTCCGAACGGTAGATTCGCTCTTCGAACAGCTCAAGAGCATCTACTATGGCGTCTACCTGATTCACGACCTGAGCCGCAAGACTCAGGACGCCATCGTGAGCTATGGCGAGCGACTGAGCTCCAACATCGTGGCCACGCTCATCCGCGGCGGAGTGCGCATGAATGCGCGCGACTTCATCCGCACCGAGCGCAAGAACGGCAAGCACACCCTCGACGCCGAGCTCACCCGCCGGCTGGTGAAGGAGGCCTTCTCCGAACTGGCAGACCGCCAGCCGGGAGAGACCATGCCCACCTATGTGGTGCCGGGATTCATCAGCCGCGACCGCGACACCATGGAGACCACCAATCTGGGGCGCGGCGGCAGCGACTACACGGCGGCCATCATCGCCGCTGCCCTCGACGCCGAGGTGCTGGAAATATGGACCGACGTCGACGGATTCATGACGGCCGACCCGCGCGTCATCAAGACGGCCTACACCATCAACGAGCTGTCGTATCTCGAGGCCATGGAGCTCTGCAACTTCGGAGCCAAGGTGATCTATCCGCCCACCATCTACCCCGTGTGCGTGAAGAATATTCCCATCAAGGTGAAAAACACCTTCAACCCCGAGCATCCGGGGACGCTCATCAAGGAGCGAATAAACGACGACCAGAAGCCCATCAAAGGCATCTCGAGCATCAAGGGCACCACGCTCATCACGGTGACGGGACTCTCGATGGTGGGTGTCATCGGAGTGAACCGACGCATCTTCACCACGCTGGCCAACAAGGGCATCTCGGTGTTCATGGTGAGCCAGGCATCATCGGAGAACTCTACGAGTATCGGCGTGCGCGATGAGGATGCCGCGGCAGCTGTCGAGGTGCTCAACGCCGAGTTTGCCAAGGAGATAGAGACGGGCGCCATGTTCCCCATGTCGGCCGAAAGCGGACTGGCCACCATCGCCATTGTGGGCGAGAACATGAAGCACACGCCAGGCATTGCCGGCAAGCTGTTCGGCACGCTGGGCCGAAGCGGCATCTCGGTCATTGCATGCGCCCAGGGAGCCAGCGAGACGAACATCTCGTTCGTGGTGGAGGGCGCTTCGCTGCGCAAGTCGCTCAACGTGCTCCACGACTCGTTCTTCCTCTCGGAATACAAGGTGCTCAACCTCTTCATCTGCGGCGTAGGCACCGTGGGCGGCAAGCTCATCGAGCAAATACGCAGCCAGTATGAGCACCTGAAGCAGAGCAGCAAGCTGAAGCTCAATGTGGTGGGCATTGCCAGTTCGCGCAACGCCATCTTCTCGCGCGACGGCATCGACCTCGACAACTATCGCGAAGCGCTGAAAAACTCGGCGCCGAGCAACTGCCAGAGTCTGCGCGACGAAATCATCGGGATGAACATCTTCAACTCGGTGTTCGTAGACTGCACAGCCAGCAAGGAAGTGGCCGCCATCTATCAGTCGCTGCTGGAGCACAACGTGAGCATCATCGCTGCCAACAAAATCGCTGCTTCGAGCGAATATGAAAACTACCGCCGGCTGAAGACCACCGCCCTGGAGCGCGGCGTGAAGTTCAGATTTGAAACCAATGTGGGTGCAGGACTGCCCATCATCGGCACCATCAACGACCTGCGCAACTCGGGCGACAAAATACTGAAGATAGAGGCCGTGCTGAGCGGCACGCTCAACTTCATCTTCAACGAGCTCTCGGCCGAACAGAGTTTCTCGGAGACCGTGCGCCGCGCCAAGGAGCAGGGCTACTCGGAGCCCGATCCGCGCATAGACTTGAGCGGCAAGGACGTGGTGCGCAAGCTCGTCATACTGACCCGCGAGGCGGGCTACCGCATAGAACAGGAAGACGTGGAGACCCACCTCTTCGTGCCCGACAACTACTTCGAGGGCAGCACCGACGACTTCTGGCGCATGCTGCCGCAACTGGACGACGACTTCGAGGCGCGCCGGCAGCAGCTCGAGGCCGAGGGCAAACGGTGGCGCTTCGTGGCCACCATGGATCATGGCAAGGCCAGCGTTTCGCTGAAGGAGATCGACCGCAACTCGCCCTTCTACAATCTGGCTGGCAGCAACAACATCGTGCTGCTCACCACCGAGCGCTATCGCGAGTATCCCATGCTGATTCAGGGCTATGGCGCAGGGGCTTCGGTCACGGCGGCAGGCGTGTTTGCCAACATCATGTCGATAGCTAACATATAAAACGAGACATCATCATGAAGAAAATCATCATTCTGGGCGATGGTATGGCCGACAAACCCGTAGAGCGGCTGGGCGGGAAGACGCTCCTGCAATATGCCCACACGCCATGCATGGACATGCTGGCGCGCAGGGGACGCACCGGAAGGCTGGCCACCATACCCGAAGGGTTCATGCCGGGCTCGGAGGTGGCCAACACGGCCATCCTGGGATACGACCTGAACAAGGTGTACGAAGGACGCGGACCTCTGGAAGCGGCCAGCATAGGATATGAAATGCGCAACGACGACATGGCCATACGGTGCAACATCATCACCATTGAAGACGGACGCATCATCACCCACAACGGAGGTAATCTGGAGACAGCCGACGGCGACGTGCTCATACACTATCTCGACGAGAAGTTGGGCAACGACCGCGTAAGGTTCATCACCGGCATTCAGTATCGGCATCTGCTGGTCATCCGAGGCGGCAGCAAGCACATCATCTGCGCCCCACCCCACGACCATCCCAACGAGCCCTGGCAACCGTTGCTGGTGAAGCCCGAGCCCAATGCGCCCAAAGAGGAAGGAAGACTCTCGGCCGAGGAAACAGCCGAACTGATCAACAGCCTCATCATCAAGTCGCAAGAGTTGCTGGCTCAACATCCTTTCAATCGGGAGAGAGCGCTACGCGGCGAGCGACAGGCCAACAGCATCTGGCCATGGAGCGGCGGCTACAGGCCCAACATGCTGACGCTCATGCAGCTCTATCCGCAAGTGAAGACGGGCAGCGTCATCTCGGCCGTTGATCTGATTCGCGGCATCGGCCACTATGCCGGACTGGACATCATCAAGGTGGAAGGTGCCACTGGACTCTGGGACACCAACTACGAAGGCAAGACGCAGGCCGCACTGAAGGCCCTCAGAGAGCAAGACTTCGTCTTCGTGCACGTGGAAGCCAGCGACGAGGCCGGACACGACGGCGACCTGGAGCTGAAACTGAAGACCATTGAAAACCTGGACAGCCGAATGGTGAAGCCCATCTATGAGGCCATCAGTCAATGGGAGGAGCCCGTGGCCATGGCCATACTGCCCGACCACCTGACGCCTGTGGAAATGAGAATACACGTGGGAGAGCCCGTGCCCTTCCTCTTCTGGCACAGAGGCATAGAGCCCGACGGCGTGGAGCAATACGACGAAATGAGCTGCGTGAGAGGCAGCTACGGACTGCTGCACTTGCAGGAGTTCATGCAGGAATTCATGAAACTATAAAGCACTTTTTTCCTATTATTCAAACCATCACATGCAATACTACAGCACCAACAAACAAGCACCGCTGGCCGACCTGCAGAAAGCCGTGGTGAAGGGGCTGGCCGAAGACCGGGGCCTCTATATGCCCGAGCGCATCAAGCCGCTACCCAAAGATTTTTTCGACAACATAGAGAAGCTCTCCTTCCAGGAGATAGCCTACACGGTGGCCGATGCCTTCTTCGGCGAAGACGTTGAAGCCGAAGCTCTGCGCAACATTGTCTACGACACGTTGCCGTTCGACTGCCCCGTGGTGGAAATCAAGCCCAACATCTACACGCTGGAGCTCTTCCACGGCCCCACACTGGCCTTCAAGGACGTTGGCGCGCGCTTCATGGCCCGACTGCTGCAATACTTCATCAGTCGCGAAAGCCGCCAACAGGTGAACGTGCTCGTGGCTACAAGCGGCGACACCGGCTCGGCCGTGGCCAACGGGTTCCTCGGCGTCGACGGCATTCGCGTCTTCGTGCTCTATCCCAAGGGCAAGGTGAGCAAGATTCAGGAAAGCCAGTTCACCACGCTGGGAAGAAACATTACAGCCATCGAGGTAGATGGCGTGTTCGACGATTGCCAGGCACTGGTGAAGAATGCCTTCATGGATGCCGAGCTCAATGCCCACATGAAACTCACGTCGGCCAACAGCATCAATGTGGCCCGTTTTCTGCCGCAGTCGTTCTACTACTTCAATGCCTACGCCCGCATGAAGGCGCTGGGCAAGGCCGACGAACTCGTGATGTGCGTGCCCAGCGGAAACTTCGGCAACATCTGCTCGGCCCTCTTTGGCCACCGGATGGGGCTGCCCGTGAAGCGATTCATTGCCGCCAACAATGCCAACGACATCTTCTATCAGTTCCTGCAGACCGGCGTCTACAATCCGAAGCCGTCCATCCAGACGCTGGCCAACGCCATGGACGTGGGCGACCCCAGCAACTTTGCACGCATCTACGACCTCTACGGCGGTTCGCATGCCAAGATATGCGAGGTCATCAGCGGCGCCACCTATAGCGACGAGCAGATACGCCAAACCATGCGCCAATGCTACTCTGAAACGGGCTACATTCTCGACCCCCACGGAGCCTGCGGCTACCGCGCTCTGCAGGAAGGACTGCAAGAAGGCGAGACGGGCGTATTCTGCGAGACGGCCCATCCCGCCAAGTTCAAGGAGACCGTCGATGCCATCATCGGGGCCGACGTGGCCATACCCGACCGGCTGGCTGCCTTCATGAAGGGAGAGAAGCAAAGCGTTGAAATGAGCAA
>CAMOPD010000152.1 GCA_946622085.1 uncultured Prevotellaceae bacterium | reverse complement strand
TTAAGGACCTTAAGGGCTTTAAGGGCTTTAAGGGCTTTAAGGGCTTTAAGGACTTTAAGGACCCTAAGGCCCTTAGAGCCCTTCAGGCCCTTTCACACTTTAAACCCTATGCTCGCCAACTGCCTCCTTATCTCCTCTTCCAGCCGGTGGCTTTCGCCAAAGAGGGTGGTGAGCTCGGTGGTGAGGCGGGCCATTTTCTGCTCGAAGGGCTCGCCGTCGTCCTCTTGCTCGGCAATGCCCACGTAGCGGCCCGGGGTGAGGATGAAGTCTTGGGCGGCAATGTCGTCGAGCGTCTTCACGGCGCAGTAGCCTTTCTCGTCGGCCAGCGTGCCGCGGCGATAGTCGTTGAACGTCTGGGCCAGGCGGTCGATGTCGGGCTCCGAGAGCTCGCGCAGCTTGCGCGTCACCATGGTGCCCATGTTGCGTGCGTCGACGAAGACCACCTTGCCCGGCTGCTCCTTCCGTCGCGAGAGAAACCACAGGCATACGGGAATGCCCGTGGAGTAGAACAGCTGGCTGGGCAGCGCCACGATGCCCTCCACGAGGTCGGCCTGCAGGATGTTGCGGCGTATGTCGCCCTCGCCGCCCGTCTGGCTGCTCAGCGAGCCGTTGGCCAGCACCATGCCTATGCGCCCGGTGGGCGAGAGGTGGCTTATCATGTGCTCCAGCCAGGCAAAGTTGGCGTTGCCCTGCGGCGGCAGTCCGTAGCGCCAGCGCACGTCGTCCTGCAGCCGGTCGGCTCCCCAGTCGCTCATGTTGAAGGGCGGGTTGGCCATCACGTAGTCGGCCTTCAGCGTGGGGTGCTGGTCGTCGAAGAAGGTGTCGGCGTTGCGCTCGCCCAGGTTGGCCTCTATGCCGCGTATGGCCAGGTTCATCATGGCCATCTTGCGCGTGTTGGCATTGATTTCCTGTCCGAAGATGCTGAGGTTCCTGATGTCGCCCTGATGATGGCGCACGAAGTCGGCGCTCTGCACGAACATACCGCCGGACCCCATGGCGGGGTCGTAGCAGCGCCCTTTGTAGGGCTGCAGCACGGCCACGATGGTGCGCACGATGCAGCTGGGCGTGTAGAATTCGCCGGCGTTCTTGCCCTCGAGCGAGGCGAACTTCGACAGGCAGTATTCGTAGGTGCGCCCCAGCAGGTCCTTGTTCTCCTCCTGGCGGCCCAGTTCTATGGTGTTGGTGAAGAGGTCCACCACGTCGCCCAGTCGCCGCTTGTCGAGTTCCGGGCGGGCGAAGTTCTTGGGCAGGATGCCCTTCAGCCGGGCGTTCTCCTTCTCTATTTCCATCATGGCATGGTCGATCACCTTGCCAATCTCGGGCGTGTGGGCCGCCTCGGCAATGACGCTCCAGCGGGCGTCGGCGGGCACGTAGAAGATGTTCTCCGACGTGTATTCGTCCTTGTCCTCCTCAAAACCGTCGCCCTCGTCAACCAGTTGGCGGTGCTTCGCCTCGAAGCAGTCGGAGATGTACTTCAGGAAGATGAGCCCCAGCACCACATTCTTATATTCTGCCGCATCGATGGAGCCGCGCAGCAGGTCGGCAGCCTTCCATATCTTGTCCTCGAAACCCAGGTCGGCCGTGTTCGTTTTCTTTGCCATAGTCGTCGGTTGTTTGTTGTCTTTTAGTTGTCCTTTCCCGCTCAGCGCATGGCCGTGAGTCAGCGCCGGAAATTCTCTACAAAGCTACAAAATAGTTTTGACATGCCGCAACGATTCGCCCGAAATGTGTAGGGCCAGCCTCGAAAAGCCTTTCCACAGGCCGGAAAAAGCCACGCGAGCGGCAAGATAAAACTAAAATCACGTCGTGATTCCATGGAATCGTGACGTGATTCTATGGAATCGTGACGTGATTTTATGGAATCACGACGTGATTTTAGTTTTTGCAGCCCGCTCGCCGGGTTTTTCCGTGCTTCCGGATGGGTTTGTTTGGCTTGCCCGTTTTTTTCTTCGGTCGGCTCTTCTTTCATGCGCCCTTTGCGCCCATAGTTCGGGCCGCTCACGAGCCCCTTTGGGGGCCATCGGCTCCCCCGTCTTCCATGGAAAGTGGCATATTAGGCGGGCAAAAATTTTGTTCTGTAAACGTTTTGCACTATCTTTGCAGTGAAATCCGCGAAAAAAGACGAGACAATCATGATTCAGCCATACCCATCGCAGCTGCTGGAAAAGGCGGTGAGCGAGTTCTCCAAGCTTCCCGGCATAGGACGCAAGACGGCGCTGCGGCTGGTGCTCCATCTGCTGCGTCGCGAGGAGAGCGAGGTGGACAGCTTTGCCAGCGCCATGAGCACGCTGCGCCACGAGGTGCACTATTGCAGCGTGTGCCACAACCTGAGCGACACCGACGTGTGCCCCATCTGCGCCGACCGTCGGCGCGACCGTTCGCTGGTGTGCGTGGTGGAGAACATTCAGGACGTGATGGCCATAGAGAACACGCAGCAGTATCATGGGCTCTACCACGTGCTGGGCGGCATCATCTCGCCCATGGACGGCATAGGGCCGAGCGACATTGAGATCGACTCGCTCGTGAGCCGCGTGGAGGAGGGAGGCATTGAAGAGGTGATTCTGGCGCTGAGCTCCACCATGGAGGGCGACACCACCAACTTCTACATCTTCCGCAAGCTCATGCACACGGGCGTGAAGATCAGTGTCATAGCGCGCGGCATCAGCGTAGGCAACGAGATTGAGTATACCGACGAGGTGACCCTGGGGCGCAGCATCATCAACCGCACGCCGATGGAAGGGAGCTGATTCATTCGAGCTCGTTGTTTTTTCGAAGGCTCGGGGGTGCGGGGGCTCGAGGGCTCGAGAATAGCTTCAGCCCGGAAAAGCGCGCCAGAAACATATCTCGTTCCCCCAGCACTCCCGAAAAAGCTATTCTCGTTCCCCCGCACCCCCGTACCTTCGAAAAAACGTGCCCTCGAAATAATCGTAACCACGAAATAACGTAACCACGAAATAACGTGAAAAAAACAATGACAATCAACAAGACACAACGCATACTGAAGACCCTCTTCTGGGGCTTCCTGGCCGTGGCACTGGTCATGGTAGTAGTTTACGAGAGCCATCTGGCCGAGGCGGGAGCCATGGCCGGCAACGAGCACTTGGAGTTCATCGTGGCCACTGCCCTGGAACTGCTCACGCTCTGCTGCATACCGCTGGCCCTCAGAATGTTCAAGATGCGCGGCATCAGCGAGCGGCTGAAGCGACAGCCCGCCGAGGCCTTGCTGCTATGGGGCAGCATCAGGCTGGGCATGATGGGCGTGCTGCTGGTGGCCTGCGTGTGGTTCTACTATTTCTTCATGAAGCCCACGTTTGGCTATCTGGCCATCATCCTGCTGCTGAGCATGCTGTTCGTGGTGCCCACGCGCGCCCGTTGTGAAGAGGAGACAAGAAACGAATGAAGCTGAGCATCATCATAGTGAGCTACAACGTGAAGCACTACGTGGAGCAGTGCCTCATGAGCGTTGCGCGCGCCGTGCAGGGCATGGAGGCCGAGGTCTTCGTGGTGGACAACCACTCGCACGACGGCACGGTGGAGCTGCTGCGCGAGCGATACCCCTGGGTGAGACTCATAGAGAGCAACCACAACCTGGGATTCTCGCGCGCCAACAACCTGGCCATCAGCCAGAGCCAGGGCGAATATGTGCTGCTGCTCAATCCCGACACCATTGTGGGCGAGAGCGTGCTCAGCAGCGTGGTGGGCTTCATGGACGAGCACCCCGATGCCGGCGCCCTGGGCGTGAAGATGCTACAGAGCGACGGCCAGGCGGCACGCGAGTCGCGCCGCGGACTGCCCACCCCGCTGACGGCCTTCTACAAGATGACCGGCCTCTGCCGCCGCTTCCCACGACACCCCCGCCTGGGCCACTACTACATGAGCGACATGCCCTGGGACGTGGCGGGCGAGATGGAGGTGGTGAGCGGGGCCTTCTTCCTCACCACGCGCGCTATTATAAATAAGGTGGGAATGCTCGACGAGGATTTCTTCATGTATGGCGAGGACATCGACTGGTCGTATCGCATATTGAAGGGCGGACATCACAACTGGTATTACCCCTCGCAGATACTCCACTACAAGGGCGAGAGCACCCAGAAGTCGTCGTTCCGCTATGTGCACGTGTTCTATGACGCCATGCTCATCTTCTTCCGCAAGCACTACAGCCAGCTGAGCCTCTTCATCAGCCTGCCCATCAGGCTGGCCATCTTCGTGCGCGCCACGTTGGCCCTGGCGGGCACCCTGCTGCTGCGGCTTCGCAAGATGATGGGCTTTGCCGTAGACCAGCCCGCCAACGACCTGAGCTACCTCTTCATAGGCAGCGAGGAGATGATTGGCGAGTGCCGGCAGATAGCCCGGCGCCGCGGGCTGCGCGCACAATTCGCCGTGGGCAACGCCACCACGCTGCCCCTGGGCCACCACGCGCTGGCACAGCCCGTCAAGAGCGACGAATGCCTGTTCGTAGTCTACGATGCCGACGCCTACTCCTACGACCAGATGCTCGCGCTCATGGCCCGCCAGCCGCAGCCCAACGTGCAGCTGGGCACCTATTCCATGCTCACCAAAACCATCATCACCCAGAGGGAGACGCTCTCATGAACAGCCACACGCAACAGCA
This sequence comes from uncultured Prevotellaceae bacterium, assembly GCA_946622085.1. Taxonomy (GTDB): domain Bacteria; phylum Bacteroidota; class Bacteroidia; order Bacteroidales; family Bacteroidaceae; genus Prevotella. The sequence continues at coordinate 632 of CAMOPD010000152.1, read as the reverse complement.
ACAACCCGACTTGCCACAGGTGACGCTCAGGGCACTGGAGCCCGAAGACCTGGACGTGCTCTACAGGATAGAGAACGACGTGGAGCTATGGGACAGCGGCATCACCAACGTGCCCTATTCGCGCTACACGCTACACGACTATATAGCCCAGTCGACGGGCGACATCTATGCCGACCGCCAGGTGAGACTGATGATAGAGAACGCAGTGGGCGAGGTGGTGGGCATCGTAGACATCGTGAACTTCGACCCGCGGCATCAGCGTGCCGAGGTGGGCATCGTGGTGCAGCGCCACTATCGCGGTCAGGGCTATGCCCGCGCAGCCCTCGGGCGCATAGCCGCCTACGCGCTGAAGGTGCTCCATCTGCACCAGCTCTTCGCCTTCATCGATGCCGGCAACAAGGTGTCGATAGGATTGTTCAGCCAAGCGGGCTTCGACCACACGTCCACACTTCGCGACTGGCTCTTCGACGGCACGCAGTATCACGATGCCGTGGTGATGCAAAAAAAATTATGAAAAAAAGACTACGAATATTTTGGTAATAGAAAAAATATTCATACCTTTGCAACCGCTAAACAGAAATGGTGCGTTAGTTCAGTAGGTTAGAATGCCTGCCTGTCACGCAGGAGGTCAC
>CAMOPD010000151.1 GCA_946622085.1 uncultured Prevotellaceae bacterium | reverse complement strand
GGCGTGGGCCAGCGCATCCTCGCCGCTGCCATCAACTCGCCCATCTCCGTCATGGAGACGGCCGGCGAAGGCGGCGCATGGGGCATTGCCCTGCTTGCTTCCTACCGGGTGAACAACACCAAGCACCTCTCGCTGGCCGACTATCTGGAGGAAGTGGTATTTGCCGGAAACACCGGCGTGGAGATTGCTCCTACGCCCGAAGACGTGGCCGGATTCAACAAATACATCGAGAACTACAAAGCCGGACTGGCCATCGAGAAGGCCGCCGTGCTGGCTAAGAACTAACGTGTAAGTGGGGAGTGCACGGGCGCTCCCACTTACACCTTTTTATTATACAATCAATACACAACAACTAAGAAAAAATGAAGAAACTACTCGTCACATTATCATTAGCCGCGCTCACTATGCCCATCATGGCAGACAATGCCAAGGCTACCATCCACGCCGACAAGGCCGGCGCCAAAATCAACAAGGAAATCTACGGACAGTTCTCCGAGCACCTGGGCAGCTGCATCTACGGCGGACTGTGGGTGGGCGAAGACTCGCAGATACCCAATATCAACGGCTATCGCAAAGACGTCTTCGAAGCCCTCAAGGCTCTCAAGATTCCCGTGCTGCGCTGGCCGGGCGGCTGCTTTGCCGACGACTATCACTGGATGGACGGCATAGGCCCGAAGAAAGACCGCCCCTCACTCCGCAACAACAACTGGGGCGGCACCATCGAGGACAACTCCTTCGGCACCCACGAGTTTCTCAACCTCTGCGAAATGCTCGACTGCGAGCCCTACATCAGCGGCAACGTGGGCAGCGGAACGGTGAAGGAAATGGCCCAGTGGGTGGAATACATGACCAGCGACGGCGACACGCCCATGGCCCGTCTGCGCCGCCAGAACGGCCGCGAGAAGGCATGGCACGTGAAGTACTTTGGCATTGGCAACGAGGCATGGGGCTGCGGCGGCAACATGACGCCGGAATACTACTCCGACGAATACCGCAAGTTCAACACCTATCTGCGCGACCAGGGCCAGAACCGCCTCTACCGCATCGCATCGGGTGCCAGCGACTACGACTACAACTGGACCACCGTGCTCATGGACAAGATTGGCAACAGGATGCAGGGCGTCAGCCTGCACTACTACACCTGCACGGGATGGGAAGGCAGCAAGGGCTCGGCCATCAACTTCGACAACGACCAGTACTACTGGGCCCTGGGCAAATGCCTCGAGATTGAGGAAGTCATCAAGAAGCACAAGGCCATCATGGACGAGAAAGACCCCAAGGGCAACATCGGCCTGCTCGTCGATGAATGGGGCACCTGGTGGGACGAGGAGCCCGGCACCATTCCCGGCCACCTCTATCAGCAGAACGCCCTGCGCGACGCCTTCGTGGCTTCGCTCTCGCTCAACGTGTTCCACAAGTACACCGACCGCGTGAAGATGGCCAACATCGCCCAGGTGGTGAACGTGCTCCAGTCGATGATTCTCACCGACCAGGAGGGCACCGGCCACATGGTGCTCACGCCTACCTACCACGTGTTCCAGATGTACACCCCATTCCAGGAGGCCACCTATCTGCCCGTCGACCTTGAGACCGAGGTGATGCAGGTGAGCAAGGCCTACTTCAAGGAGAAGGCCAACGCCAAGGATGCCGGCTATCGCCCCTGCCCCATGCTCTCGGCATCGGCTGCCAAGACCAAGGACGGCAGCATCATCCTGGCCATCACCAACGTGAGCCTCGACAAGGCCAAGACCATCGACTTCAACATCGACGGATTCAAGGCCAAGAGCGTCAGCGGTCGCATTCTCACCAGCAAGAACGTTTCCGACTACAACGACTTCCAGTCGCCCAACAAGGTGGCTCCTGCCGACTTCAAGGATGCCAAGGTGAAGAAAGGCGTGGTCACGGTGAAGGTTCCTGCCAAGTCGCTCGTGGTGCTCACCATCAAATAAGACCCATTCACCGCTTAAAAACCAAAAGAAAAGCTGCCGGCTCACGATGAGCGTCGGCAGCTTTCTTTTTTGCTTTGGTTCTGATAAGGGGCAGGCGGATATTTGACCCGACTAACGTTTCGTCGTGATGACAATCACGCCATTGGCTCCCCTATTGCCGTAGATAGATGCCGAGGCATCCTTGAGCACATCAATGCTCTTCACATCCCTCGGGTTGATGTTCGAGATGTCGCTCACCGCCACCCCGTCGACCACAAACAGCGGCTCGGTGGAGCAGTTGATGGAGTTGACGCCGCGGATGATGACCGAGGCCGAAGCCACGCCCGTCTTGATGACCTGCACGCCCGGCACGCGGCCTTGCAGATAATCGTAGATGGTGGTGTAGGCTCCTCGCTCCATGTCATCCACGTCGACAGAAGAGACGGCATAGGTCAGGTCTCGCCTGCTCGTCTCCCCATAGCCTATGTTCACCGTCTTCTGTTCCACCTCGGCGGCCGTACCGCAACCCATCATCAGCATGAGCAGTGGAACAAGGCATGCGTTTATCGTCTGTCTCATAGTCTATATATAGTTTAGTTTCCTTCTGTGTCTTCCCCGAGATTCCCCTGGGCTATTCTTTCGTCCGCTCTATTTTGAAGTCGTTGCCATTCCAACGCAGCAGATAGACCGTGTTCTCGCAGTTGTCTTCCTCGATGTTGATTTTGTGTCCAATGAGCTCGATGTCCTTGCCCTGCTCCGGCAGCCTTATGGTGTAATCGTCATATGGCACCATGGCATCATCCACCCTCTTGGTGATGGCCGGCTCAGGGGTCATGGTGTCGGTGGCCGGGTCGTAGTCGTAGAAGGCCAAAAGATGTTCGCCATCAGAATTCTCGTGCTCCTCCACCAACCAGAAAGCCACCAGCTGATGTCCGTTGTTGCGCTTCCAGTAGCAGCATTCCGTGTCCCAGCTATACTGCACCATGGCCCGACAAGAGATGTATCCACTCTTCTTCTTGTTATACACTTCGAAGAGGTTCGCCTCCTCGTCGTCCAGTTTCTCCTTATAGTTAGCGGGGTATTTCAGGTAGTTGCAGAGCACCTTGTTGGGCTTGTATTCACCATACTCCTGGGTGAAGGCCAAGGCAAACCGCTCTATATCGGCCTTGCCTCCGGGCGCAATGCCCTTCAGGGATTTCGATGCCCACGCGCTGCTTATGGCAGCTATTGGCGTGGTCTCAGCCGCCTTTTCTTTGTCGGCGCGTTCGACGCCGTCCGCTTGTGATGCTTTGCCATCGGTTTTCTTTTCCACGGCAGCGCTCGCCGGCTGGGCGGCTTCCTGTTCTTTACTGGTCTGCTTTTCCCCACAAGCGCCGAGCACCATGCTGAGGGCGGCCAATGCTGTCAAAAAAGCCTTTCCTTTCATCGTCGTCAATGTTTGTCTGTAGTCATTCTTTCCATTATACAAGGCTCCTGAGCCTCATGTTGCAAATATACTAATCTTTTCTGATACGGCAATGACCTTTCGCCGTTTTTTCATCTCCCCGGCCTCTCTTTCTGCCCCTGTGGAAGGCCACAAGACAAATGCCGCTTCCGATGCAAGATTTCATCCCGTCCTGCGTTTATATAATCAGAAATCACCCGAAACAAACTGTAATCAGATGAAAAAGATTTGTATCGCACTGATGCTCCTCACGGCGCTTGCCGCCCAGGCACAACAAAGGAAATGGGAAAACAAGTTTTACGCCGGTGCCGGCCTGATGGCCTCAAAAACCGACGCTGACAACGCCCACGGGCTGGCTTTGCAGGCAGGCTACGCACTGACTTATCACTTCTCCCGACAGTGGTCGCTCATGCCCGGCGTTGCCGTGCGCAATGTGGCGGAGAATGGTTTCGGCAGTTCGGCCGATGGTGCCGACGACGATGTGTTCACGTTTCTCGACATTCCCCTCTTGGTGCAGCATCATGTGGGCAGCGGCAAGGGCAGCACGACGCTTGGCCTGGGCCCGGTGTTCTCGTTTTGCGTGGACAACGACGCCTATTATATAGACGCCGAACCCCAGTCGCCACTCAACAAGCTCGCCAAATGCAACCTCTTCTCACTTGGGCTGCAGCCCAGCTTAGACCACCGGCTGACCAACCACTTCAGCCTGGGACTCGATGCCTACATCTGCCTCACCAACCTGAAGCGCAACCACGGTCTCACGTCGGGCAGCAAGCGCATCCACTGCCTCACGGCCCACGTGGCATGGACGTTCTGACTACGAAACGGGAGTGCGCCGGTTTCAGCATCCCGTCAGCCAGCTTTCAACCCGAGAACGGCCCATTTGCTATCTGTTGACTGGAGTCAACGCATCTGTTGACTTAAGTCAACGCTCCTGTTGACTGGAGTCAACAGATCTATTGACTTAAGTCAACAGACAGCATCCGTGCTGATTGCGGTTTGAAATCACCGTGCTCTTTCGTTGCCATCTACCCGATGGAGGCAATCAAATGCTTGGTGGGAAGGCAATAAACCTCCTTCCATAACGTTCTAAATATATGAGACAGTTAAGTACAGACGAGTTTATGAGGTATATTGACCAGGCAGGCCAGCACTACTTGGTCAACCCAAGAGAGAACCTTGCTTTCCGTAGCTACACGAAGGATGGCGAAAGCCATTATTTCTGTAAGCCAGAGGGAGGACAGGAGAAAGAGATACGCTACGACGATGAATATTTTAATGAGGCATGGCTCTTTAGTATGGTTCTAACGAAAGAAGAATATGATAACTATTGAGCAGAATGGCACGAAGGGGCAATAGCACTTGTCATGAGGCTTTTGCCCTTGCAGGGCGCTCTTTGTCCATACGCAAAGCCCAGGGCAGCGCCCTGGGCTTTGCGTTTTTGGCCCTTTGGGCCGTTTCTCAGCCCTTCTAATGGTTAGCTTTCTACACATTATTTATAAATATATTTAAGAAAGCATCAGTAAATGGGAAAAAAAGAGTATATTTGCATTTGCTTTATACGTAAGAATATATCACTTTTTTATTTATTATCACATATCTATTATGAACGACAACAAAGTAATGAACAGAGCAGCCGACAACATTCGCATCTTGGCGGCTGCCATGGTTGAAAAAGCCAAGTCGGGACACCCCGGCGGTGCCATGGGTGGTGCTGACTTCATCAACACCCTCTACAGTGAATTCCTCGTCTACGACCCCGAGAACCCCGAGTGGGAAGGCCGCGACCGCTTCTTCCTCGACCCAGGCCACATGGCTCCCATGCTCTACTCGCAGCTCTGCCTCATCGGCAAGTACACGCTGGAAGACCTGAAGAACCTGCGCCAGTGGGGCTCGGTGACTCCCGGTCACCCC
>CAMOPD010000150.1 GCA_946622085.1 uncultured Prevotellaceae bacterium | reverse complement strand
AATACCCGCGGCTGGGGTTGAACCAGCTAGGTTAGTGTCATGCCCGACACACAAATAAAAAACGCTAACTCGTTGCAAGTCAGCGTTTTATTCCATGAAAAAAGGCGAACAGCGTTCGCCTTTCGCGGAGAGAGAGGGATTCGAACCCCCGGTGCCTCTCAGCACGACGGTTTTCAAGACCGTTGTAATCGACCACTCTACCATCTCTCCTTTATCTTCGAGACCATCGTAGACACGAAAAGCGAGTGCAAAGGTACAAACAAAAAAGAAGAATGAAGAAGAGATGAAGACAGTTTTTTTCACAATTAAATTATTTTAACCGTTACATTCGCAATTCTTCCTTATTCATTTGTGGCGCTTCACTAAAAAGCAGTACCTTTGCGGCATGATTTACCCTAAGAACTTCGAAAGCAAGATTGGTTTTGACGATATTCGCGCCATGCTCAAGGAGCGTTGTCTGAGCCCGTTGGGCAAAGAGAAAGTAGACTCTGTGGCTTTTTCGGACCAGGCCGACGTCATCAACGAGTGGATGCAGCAAACGCGGGAATTTCGCCGTCTACAGGAAGAAGCAGATGATTTTCCCTTGCAGTTTTTCTTTGATGTCAGGGAGAGCGTTGCCCGCATACGCATAGAAGGCACGCATATTGAGGAGAACGAGTTGTTCGACCTTCGCCGCTCGCTGGAGACCATCCATCGCATAGTGCAATTTCTGAACCGCGGCGAAGGCGAAGGCACCGACCGCCGCTATTCCTACCCTGCCCTTCATAATCTTGCAGAATACGTCATCACATTTCCGGAACTCGTCCGTCGCATTGACCAGATACTCGATAAATTCGGCCGCATCAAGGATTCGGCCTCGGCCGAACTTGGCACCATTCGCCGTGAACTGGCCAAGACGGAAGGAAGCATTTCCCACACTCTTAACAACATTCTGCGTGCTGCCCAAAGTGAGGGACTCGTAGAGAAGGACATTGCGCCCACCATGCGCGACGGCCGTCTGGTTATCCCCGTTGCCCCGGGGCTGAAACGGCGCATCAAGGGCATCGTTCACGACGAGAGTGCCTCGGGAAAGACGGTTTTCATAGAGCCTGCCGAGGTGGTGGAGGCCAACAACCGGGTGCGCGAACTGGAGGCTGAAGAGCGCCGCGAAATCATCCGCATCCTCACCGAGATGAGCAACGTCATTCGCCCTCATGTGCGCGACATCCTGGAGTCCTATCAGTTCTTAGCCCAGATAGACCTCATACGCGCCAAAGCCGAACTGGCCAAACTGATGAAGGCCATCGAACCCGAAGTGGGTCAGACGCCCCACATCGACTGGATTCGCGCTGCTCATCCGCTGCTCGAACTATCGCTGCGCCGCCAAGGGCAAAAGTCAGTGGTGCCGCTGGATATCATGCTTCGAGGAGAGAGTAAAGAGGAGGGTGGAGAGAAGGCTGAGGCGAGAGGCAAGAAAGATGCGACGAGCGGCAGACTGCTCATCATCTCCGGGCCCAACGCCGGCGGCAAGTCGGTCTGCCTGAAGACCGTGGGCCTGCTGCAATACATGTTGCAATGCGGCATCTCCGTGCCCATGAGCGAACGGTCCAGGACGGGCATCTTCGAAAACATCATGATTGACATCGGCGACGAGCAGAGCATCGAGAACGACCTCTCCACCTATTCGAGCCACCTGATGAACATGAAGAACATGATGCGCCACTGCAACCGACGCACGCTGCTGCTCATCGATGAGTTTGGCACGGGCACCGAGCCGCAGATTGGCGGAGCCATTGCCGAGAGCGTGCTCAAGCAGTTCTGTCTGCGCCAGACCTATGGCGTCATCACCACCCACTATCAGAACCTGAAGCACTTTGCCGACAACCACGAGGGCGTGGTGAACGGCGCCATGCTCTACGACCGCAACGAGATGCGCCCGCTCTTCCAGCTCCAGATAGGTCAGCCGGGGTCGTCGTTTGCCATAGAGATTGCCCGCAAGACGGGCATTCCCGAGGAGGTGATACGCGATGCGAGCGAGATAGTGGGAAGCGACTACATACAGAGCGACAAATACCTGCAGGACATCGTGCGCGACAAGCGCTACTGGGAGAGCAAGCGCCAGACCATCCACCAGCGTGAGAAAGAGCTTGAGGCCACCATTGCCCACTACGAGGAGGCCATGCGACTGCTCGACGAGAGCCGCAAGGACATCATCGGCAAGGCCAAGCTGCAAGCCGAGGAGCTGCTCAAAGAGAGCAACCGCAAGATAGAAAACGCCATCAAGGAGATTCGCGAGAAGCAGGCTGAGAAGGAGGAGACGCGCAAGATTCGCGAGGAGCTGAAAGCCTTTGAGAACGACATGAATGCCAGCGAGGAGCGCGGCGTGATGAGCGACGAGGACTTTGCCCGCAAGCTGAAACAGATGGAAGACCGCAAGGCACGCAAGGAGAAGCGCCGCCGCGAAAAGGCTCAGCGCGACAAGGAAGCTGCCGAAAAGCTGAAAGCCGCGGCCAAGAGCGAGCGGGCTGAGCGCACACTCATGGCGGGCGACACCGTGCGCATCAAGGGGCTCACCACCGTGGGCACCATAGAGCACACCGACGGGCGAATGGCCACCGTTATCTTTGGCGACATGCGCACCAAGATGCGGCTCGAAAGACTGGAAGCCGCCGAAGCCCCCAAGCGCGAGGAGAAGCCCGCTGGAGCCGTAAGCCGCCAGACGCGCGAAGCCATCGACAGCCGCAAGCTCAACTTCCACCAAGACCTCGACGTGAGAGGCATGCGAGGCGACGAAGCGATCAACGCCGTGATGTATTTCATCGACGACGCCATTCTCGTGGGAATGCCACGCGTGCGCATCCTCCACGGCAAGGGCAACGGCATTCTGAGGCAACTCATCCGCCAATACCTGGCCACCGTGCCCAACGTCACCCACTTCCAAGACGAGCACGTGCAGTTCGGAGGAGCAGGCATCACCGTGGTTGACCTCTGACAGACCAACGGCGGTCGACACCATTATTTCATTCACCCACCAACAAACGGCGAACGGATGGCACCTCAACATGCGCCATCCGTTCGCCGTTTCATGATGGCATGGGAATAATCCAAAAATCAGCGGCCGAAGCAACAGGAAATTCGACATGAAAAATCTTTACAAGCGTCAAAAGCCAACCAAGGTTGGTTTTAGAGAGCACGCCACTCACGAGGAGTAAGAACGCCACTTACGGGTAGTAAGAACGCCACTCACTACCCGTAAGTGGCGTTCTCACTAAAACCACTGATTTTCAGCAATTTTAGAGGGCCAGTAATTTTCTTTGAATTTTCTTTACAAAACAGCCAAGAGCACAGCCAAAAAAGAGGGGCAGAAAACACCCCTCGAACGACCCTTAGATGGTTACAAGATAGGATCAACATTACGCCACCAGACAGACAAGGCCGATTACTGGCGCTCAGTCGGTAACCACCTCGCTGAAATGCTCCTTGCCCCAGTCGATGAGAGCCATGATGGGTGGCATGAGCGATTTTCCGGTCTCCGTGAGCGAATATTCCACGCGGGGCGGCACTTCCGCATACACCTCGCGGTGCACCAGATGACTCTGCTCCAGGTTTTTCAATGTCTGCGAGAGCATCTTCGAGGAGCAATCCGTCATCAGGCGGCGTATCTCGTTGAAGCGGAGCACACCCGTCTCGCTCTTGTGCAACATGAAGAGCACGAGCAATGACCACTTGTCGCCGAAACGACCAATGACTTGCCTGATTGGACAGGCCAAATATTCAGCTTTTATATCTGCCATTCTGATTTGCCATTTACGTTAGGATGGCAAAGGTAACGAATGGTTACTGAATAACCAAACCACACTGTGTTAATCTGAGTTAAAGCTGTTTTCGGGAAATGCCGATTCCGCCACAATTGCTACTTTTTGGTAACTATGTCACCTTTTTGTGCCTTCTTGCCAGAGTCAGAAAGATGCCTTATATTTGCACTCGAAATCAAGAAACAAGTAACCATAATAAAAAAACGAACAAGAACAATGAAACAGATTGAAACAATTAAGACGGGTAAGAACTACAGCGCAGTAAGCGTAGGCAGGTTGAACGAGATAATTGAGCACGTACTGCCGATGGGTCCTGACGTGACCATTCAGGGCAAGGTGTTTGCAGGTCAGGCCGTAGGTGCTACGGGCAGCGAACTGAGTTTCCAGACGCTCGTTCCCGGCCAGGACAGTGGATTCCTGCACACACACAAGACCCACGAAGAGCTTTACATCATACTGAAGGGCGAGGGCCAGTATCAGGTGGACGGCGAGACATTCCCCGTCAGCGAGGGCACCATCGTGCGCGTGGCTCCCGACGGCAAGCGTGCGCTGAAGAACACGGGCAGCGAGAATCTGACCATGCTATGCATTCAGTATAAGGCCAACGCATTCACCGAGGCCGACAGCCCCATGAACGACGGTGTGATTCTGCAGGAAGAACTGAAATGGTAAGCACGGAGATGAAACGTTGTCTGCAATTCCTCGGCGAACACAAGGATGTTGCTCTGGCCACGAGCGAGGGCAACATCCCCAAGTTGCGCATCTTCCAGATTATGAAGCAGGAGGGCAACGTGCTCTACTTTGCCACCTCTGAGAAGAAAGCTGTGTGGCATGAGTTGCGCCAGAACCCCAACGTGGAGCTGATAGCCTACGAAGGCAACATCTCCGTGCGCTGTTCCGGCATGGTGAACTTCAACGTAGAGGAAGAAACGAAGCGCTGGATATACGAACACAACGGAGTGCTCTCGCGCCTCTATTCGAGCTACGACGAGATGGTTTATTTCTGCCTGCCCATAGCCGAAATGGACTATTACGATCTGCAGCCCACCCCGCCCGTGTTCCTTCACTTCGACCTGATGGTGGGAGAAGTGAGCGAAGACGACAATTCGTAAGAGGCTGCCGTATATGGTGCCAAGCAACACCAACAACGAAGCCCCGCATAACGTAATGCGCCGTGTATGGTGCTTAGCGGCAATGCAAAAGCAAAAAACACGAAGAACGGCGGCAATATGCGCATGAAGCGGCGGCGGTAGAACTGACTCATGGTCTGCCCCTGCCTCATGGGCACCAGCAGAAAGGCCGACACAATCATGAACAGCGGCACGGAGATGCGCCCCAGCGCACCGTCGTAGAAGGCCACCCAAAAGCGGTTGCTCTCGTTGGCCACCAGCGACATGTCGTCGTGGTGAACGTAGAAATTCTCACTGGCATGCACCACCATCACCATCAGGCAGGCCACCACGCGAATATAGTCCACGAAACCTATTCGGCCCTGCCCTTTC
>CAMOPD010000149.1 GCA_946622085.1 uncultured Prevotellaceae bacterium | reverse complement strand
TTGTTGGCTTTCGGCAAGTCGCCTGTTCGGGTGAGCTTGAAGTCGGTGGCTGAGAACCACTTGGCGCTGCATGGCTGACTGGTGAACTGGGCGTCGGTAGAAACGCCGTAGGCTATGGAGTCACCCTTCACCACGATGTTCTCTATGCTGACCGGCGACCAGCCTAAGCCTTCTCTGACGCGCTGTGATTCCATCATTTCGTCGGTCACACGGATGGTCCTTTCGTTGATTTTGATGAATGTCTCGCCCGTCAGGCTGTCGGGCAGTTGCTGCTGGATGATTGTGGCGAGTTCGCCTCCCTTGTCGCCATAGACGGGTATCTGCTTCAGATGGGTTTCGTCGGCGATGGCATAGATGAATGTGCCGGGACCTTCGGCGCGTGCTATGCAGTCGAGTCGATAGACACCCGGCTCCACAGGCTCCTTGCGCTCTACTTGGTATATCTCGCTGCAGTTTTCGTTGTAGGCATCGAGATAGCGCTCGTTGAAGTCGCCGTTGTAGTATTCGCCGCTCTCGCTGTAGTGGCCGCAGTTCTCGGCCTTGAGCAGCGTCCAGCCGCCTTGCCGCAGGAAGTCCTTGTCTCGGTTGTTCATCACCACGCCTTGATAGGTGTGTGTGCGCTTGTAGTTGGCATTGTATTCCTCTTCATAGCGTTCATTGAGCTTGAAGATGGAGGGGATGAGACAGCAGAGAGCCACCACCCAGAGCACCACCCACATGATGCGCTGGCCGATGCCCATGGGAGCGGTCTTGCCGGCCCTGGTGAGCAGCATGTGGCCAATGGCATAGAGGGGGATGAAGAGCATGAGCAGCAGCGCGCCGATGAAGGTTGCCACCACCCACGGATGGTCGGAGAAGTTGAGGAGCAGCTGGAGTCGGTCTATCCCGAATGGCAGCGACACGTCGGCAGCGGCAGGCAAGGTGAAGGCGCAGACGATGGCCACAATGGCCAGCACCAGACTGATGAGCAGCGCCAGTCCGCACAGGGCGATGATACCCACGAAGAAGGCCATGATCACTTTCAGCGTCAGCGAGAACAGTCGTCGGGCCAGACTGTAGCTTTTGGGCTCGCCGTCGCTCACCACCACGTCGGCCAGATTTTGCGGCGTGAGGTCTTTGCCCTCCATCTGCAACAGTTGCTCGGGCGTCTTGGCCTCGGGCAGTATCAGGGCCAGCACGATGTAGGCTACAAGCCCTACGCCATAGAAAAAGAAGAGCAGCACCATGAGCACGCGCCAGATGACGGGGTCGGTGTTGGTGTAGGCGGCAAAGCCCGAGAGCACGCCGGCCACCATCTTGTCCTTGGGATTGCGGAAGAGCTTCTTGCCAGCCGTGCGGGCGCGCATGTCGTCCATGATGCCCTGTGCGGCCGAGCGAGCCGAGTCGTAACGGTGGCCGCTCTTGCTCTCGTTGGCATCATTGCTGTCTTTGCCGGCCAGTTGTTCGGGCTCGCCGATGCGGGTGATGATATCTTTCACGTGGTCTATGTTGATGGCCTCGGCACCTTGTTGTCGCAGTTCGTCGAAGAGCTCGGCAATGCGGGCCTCAATGTCGTCAACTATCTCGTCGCCGCCTTCCTGGCGTCCGAACGACGAGCGGAGCGACTCAATGTAGTGCTGCAGCATTTCGCAGGCGTCTTCGTCTATCTGGAACAGACGGCCGCAGAGGTTGATGGTGATATTCTTTTTCATTGCTCTATAAGTGTTGGGTGGATGTTCTTAAGATAATTAATGGTGTTGGAGAGTTCTTCCCAGGCCGATTCCAGTCCGGCCAGGAATTGTTCGCCTTCGTTGCTGAGGGCGTAGTACTTACGGGGCGGGCCTTGGGTTGACTCTTCCCAGCGATAGGTCAGCAGCCCGTCTTTCTTCAGTCGGGTGAGCAGCGGGTAGAGCGTGCCCTCTACCACCAGCAGTTCGGCCGACTTGAGTTGTTGGATGATGTCGCTTGCATACGATGGCCGGTGCTTCAGCAACAGCAACACACAATACTCAAGCATGCCTTTCCGCATCTGCGATTTTGCGTTTTCAATGTTCATGTTCTTGTCTTGTTTGTTGGTTCTGCGTACAAAGGTATGCAAAAACTAAGTACTTTGCAATACATAGTACCTTAAACAATCAACATTATAACATCATTTAACACAAGTTCGGTTGTTGGGCTCCGTGAGATGAAGGCAAAGAGTTGTCTGAAGAGTTTCTCGGTAAAAACAACGGGCAAGGCACACAACCATTACGAGAGGTGCAAAAAAGTTACGAAAACGGGCTGCAAAAACTAAAATCACGACGTGATTCCATAAAATCACGTCACGATTCCATAAAATCACGTCATGATTCCATGGAATCACGTCGTGATTTTACTTTTATCTGGCCGCTCCGACGGTTTTTCGTGGCTGTGAGAAGCCTTTATTCAGGGGCCTAAAGCGTAAAGTGTTCCATTTCCACAACGACTTTCAACACTCTTCTTACGCCGAACTCACGTCTTTTAGCCGAAAAAGAAGGCCTATAAACACAAAGAAGCCGAGCTTTTGGCTCGGCTTCGGGTTGTGGGGAAGGATGATTATTTCGTTTCTTTTGGCGGCAATATTTGGTTGATGCCTTGTTCGCGGTGGCAGATGTGCACCTCTACACCATATTTATTATTAATATATTCTGCCAGGTGCTGGGCGCTATATACCGACCGGTGCTGGCCGCCGGTGCATCCGAACGAGAACATGAGCGACGTGAATCCGCGCTGAATGTAGCGTCGCACGTGGGCGTCGGCCAGCCGATAGACGCTGTCGAGGAAGGTGAGTATTTCGCCGTCGTCCTCCAGGAAGCGGATGACGGGCTCGTCGAGTCCCGTGAGTTTCTTGTAGGGTTCATATCGTCCGGGGTTGTGGGTTGAGCGGCAGTCGAACACGTAGCCGCCGCCGTTGCCGCTCTCGTCTTCGGGGATGCCCTTGCGATAGGAGAAGCTGAAGACGCGCACCACCAGCGGCCCCTTGTTGTCGTATTTGGAGAAGGTGGCCGGTCCGTCTTGCGGATGGGCTTGATAGACGTTTTGCTCGGCCGTGCGGTAGCCGTCGGCGCGATTCAGTGCGGGTTCCTCAATCTGCGCGAACTGCGGCATTTCGGTGAGCCGGCGCAGCATGTCCATCATGTAGGGGTAGGGGAAGCTGCGCGACTGCATGGCGAGCAGCTCACGCAGATTCTGTATGGCGGGCGGTATGGAGTCGAGGAAATGCTTCTTGCGCTCAAAGTATCCGCGGAAGCCGTAGGCACCGAGCACCTGCAGCGTGCGGAAGAGCACAAACAGGCTCAGCCGCTCCACGAAGTGGCGCTCTGAGGGCACCTCGGTGTAGTTCTTCAGCGACTGATAGTACTCGTAGACAAGTTGCCGGCGCAGCTTGTTGGGATACTTGGCCGAAGCCTGCCAGAGAAACGATGCCAGGTCGTAGTAGAAGGGTCCCTTCCGGCCCCCCTGATAGTCGATGAAGTAGAGATTGCCGTCGGCACCCACCATGACGTTGCGCGCCTGGAAGTCGCGGTAGAGGAAACTTTCGCCGCGCTCGGCCGTCAGGTCCTTGGCAAAGAGGCGGAAGTTGGCTTCGAGTTTTATTTCGTGGAAATCGAGTTCAGTGGCTTTGAGGAAACAATATTTGAAGTAGTTCAGGTCGAAGAGCACGCCCTCCTCGTCGAATTCCGGCTGCGGATAGCATTGCTTCCAGTCGAGCTCGCGTGCGCCGCGTATCTGGATGTTGGGCAGTTCGCGAATGGTCTTCGTGAGCAATTGTTTCTCGCGCTGGTTGTAGCGTCCGCCCGCCTCGCGTCCGCCTTTCAGCGCGTCGTAGAGCGACAGGGTGCCGAGGTCGGTCTGGATGTAGCGCAGTCCGTCGTCGCTCACGGCCAGTATGTGGGGCACGGGCAGCATGCGCTTGGTGAAGTGGCGCGTGAGATAGATGAAGGCATGGTTTTCGTCGCGGCTGGTGCCCACCACGCCCACCACGGTGTGGCCCTTGCTTGCAGTCATGCGGTAGTAGGCGCGGTTGCTGCCGGCTCCGGGAAGCCGCTCCATGCTGGTGGGCTCTTCGCCGCTCCACTTTCTGAATAGTTCGGCTAAAAGTTTCATGAGGGATTGTCTTGTTGGTTAGGATTGTCCTCTTCATCGCGTGCTTTCTTGCACACGTAGTCGTAGGCCACGAAAAGCAACAACAGTATGCCAAACGACATGAGGTACGACTCGGTGATATAGATGAGTCCTCCGCAAATGATGATAAACGTGATGACTTTCTTCCAATCAATCTTTGTTTCCATGATGCAAAGGTAATGAAAAGGTGTGGAAAACCGAAACCTTTTGCCGCCAAAAAGGTGGAAAGGCTTAAAAAGAAAAAAATCGGATGTCGTCACGACGCCCGATTTCCAAAAAACAAACTACTTAAAAACTAATCTACTAAAACAAATCAAAAAATATCGTTGGCCGGACGTTTGTCCGTGCAAATGTCATACATTTTCGCTGCAAAGGTAAAAATAAAAAAGGAGAAGTATCACTTTTTTTCTGAGGAAAATGGCCGAAAAACTGCAAAATACCCAAAAAAAGGGATGATTCGACAGAATCATCCCCCTTAATTGTTATGTGAAGTTAGCAAAAAGCTGCCTTCGGATAGTCTTATTTGTTTGGTGTCATGGAATTTACATCATGCCTCCCATGCCCGGAGCGCCTCCCATTGGCATGGCAGGATGCTCTTCGGGCTTGTCGGTGATGATGCACTCGGTGGTGAGGAACATGCCGGCTATAGAGGCAGCGTTCTCCAGAGCCACGCGGGCCACCTTGGCGGGGTCGATGACTCCGGCCTTGCGCATGTCCTCGTAGACGTCGGTGCGGGCATTGTAGCCGAAGTCGCCTTCGCCCTCGCGCACCTTCTGAACGACCACGGCACCCTCGCCACCAGCGTTGATGACAATCTGGCGCAGCGGCTCCTCGATGGCACGCTCTACGATGTTGATACCGGTCTGCTCGTCGGCATTGCTGCCCTTGACATCCTTCAGGGCCTCCAGGGCGCGGATGTAGGTGACGCCACCGCCGGCCACAACGCCTTCCTCGATGGCAGCGCGTGTGGCGCAGAGTGCGTCGTCAACGCGGTCTTTCTTCTCTTTCATCTCCACCTCGCTGTTGGCACCAACGTAGATCACTGCCACGCCGCCGGCCAGCTTGGCCAGACGCTCCTGCAGCTTCTCCTTGTCGTAAGAGCTGGTGGTAGCGGCAATCTCGTTCTTGATGGCAGCCACGCGGTCGGCAATGAGCTTCTTGTCGCCGGCACCATTGACGATGGTCGTGTTATCCTTCGAAACAACCACTTTCTCGCAGGTGCCCAGCATGTCGAGCGTAGCCTGCTCCAGCTTCAGACCCTTCTCCTCGCTGA
>CAMOPD010000148.1 GCA_946622085.1 uncultured Prevotellaceae bacterium | reverse complement strand
TAAGAACATCCTTACAAATGTACAGGTAGCTTAGCTGCCTATATTGTGCTGGCCAAAACGAAAGGAGCCGGAAACGAATACGAAATCGTTTCCGGCTCTCTTGTTATTTGCTTTAGCTTGGTTTTACTCAGCTACGAGTGTGAAGCGCTTGAAGGCAACCACCTTCAGCTCCTTGTCCTGAGCCTTCAGCCACTGGGCAACGGTGGCCTTGTCGCCATCGCCGAACTGGAATTCCTGGTCAACCAGGCAGTTCTCCTTGAGGAACTTCTGCACGCGGCCCTTGGCAATGTTCTCAATCATCTGCGGGTTCAGGGTCTTGGCCTTCTCCTCAGCAGCACTCACCTTCAGAGCACGAGCCTCGTCGGCCTGCTCCTGAGTGAGCCATCCCTTAGCCATGTTCGACTCGATGTGGTCTTCGCTGTCAACGAGGTTGGGGTTGATGCCGGCCTTCTTCAGAACCACCTCAACATATTTCTCCACCTGCTCCAGCTTGGTCTTCTCCACTGCCGTCTTGTACTCCTCGTCGAGGATGGCCTGGTCAACGCTTTCGGCATCCAGAGCCACGGGCTTCATGGCAGCCACCTGCATAGCCACCTTGTGGCCAGCATCCACGTTCTCCTTGTTGGTCTGCACCATGGTGCAAAGGGTGTGCTTGCCCATGTGGTCGTATACCTCTACGTTATCGCCTTCGAGCGTGAGATAGCCGTCGAGTTCCATCTTCTCACCGGTGATGCCCGAGCGCTGTGTCACGGTGTCCTGCACCTTCTGGCCGTCGGCCAGTGTCAGTTCCTTCACCTCGTCGAGAGTCTTGCACTTGTTGGCAACGGCAGCGTCGAGGATGGCCTGTGTCATGGCAATGAAGTCGGCGCCATTAGCCACGAAGTCGGTCTCGCACTTCACAGCAATCATAGCAGCAAAGCCCTCTACCTTCTTAACGAGCACACAACCATTGGAAGTCTCGCGGTCGGAGCGCTTGGCAGCGATGGCCAATCCGCGCTCGCGGAGCAGTTCCTTAGCCTTGTCGAAGTCTCCCTCGGCCTCGGTCAGGGCCTTCTTCACGTCAGCCAGGCCTGCGCCTGTCATGGTGCGGAGCTTCTTGATATCATCCATACTTACTTTGTAAGCCATAATTCTTTTTTCTGTTTTCAGGTTTACTAATTACAAATACTTCTTACTACTCTTCATTACTCAGCAGCGGGAGCTTCCTCGGCTTCAGCAGCAGGAGCTTCCTCGGCGGCGGGAGCTTCTTCCTTGCGGGCACGGCGTGCGCGCTTGGGAGCAGCGGGAGCCTCCTCGGCATCGTTCTGAGCCTGAGAAGCCTTCTCGTCGGCCTTCTCAGCCTTGCGCTCTTCCAGTCCTTCGGCAATGGCTGCGCAGCAGGCATTGAGGATTACCTCGATGGAATCCTTAGCGTCGTCGTTGGCAGGAATCATGAAGTCGATGTCGTTGGGGTTGCTGTTGGTGTCAACGATACCAAAGACGGGGATACCCAGACGGTTGGCTTCCTTCACGGCGATGTGCTCCTTCATCACGTCGACCACGAACACGGCGCTGGGCAGACGGGTAAGGTCGGCAATGGAACCGAGGTTCTTTTCCAGCTTGGCGCGCTGACGTGTGATCTGCAGCAGCTCGCGCTTGGAGAGGTTGCCAAAGGTGCCGTCGCTCATGAGCTTATCGATGCTGGTCATCTTCTTCACGGCCTTGCGGATGGTGGGGAAGTTGGTGAGCATGCCGCCCGGCCAGCGCTCAATCACGTAGGGCATATTCACGCTGGCAGCCTTCTCTGCAATCACGTCCTTAGCCTGCTTCTTGGTGGCTACGAAGAGAATCTTCTTGCCGCTCTTGGCAATCTGCTTCAGTGCCTCGGCAGCCTCGTCAATCTTGGCTACGGTCTTGTGCAGGTCGATGATATGAATGCCATTGCGCTCCATGAAGATGTAGGGAGCCATGGCAGGATTCCATTTGCGCTTGAGGTGGCCGAAGTGGCAGCCGGCCTCGAGCAGTTGGTCAAAATTTGTTCTTGACATTACTTGTTTCTTTTTTTTGATTGTTGTTGTTTACTTTCTTTTTAATTCCGATTAGAATCAACCGATGAGTAGTTGGCTATGGGCATTTGGCTCACCCATGACAGCCGTCAGCCGCCTTTTCCCAGGTCTCAACGGTTTAGATGCTAAACATGTTTCTCCAGCCTCTGGCAATGATGCCATCTCCCTATCTGCAAAATGAATTGCACATAGCAGACAGTGCCATCGCAGAGAGCGAGCGAGTTAACGCTTGCTGAACTGGAAGCGACGACGTGCCTTCGGCTGTCCTGGCTTCTTGCGCTCCACCTCGCGGCTGTCGCGTGTCAGGAATCCATGGCTCTTGAGGTTCTTCTTGTCCTCGGCATTCACTTTCACCAGTGCGCGGGCGATGGCCATGCGCAGAGCCTGGCTCTGTCCGGTGAAGCCGCCACCGTCGAGATTGGCCTTGATGTCATACTTCTCAGCTACCTGAAGCAGTTCCAGCGGCTGCTTTACCACATACTGCAGGATGGCTGAAGGGAAATACTTCTCCAGTTCTACCTTATTAATCGTGATCTTGCCCGTACCCTCAGTCATGTAAACACGTGCTACGGCACTCTTGCGGCGACCAATTGCATTGATTATTTCCATACAATTTCTTTGTTCTTAATTCTTAATACTTGTTCCTACTTGTACTGGTTAATGTCGATAGCGCGTGGCTGCTGAGCCTCGTGCTGATGCTCCGTGCCATTGTAGACATAGAGGTTGTCGATGAGCCGGCGGCCCAGACGTCCCTTCGGCAGCATGCCCTTCACGGCGTGGCGGATGATGCGGTCCATGCCATCGGGGCGCTTGCGCAGCTGCTCAGGCGTGTTGAATCGCTGGCCGCCAGGATAGCCCGTGTAGCGGGTGTACACCTTGTCGGTCTCCTTCTTGCCGGTGAAGATCACCTTGTCGGCATTAATAATAATCACATTGTCACCGCAGTCCACGTGCGGGGTGAAGTTGGGCTTGTACTTTCCGCGAATGAGTTTTGCAACCTTAGAGCACAGACGGCCAACAACCTGATCGGTGGCATCGATAACGACCCACTCTTTCTTCACTGTCTCCATGTTAGCGGAAATAGTCTTGTAACTTAAAGTGTCCATTTGTTTAAATGAATGATTTGAAAAACGTTTTTAATAAATACCGGATATGTCGCCATCCGACCGCGCCTGGCTTTACGTACCTGGAAACGAGCAGACTCTCCGCCTGCCAGTGAACAGCGATTCACAAACCGCAACGATTGTCCCCTCGTCTGGGGGGAGCAAAGGCTGCTATTTACACGCTGCCCTCGGGGGTTCTCTTTTTGGCCCCACTACAATTTTGCGGGTGCAAAGGTAGTAAATAATTGGCAGTCAGACGATATTACAAGAAACTAAAATCCTGATGTTTATGCTTTTTTAACTTTCAACGACCCGTCGTGGTACGCTACGATTCGCACATGACGTAGCAATCAAAGTGCACATGGGCCTTTCAGCGAACTGTCTCGCCCTTGCGGTGCTGCCAGAGTTCAAGGCTGTTGACGATGTTCTGCCACAAAATGTAGCAGCCAGGGCCCACCGAAGCCAACGGATTGAGATACATATAGGAGATCCAGATGGCAAACGTGGTGTTCTTCTGTCCGAGAGCCTGCCCCGCATTGACCACTGCTCCGAAGAAATGGCCGATATAGCGGCCCACGGAAAACTGAACGATGCAGAGCACAAGCCCCATGAGGGCGATGAGCAGCAGGAAGGGCACGGTGGTCTGAGCGTTCACGATGTTGCGCACGGTGGTGCCGGTGATGATGGAGAGCGAGATGGCCCAGAGATAGAACGAGAGGTCGCGTATAGAGACGATGCGCTGGTGCAGCCGGTGGGCATGATGCTTGATGATGTAGGCCAGCAGCATGGGGAGCACCAGGATGAGGCATACCTTATATAATATAAGGAGGAAAGAGGAGAGAAAAGACATGTGGATGTCGGTGTCGATGAGCGGAAACACCACCGGCACGAGTGTGGCGGTGATGAAGTTGGAGATGAAGGTATAGGTGGTCATCGACTCCAGGTCGCCACCCAGCTTCACGGTGACCACGGGAGCCGCTGCCGCTCCGGGGCCTATGATGCAGCAGAGCACGGCTTCGAGCAGAATGAGGCGGTCGCCCTTAGCATGGAAGCCCAGAATGAGACAGACGACGACGGCGATGAAGAGCACCTGCATGAGCCCCACCCAGAAATGCCAGCGCACGGGGCGTAGCCGATGATAGTCCACCTTGCAGAAAGTGACGAGCAGGATGAGAAACATAAACCACGGCAGGATGGCATCGAAAAAGGGGCCGAAGAGGCGCGCCGAGGGCTCCAGCGGCGGCAGAAAGGCAAAGGCGAGATAGAGCAGCGTGCCGGCAAGCATGGCCACGGGCAGCGCCCAGTCGCGCAGAAAGCGTAGGAGGGTATTCATTGTTGGCTTCTCAATATAATTTGGCTGCAAAAGTAATCATTCTGCGGTTTCCGGCAAAATATTTGCTAAGCAGAAATGACATTCGGCCAAACAAAGTGGAAGCAAAGGGCGGGGAATTCTTAATTTTTTGAAAATCAGAAGCATTAAATGCAGCAAACTTTCGTCATTATCGCGAAATGACATTAATTTTGCAGTCAGATAACATCATACTTTTCTAAAAACAAAGACGTAATTATGAAGATTGAAAAAATTCATGCAAGAGAGATTCTGGATTCGCGTGGCAATCCTACAGTAGAATGTGAAGTAACACTGGAAAACGGCGTGATGGGTCGCGCTGCTGTTCCCTCTGGTGCCTCTACCGGTGAGAACGAAGCACTTGAGCTTCGCGACGGCGACAAAGGCCGCTATCTGGGCAAGGGCGTACTGAAGGCTGTGGAGAATGTAAACAACATCATCGCCCCCGCTCTGAAGGGCGACTGCGTGTTCGACCAGCGCGGACTCGACATGAAGATGCTCGAGCTCGACGGCACACCCACCAAGAGCAAGCTCGGCGCCAACGCCATCCTGAGCGTGTCGCTGGCTGCTGCTCAGGCTGCTGCCAAGGCTCTCAACATTCCTCTCTACCGCTATATCGGTGGCTGCAACAGCTACACCATGCCTCTGCCGATGATGAACATCGTGAACGGTGGTGCTCACTCCGACGCTCCCATCGCTTTCCAGGAGTTCATGATTGGCCCCGTGGGTGCTACCAGCATCAAGGAAGCCGTGCGCATGGGTGCTGAGGTGTTCCACAACCTGGCCAAGCTGCTCAAGGCTCGCGGACTCTCCACAGCCGTAGGCGACGAGGGTGGTTTCGCCCCCAACTTCAATGGCATCGAGGACGCTCTCGACACCATCATGGAGGCCATCAAGGCTGCCGGCTACGAGCCGGGCAAGGACGTGCGCATCGCCATGGACTGCGCTGCCTCTGAGTTCGCTG